>QHBU01000176.1 GCA_003244045.1 Candidatus Aeolococcus gillhamiae
ACGGGACGGTTTTCCCGTCGAGAAGGGGACACAGCCGTGGCCGCTTGTGGTGGAGCGTCTTGTGGGTAACAGCGACACCCACGCCCGGAATCCCCATCAGCAGCCACCAGGCGCGCCACATGTGCCGCACCTGTCGGGGAGGGTCGGGGGCCGTGCACAGCTCTGGTTCGTCGAGCTCCCAGAACGTCGATGGCGGTGGAAGAAGGGCCAGCTCAGCCGAGATGTCCGGCGCCAACGCATAGATCGCCAACATCGTCCTGGCGCTGATACGGCTGTTGAGACCGGTGCTGACAACGATGTCGGCCATGTCGAGAGGGCCTTTGCTGGCCGGTACACAGTCGTAGGACTGGTAGGCGTAACGCAGGGGCTCCCTGGCCGATGGCTCGGCTCCCACTGAGAAGCTCTCACGGTTCTTCCAGTGGCGATCAGAGTCTGAGGGGCCGAAGGCGTAACCGGCCAGCACCCGCTGGGCCTCATCAAACTCGTAGTCCACCTGTCCACGGCCGATCGTGATCACCACGTCATCCCTTCGTGGCCCTTCGCCCTCGGCAGAGACTGCATCACTCCTGCCAACCGGGAGGGACCGAGCCTCCCTCGGCGCCGTTTCGAGCCTGGCGGCGGGCGGCGATGGGCTTCTCCAGGGAGAGAAGGCCGCCCGTCTGCTGGTGGGCGTGGGGCGAGAACAGGTCGGAGGCCACGAACCGCGCCCGGATGTCGCTCAGCACCTGGGGGTCGGGCCGATGGCGGACGTTGAAGTACACCTCCTCGTGGATGAGGGTTCCGTCAACGCCGAGGTCGGACAGAGCCACCGCCATCTCCTCGATCATGGCTCCGTTGCCCACCAACACGTAACGCTTGCCTCCGAGCGTGGCCAGCAACGGCGGCACCGACTCGGTGAGGCGCCCCCGGAGGCCTTCCCACCCGGGGGGAGGTTGCGACAGACTGGCCAACCAGGCGAACCACGGGTGGCGGCGGGCGAGCTCATCGAGCTCGTCGACCAGGCACAGATCCTCGGCCAGGCGCAGGCCCCAGTAGAGACTGACCGGCCTGTCGAAGCCGGTCGTGGCCAGGTGCTCGACGAGGGCCATGAGCACGCCGACGCCGACGCCCGTGCCGAGGAGCACGAGCTCCTCGTCCGCATCTTCTTTGGGGACCATCGAGCGCCCGCTCGGCCCCCGAAAGGGGATCACGTCGCCCACCTGTAGCGAGGCCAGGTAGATCGACAGCGGGCCCTCGGGTACCAGGCGCACCAGCAACCGAAAGGTGCGCTGGTCGTTGGGCGGCGACACGATGCAATAAGGGCTGCGCCGTCGTCCGAACCCCTCGACTTCGGCGGTGATGCCGACGAAATGCCCCGGCTCGTACTCGAAGGGCTGGTCGTCGATCACCTCGAACTCGAGACGCACCGTACCGGTAGGAGTTAGGGATTCGATGGCGATGAGCCGCGCTCGCCGGTCGTAGCGGTCGACGCGGCGCAGGGCCCGTTCGGGCGCCAGGCGGGACAGCGGTATCGGCCCCTCGGGCGGGACGACCTCGATGTCGGGCACCCGCCCGTGGGAACCGGCCCCAGGGTGACGATCCACGCAGCACCTCCGATCAGGGTCGCAGGTAGTGTCGGACCCTGCCGCTCCAGCCCGATCTTACGGCTCCTCCTGGATGACCGGGTACCGGGCCAGACGGCAGCACAGGAAATCTTGGGGTCGACCCGTCGGAGGACTGCCGGCAGCGACGACTATGAGGACGTGAGCGAGCGGTCGGCCGCCGGGGAGGATTCCGCAGGAGCGCTACTGGAGCTCTACGACAGCGCCCTTCCCCACGTGTACGGCTACCTGCTGGCCCGCTG
>QHBU01000177.1 GCA_003244045.1 Candidatus Aeolococcus gillhamiae
GACGCCGGCGAGCGCGCCGACGTCGAGTGCGGCATGGCCAAGCTTTTCGCCACCGAGACCTGCTTTGAGACCGTCGCCGAAGCGATGCGCATCCACGGCGGCTACGGCTTCTCCAAGGAATACCAGGTGGAGCGGCTCTACCGCGACGCCCCGATGCTGGTGATCGGCGAGGGCACCAACGAGATCCAGAAGCTGATCATCGCCCGCGGCCTGCTGGAGCGCTACAAGATCTAGTAGTTGTAGGTCACCGCGATGTCGGTGTTGGTGCCGACGGTGGTGAAGGTGATCGAGCCCGTCTGGGAGGGCGAGTCGGTGCGCGCGATCCTCCAGGTGTCGCCGCTGCTCGCCTGGCTCGGATCGTGCGTGTCGGTGGTCCAGCCGTTCCGGTGCAGCGCCTGCTCGTAGTAGGCCTCCACCTGTGCGAGAGCGTGAGGGTCGACGATCAGGAGCGTCTCGGTGTTGAGGTTGCTGCCCGCCTGGAAGTGATCATGGGTCGTCGCCGCACCCGCTTCGGTGGGGAAATGCCGGAGCGGACTGCCGGTGAAGATGCGGATGAAGACGAACACGATCACCGCGATCGCCAGCAGCGCAAGGGCGGCGCAGCCTCCGCAGCCCCAGATCCACCAGCGGCGCCGGTTGACTGGCGCCGGTGGCACCCACGCCCGCGGCTGCTGCCCGTAAGGCTGCGGATACCCAAAGCCCGGATACGGTGGAGGCGGCGCGCCTGGAGGTGGCGGCGGCGGTTGCTGCATCGCGCGCGAGTGTACGCGCCACCCAACCTAGAATCGGGCCATGCCACACGCGCAGATCGGCGACCTCGAGCTCGAGTACGAGACATTCGGCGATCAGTCGATGCCCCCTCTGCTGCTGGTCATGGGGCTCGCGTACCAGATGATCGAGTGGGATGAGCGGGTCTGCCGGCTGCTCGCCGAACGCGGCTTCTGGGTGATCCGCTACGACAACCGTGACGTCGGCCTCTCCACAAAGATGGACCATCTCGGTGTTCCCGACCTGCTCGCCGCGCTGGCGGGCAACCCCGTTCCCCCGGGCTGCGCGCGCTGACCATCCCCACCCTGGTGATCCACGGCGAGGATGACCCGCTGATTCCGCCGGACAACGGTCGTCAGACCGCGGCAGCGCTCTTCGAGGCGCGCCTGATGATGATCCCCGCCATGGGCCACAATCTGCCCCCGCGCGTGTGGCCGGAGGTGCTCGACGCAGTCGTGGAGGTGACGTCGCTCGCTGCCCCCGCGTGATGCATCACAGCGCGACACCGTACTGGAGATGCACGACGCCGTTGCGATAGCGGCGCTCCTTGAGCAGATCGAGACGCAACCGGACGTCGTCTGATAGGGAGCGTGTGCCGCCGCCGATGACGATCGGCGCGACGAACAGGTGGCATTCGTCGACGAGCCCGGCGCGCAACGCCTGCCGTCCAGCGAGGTGATCGCCGAGTAGATCAACCGTGCCATCGCGGCCCTCGCGGATCGCCGGCGTCACACCAGCTCCGTCACGGGCACGGCATCGCCCAAGCGCCGGCGCATCACCGCGATGGCGCCGGGGCTGCTGTCGCAGAGAAGAAAGCGCCGGCCGAGCTCCTGGGCCGCGGCACCGGTGGTGCCGGAGCCCGCACACCAGTCGACGACGAGGTCAGCCGGCCGCGAGGACGCGGCGACGATGCGGCGCAGAATGCCCACGGGTTTCTGGGTCGGGTACCCGGTTCGCTCGCGCGAATTGGTGGGCACGATTGTGTGCCACCACACGTCGGTTGGGGTCTTGCCGCGCGCGGCCCGCTCGCTCGTCTGCAGCCCCGGTGCCATGTAGGGGATTCTCTCCACCTCCGCGAGGTCGAAGTGGTGCGCACCGGCGGTGCGGGCGTACACCAGAATGACGTCGTGCTTGGCAGGCCAGCGACTCGTGCTGCGCGCACCGTAGTCGTACGCCCAGATCACCTCGTTGAGGAAGCACTCCCGTCCAAACATCTCATCGAGCAACACCTTGCAGTAGTGCGATTCGCGCGGGTCGACGTGCAGGTACAGCGTGCCATGCGCGGCAAGGATGCGCCGCGTCTCCTCGAGTCGTGGCCGCAGCCAGCCGATGTAGTCACCGAAGCTGTCGTCGAAGCGGGCGACGGCGGTCCGGTGGCTGCGATAGCTGGCGCCGGCGAACCCGCGCCGCTCCCCGGCTGCGTCGCGCACCGTGCGCAGGCGAAAGCCGTCACGACGTGAGCCGGTGTTGAACGGCGGATCGGCGTACACGAGGCCGGCGCAGCCGTCGGGGAGCGCGGCGAGCAACGCCAGCGATTCGCCGGCGACGATCAAACCGGCGCCCGGTTGATCGGGCGGCACAACCGTCGTCATCGTTTCAGCGTACTGTGGACGCATGAGGATTGACGGACACAAGCTCGCCGGCATCGATGTGCACACCGCGGCCGGCCGGCCCACCCGGCTTGGCGACCTCTGGGAGACGCGGCCCGCCGTGATGGTGTGGCTGCGCCACTTCGGTTGCCTCTTCTGCAAGGAGCAGACTGCTGAGTTCCGTGCCCGCCGCACCGACATCGAGGACCGCGGCGCGCGGCTGGCGTTCGTGGGCAACGGCGGGCCTCGCTACGCAAGCGGTTTCCGCGACGAGTTCTGCCCCGACTGCACCGTGCTCACCGACCCGGAGCTGACCAGCTACCGCGCCATCGGGGCACGCAGCGGACTGCTCAACACCCTCGGCCCGCAGGCGTGGGGAGCGGGGATCCGGGCCTTCGCGCGTGGGGCCCGCCAGCAGCGCACCCAGGGCTCGCCCTTCCAGCAGGGCGGTGTGCTGGTGATGACTCCCGGCGATTGCGTGGCGTACAGCTACCTGAGCAAGGCGGCGGGTGACCACCCGGCCGTGGACAAGGTGATCGCCGCCATTCCAGCCTCCGCGAGGACCGCGGCAGCAGCTCGCTGAGCCTCTGGCGCCGGCGGTGACAACGGGTCTAGGCTGAGGACGCACGTTCAATCGCACGGAGGCACGACCATGGGTGGAGAAGCTGACAAGGCGGCCGGCAGGATCAAAGAGGCAGCCGGAGATCTCACCGACGACGACGAGCTGAAGGGCGAAGGCCAGTCGCAGCAGGTTGCCGGAGACGTGAAGAACGTCGGCGACAAGGTCAAGGACAAGGCCGACGAGCTTGGGGACAAGATCAAGGAGTAGGGCGGGTTCTGCCCTCTCCCCTGTGAGTCGGAGAGGGGACGGCACGGGCTTCGTTCGCAGCCTCCGCGGCCGCTGCAGAGCCCCTTGGCTTCGCCGAGTGGGTCTCTGCGCTGCTCCGGCAAATGCTCTCTTCGCCCGTGCCGTCCCCTCTCCTCTCGTGGAGCCTGTCAGCCCTTATTGGATTGGGGGACTTTTCTGTGGGGTGGTCCGCGGATGTTTACTCGTAGAGTGGGCGCCCTATGACTGCTTCATACGACGACATTCCTCGTGAGGCTGACGAGCGCGCCACTCTGACGGCTTTTCTCGACTGGCAGCGCGCCACGCTGATGCGGAAGTGCGAGGGGCTGAGCGACGAGCAGCTGCGCGAGCGTGCGGTGCCGCCCTCGACGCTCTCCCTGCTTGGCCTGGTGCGTCACATGGCGGATGTCGAGCGTTGGTGGTTCCGGATCAACCTGACAGGTGAGCCGGTCGATCAACGGTACTCAACGGACGAGGATGAGGATGGCGACTTCGACAACCTCGACGCCGATGATGTGGCAACGGTGTTGGCGCACTGGCAGGCGGAGTGCGAGCGCGCGCGCTCGATCGTCGCCAGCCACAGCCTCGAGGACAAGGGCAAGAACAGGGACACCGGGCGGGTCATGTCGCTGCGCTGGACGCTGCTCCACATGATCGAGGAGTACTCGCGGCACAACGGCCACGCCGACCTTCTGCGCCAACGCATCGACGGCGCGGTGGGCTACTGAGCTCGCCCAGGCGGGACGCCGGGTGCGGATGGCTGGCTACAGTGGGTCGGTCGGTTTCTGGCGGAGGATGGTGATGCAGTTCGGTCGGTACTTCGAGGAGTTCGAGGTCGGCGCCACGTACAAGCACTGGCCGGGGAAGACCATCACGGAGTTCGACGACCACATGTTCTGCCTGCTGACCATGAACCACCATCCCCTGCACCTCGACGCCCACTACGCCGAGACGCAGACCCAGTTCAAGCGCAACGTGGTGGTCGGAAACCTCGTCTACAGCCTGGCGCTGGGGATGAGCGTGGCCGACGTCAGCGGCAAGGCGATCGCCAACCTCGAGGTGGAGTCACTCAAGCACGAGAACCCCACCTTCCACGGCGACACCATCTACGCGGAGACAACCGTGCTCGACAAGCGCGAGTCGTCGAGCAAACCGGACCGCGGCATCGTCAGCGTCGAGACGCGCGCGTTCAACCAGCGCGGTGAACGAGTGTGCATCTTCAGGCGCAGCGTGATGGTGCCCAAGCGCTCGGCGGTTGGCGATCTGCAACCGGCGGACCTGGCCCCCGGCGCCAGCGAGGCGTGATCGACGCCGCCGCGGCGGCACGGTACAACGTCCGCCCGCTCCTGCCGGGACCAGAGGAGGCGCTGCGCGACGCGGTGCTCCGGCTCGGGCTTCCCGCTGAACGACTGACCGCGTTGGCCACGCACGGCGCCGTCGAGGCGCTCGCCGTCCAGGGGCTCGCCAGCGACCAGACACGGATCCTGGAGCGAGTGCTGCAGCAGCGCGGCGGGGTGGTTCTCAGCGACGCCGACGGCCGGCGGGTCCTGCTCCTTGCCCCGCTCATGGTGATGGGCGCGCTCCCCGCCGCGCTGGCCGACTGGAGCGAGACCGCGGAGGCCCTCGGGCGAGCCATCGGCGACGTCCTGATGGCGCGCGGCGCCGCTCCTGCCCCCGTGCGCGCCGGTGACCACCTGCTCGACTTCTCGAGGCGGACGCTGGTGATGGGCATTCTCAACGTCACCCCGGATTCCTTCGCAGGAGACTCGCTCTACGACGATGTCGTTCGCACCGTGGAGCGCGCCCGAAGTTTCGTCGACTCCGGCGCCGACCTTCTCGACATCGGCGGCGAGAGCACCCGTCCCAACTCTCAGCCCATCAGTGCCGCTGAGGAGATGACCCGCGTCCTGCCGGCTCTGCGCACAGTCTGCGCTGCCGTCGATGTGCCGGTGAGCATCGACACGCGCAAGGCCGAGGTTGCGGCTGCAGCGATCGCCGAAGGAGCGGTGATCGTCAACGACATCTGGGGCCTGCGCGGTGACCCCGGGATGACCGATGTCCTCGCCGCCCACCCGGAGGTGGCCGTGATCGCCATGCACAACCAGCACGGCACCGAGTACGGCGACCTCATGGAGGACATCTGCGCAGCGCTGCGCGAATCGGTGCGCATCGCCGGCGCGCACGGGGTGAGCGCGGACCGGATCGTGGTCGATCCTGGCTTCGGGTTCGCCAAGACGGCCGCGCAGAACCTCGAGCTGATGCGCCGGCTGCGTGAGCTCCGCGGTCTCGGCCGTCCCGTGCTGCTCGGACCATCGCGCAAGAGCACGATCGGCGCCATCCTCGGCGGTATGCCGCCGCCCGAACGGGTCGAGGGAACGCTCGCCCTGCTCGCGCTGGCGGTCGAAGGGGGCGTCAGCATGGTGCGCGTTCATGACGTCGCCGCCGCGGTGCGCGCGGTCCGTGTCGCCGATGCGGTGGTGCGTGGCACGCCGGCGGAGATAGCCGAGCTGCCCCCACCGGGTCCCACCGGGTGACCACCGACGTCGCCTGGGTGGCGCTGGGCAGCAACCTCGGCAACCGCGGACGAGCGCTAGCTGCGCTCCGGGAGAACCTCGCCCGCAGCGGCGTGGCCATCGAAGCGACCTCGAGCGAGATCCTCACCCGCCCGGTCGGGGTCACCGGCCAGGCCGACTTTCACAACCAGCTGCTGCGGCTGCGCGCGCCCGAACCGTGGTCACCGCGGCGCTGGCTCGAGCACACTCGAGCAGCCGAGCTGGCCGCCGGCCGCCGCGACACGTACCACTGGGGCCCGCGCCGGGCCGACGTCGACATCATCCTGCTGGGAGAAAGGGGCGACCTCGCGGTCAACGAGCCGGATCTCGTTGTGCCGCACCCCGAGATCCACAACCGCCCCTTCATCACTCGCCTCCTCAGCGAGCTGGACCGCGGCAAAGCCACCTAGAGGCATGC
>QHBU01000178.1 GCA_003244045.1 Candidatus Aeolococcus gillhamiae
ACCGTGGGCCAGCGCATCCGGCGAGGCCAGCCAGCGCCGGGCTCGGTGATCGAAGAAGACCCGAGGGATGGCGACGACGACGTGCTGGCACGAGCTGGGGTATGACGGTGCGCCTGACCTTCCTCCGCAGGGCGCTGGCATCCGAAGCGCTATCCGAACGCGCTCCTGGCCAATTGCGATCGACTCGGGCCGCGTGTCTTCGTACCAGCGCGCTGCATCGGCGAGCTCTGTAGCTGCGTCGGGGCCCAATCGGACCGGCCGCCTCGCCCCCTCAGATGATCAGCCACACGGTCCCGAACGCTTGCCCAGTCCTCGGTCGGATTGCCCTCCACCGGAGAGCCGGCGGCGCGGATCGACGCCGCGACGGTGTCGATTGACTCCTGGCGGCGGAACGGGCCGCCTACCGTGTAGTGGATCTGTGCGGGCACGCCCGCCGGCCACGCGTCGGCCCCGAGCCTGTCCAGCGGTAGCGCGCCGGAGAGCATCAGCACCCCGGAGACCCGCCGCTGGGTGGCCACGTACCCAGACATGCCGCCGCCATTGGAGAGCCTGGCGGCGACGAAGCCGTCCGGGAGCGCCTCGACAGCCGCGGCCGCGCGGCGCATCAGCACCCTGCGTGCCCCGAAAACGAGCACCCGAGAAGGCGAAACGGTCGCGCAGGAGAACCGAGGGATCCCCGTGCGGGACGCCGGGTGGCCTCGCAGCGCGACTTGGGGGTCACCCTTCCGCTCTGGCAGGGGGAAGGGCGCACTACGGCGATCGGCATCGCGGGGCTGAGACCCCGGGGACGGCTCATGACGTTGTTGCGCACCGCTCATCAGCAGGGTGCCGACGCCGTTGCCCTACTGATCGACCTGGCCCGAGCACCGGACCCCGGCGTCGTCGCCGGGCTCATCCTGCGCTCCAGCTGAGATAACGATCCAAATCGGCGGTCGACAACCAGCACCTCAATTCACTTCGACGCGCGTCCTCCCGGAAGCTGGCGGTTCTCACGGCGAAGCTTCGAGAGCTCCTCCCGCTCCACGGTCGTCAGGCCGAGTCGGCGGCCTGCGTCGATGTCGGCTTGCTTCACCGACTCCCGAACGACCGTCTCGGTCAGGTCGAAGTCCCGCCACTTGCCCGATCGAGCGGTCGCCGCGGTTGCAGGCGCGATCGGACTTGAACTCCGGCCTGAACGAGCGACGGGCGTGCTTACCGCCCGCGGCGCGGGCCTTCTTGGCGCGCCGTTCCTCGGCTTGGCGCTGGCGCTCGACGGCCGGGTCACGCGACGGCGGTTTGGACGAGTTCCCCGAGTTCTTGGCCAACTCCGAGCGCAGCCGATCGTACTTGGCTGACAGCCGGGCGGCGTTCCCCCGCCCACCCGGGCGGACGATCCTGCGGCGATGCGCCGCTCCCGGGGGACCCCTGGCGCATCCGCGTTGAGGTCGGGGACGTCCCGGCCACCACCCCCGGCGGCGACAGCTGACCCGTTCAACCGCTGGGCATCGACGAGAATGGGTAGGACCTCGACATGCCCTCTGAGGAGACGGGCCTCGGCCCGCCTCTCGTCCGCGACGAAGAGATCGAACGGCTGGTGGCAGGTGAGCACACCGACCCCCACAGCCTGCTCGGTCCCCACGAAGATCGACTCCTGGCCTACCGCCCACGGGCGGTCGGGCTGACGGTCGTCCTGGTCGGGGGCGAGGTCAGCGAGATGTCGAGGGTCCACGGGCCGGCGTGTTCGAGGCCAGGTGCCCGGCGGCGACAGAGGGGTACCGGCTGCGGGCCCGGTACAGC
>QHBU01000179.1 GCA_003244045.1 Candidatus Aeolococcus gillhamiae
TGGAGGTGGTGCGGCTCAGCACCGGCTACCTCGAGAGCCACGGGAGCAGCTCGCCTCGACTCGACGCCGAGCTGCTGGCGGCGACGGCCCTGCGGATTCGCCGGCTCGACCTGTACCTGCAGTTCGACCGACCGCTGGAGGAGGAGCAGCTGAGCGCCATCCGCGAGCTGGTGCGCCGCCGCGGCGACGGCGAGCCCGTCGCCCACATCACCGGCGAGCGCGAGTTCTACGGACGGCCGTTTGCCGTCTCAGCGGACGTCCTCATCCCCCGGCCGGAGACCGAGACGCTCGTCCAGCTCGCCCTGCAACGCGCTCGCGGCCAGGCCCACGATGGCGACGGGCTGCGCATCGCCGACATCGGCACCGGCAGCGGCTGCGTCGCCATCACGCTGGCCGCCGAGCTGCCCGGCGCAGCGGTGACCGCGACCGACGTCAGCGACGCGGCGCTCGCCGTCGCAGCCACCAACCTCCGCCGCCTCGGGCTCACCGAGCGCGTCGCGCTGCTGCGCGGCTCCTGGTGCGACCCACTCCAGGGTCGGGCCGACCCACTCCAGGGTCGGGCCTTCGACATCGTCGTCTCCAACCCACCCTACGTGCCCTCTGCCGAGTTGGACGGCCTGGCGCGCGACGTGCGTGACCATGAGCCGGCGCTGGCGCTCGACGGCGGAACGGACGGGCTCGAGGCCTACCGGGGGCTGCTGCCCTCGATCGCCACGGTCCTCGCGCCGGGCGCGTGGGCCGCGGTGGAGATCGACATCCGGGAGGCCGCCGCGGTGGAGGCGCTGGGACGCGAGGCGCTGGGCGGATCGGCGCGCCCCAGCGTGCACAACGACCTCAGCGGTCGGCCGCGGGTGGTGGCGTTCGAGATCATCAAATGATGACCGCTGACAGGGAGACCGGCGCCTCGAACGCGCTGCACGCCGCGCTGGCGGCCGTGCGCGGCGGTGCGGTGATCGCCGTCGCCACCGACACCGTGTACGGCCTCGCCTGTGACCCCGCCAACGCGGCCGCCGTGGACCGGGTCTATGTGATCAAGGGACGGCCGGCCGGGATGGAGCTCTCTCTGCTCGCCGGCGACGCGGCCGACCTCGACGACCTGGTGCGCTGGACCGCGATCGCCGAGCATCTCGCAGAGGCCTTCTGGCCCGGCCCGCTCTCCCTGGTGCTGCCGATCGGCGTGCGCGGTCTCGCCGTCCCGAGGCGGGGGGGCACCGTGTCAGTGCGCGTGCCTGACCACGACCGCCTTCGTGACCTGCTGCGCGAGAGCGGTCCGTTGGCGAGCACCAGCGCCAACCGCCACAGGGCGCCGCCATTGACGCAGGCGGCTGCAGTGCGCCGCGAATTCGGTGCTGAGATCGGCGCGGTGCTGGCGGGTGGCCGCCCTCGCGGCAGTGCCTCCACTATCATCGACTGCAGCGTGACGCCACCGCGCGTCCTGCGCGACGGGCCGATCGACAGCCACAGGCTCAGGGAATTCGTGCAGGGCTGACCACGAGCCCCCGCGTTCCAGCGCCAGGAGGTCGATGACAGGATGGCAGTGCAGCAGCAGGCGGGCACCGGCGTCGAGAGCGGATTCACCGCCAAGCCCGCGCTCCGGGCCACCGATCCCGAGGTGGCTGCGCTCCTGGATGACGAGCTCACCCGCCAGGAGGAGACGCTCGAGCTGATCCCCTCGGAGAACCTGGCGTCGGTGGCGGTCCTCGAGGCGCTCGGGTCGTGGCTCAACAACAAGTACGCCGAGGGCGTCCCCGGCAAGCGCTATTACGGCGGATGCCAGGTGGTCGACAAGGTGGAGAACCTGGCGCGCGACCGCTGCAGGGAGCTCTTCGGTGCCGACCACGCCAACGTCCAGCCGCACTCCGGGTCCCAGGCGAACACCGCCGTCTACGCCAGCGTTCTCAAGCCCGGTGACACGGTGCTCGGCATGGCGCTCGACCAAGGCGGCCACCTCACGCACGGGTCGCCGGTGAACTTCAGCGGGAAGCTCTACAACTTCGAGGCGTACACGGTGAGCGACGCCAACGGGCGCATCGACTATGACGAAGTCCGCGGCCGCGCGCACGAGGTGGCGCCGTCGCTCATCGTTGCCGGTTACAGCTCGTATCCACGCCTCCTGGACTTCGCCGCCTTCGAGGACATAGCCCGCGACGTGGGCGCCCTGCTCATGGTCGACATGGCGCACTTCGCTGGGCTGGTCGCGGGCGGCGCGCACCCGTCGCCGGTGCCGTACGCCGACTTCGTCACGTTCACCACGCACAAGACGCTGCGCGGACCGTGGGGCGGCGTCATCCTCTGCAGGGCCGAGCACGCCGATGCCATCGACAAGTCAGTGTTCCCGGGGACCCAGGGCGGGCCTCAGATGCACACCATCGCGGCCAAGGCGGTGATGTTCCAGCAGTGCCTGCAACCCGAGTTCCGCGCCTACGCGCGCCAGGTAGTTACCAATGCGGCGGCGCTGGCGCGCGGCCTTACCACGCGAGGCATCGAGTTGGTCACCGGCGGGACCGACAACCACCTGATGGTCATCGACCTGCGTCCATTCGGGGTGCGCGGGCGGGCCGCGCAGAGCGGCTTCGACGAGGTGGGCATCACCATGAATGCCAACGGGTTTCCCAACCACGGGGCCACCGCGTACAACCCCAATGGGCTGCGCCTGGGCACCCCGTCCGTGACCACGCGCGGGATGCGCGAGGCGGAGATGGACGAGATCGCCGACATGATCGCGGAGATGCTCAGGGACTTCGACGACGTCACCGTTCACGCCCAGGTGCGTGAGCGCAGCCTCGCTCTCTGCAGGCGGTTCCCGCTGCCCTATCGCGTCTGATGGGATCCGCCGGCTGGCTGCCCGCCCTGCCTCCGTTCCTGCTGGCCAGCGTCGTCACCATGATCCTCATCCCCGCCACCATGCTGCTGGCGAGGCGGGTGGGGGCCGTCGCCGAGCCCGATGCCGACCGTCACCTGCACCGCCAGTCGACTCCGCGCCTCGGCGGTTTGGCGTTGTTCGGTGGGTTCACGGTGGCCCTGCTGGTGTTCGGGGGACCGGTGAGCGACCGCTGGCAGGTGGTCGGCGTCACCGCGGCGATCACCGTGGCGATGCTCATCGACGACATTCTCGACCTCCCCTGGAACGCCAAGCTGGCGATTGAGCTGGGGGCCGGCGTCCTCGTCGCCGCGCTGGGCATCACCATCAACTTCTTCGCGGTCCCCGGTGGCCACGGGCCCTCGCTCGTCGAGCTGGGCTGGCTGGCGGCTCCGATCACGGCGATCTTTGTGCTCGGCATGGAGGTGTCGATCAACCTCCTCGACGGCTCCGACGGGGTCGCCGCCGGGGTGGTCGGCATCGTCGCCACAGTGCTCCTGCTTGCGGCAGTC
Source organism: Candidatus Aeolococcus gillhamiae (assembly GCA_003244045.1). Taxonomy (GTDB): domain Bacteria; phylum Chloroflexota; class Dormibacteria; order Aeolococcales; family Aeolococcaceae; genus Aeolococcus; species Aeolococcus gillhamiae. Next base: position 3,373 of record QHBU01000179.1, read on the forward strand.
AACCGCATCCAGGGGCCCGCTGACGTGCAGAACGGCGTGATCATCCTGAGCGGAGCCCTGATGGGCTGCTGCACCGGGTTCCTGTTCTTCAACCTGCCGCCCGCGCGCGTCTTCATGGGTGACACGGGCAGCCACTTCCTCGGCGTGGCGCTGGCGGTGATCAGCGTCCTCGGCGTCGCCAAGATTGCCGTGGCTCTGGCGCTGTTCGTCCCGCTCATCGCCCTCGGTCTGCCCATCGGCGACACGGCGTTCGCGATCGTGCGCCGCCGCCGCGCCGGGCGCAGCGCCACCGATCCCGACGCCGGCCATCTGCATCACCGCATGCTGGCCACGGGAATGAGCCCGATGGAGACCGCGCTCACCTTCTACCTGATGACCGCCATCCTGGGCTGCGTGGCGCTGTTCGTGTTCGGGCACCGGCGCATCCTCGACGTCGCCCTGGCGCTCCTGGTGGTCGCGCTCGTCGGCCTGCTCTGGCGCAGCCGCCGTCGCCGCCCGGAGGTCGACTCCGATGGTTTCCTGGTGGTGCGTGGACGGCCCAGCGCGCCGGCGCGCGTGCGCCGCGGTGGGGAGGCGGACTGAGTCGCGAGTGACCAAGCACGGAGGGGATGGCCCGAAATCGGGGGCCGGAATCAGCTATGCGGACATGCTCGGCCTCGGTGTCGCCCTCGCCGTTGCGGTGGTCATTCCCCTGTTGCTCGGCCTGTGGTTGGGAGGTCTCGCAGGGGCCCAGACGTTCGGGGTCCTCGCGGGGGTCGCTCTTGGTATCGTTGCGGCGGGCTGCGTCCTGTACCTGAGGTTGAGGCGGTATTGGTGATCTCGAAAAGCGTTTCCGCGCGGCCGGCGCATGTCGTCCGGTCGGCGGCGCTGGCATGCCTGGCTGCTGCCGTGGCATGCGCGCTGGTCGGCACCATCGTCGGCCATCCAACGTTTGGACTTGGCCTCGCGACGGGGCTCGCCGTCGGGGCAGGCAACGGCTACGCGGCTGAGCGCCTCTTCTCCGTGGGGGTGCCATTCATCGCCACGAGCATGTTGCGAATCATCGTGCTGACCCTGGTCGCGCTGGTGGCCGGCCTGGTGTTCGGGTTCGGTCCCGCCGTGCCGGTCGTCGCGGGCCTGGCCCTCGCACAACTGGTCCTCGCCGGCAGCGCCATGGTCGAGTCGGTGCGCCGATGACGTTCGCGATGCTCCTCGACACGGGGCCGACGGTCACCCAGCCCAGCACGGCGATATGCAACTCGCCTCCGTTGCTGACCAACCCCATCACCGTCTCGGCGTGCGACCTCAACCACGACACCCTGATCAGCAGCGCCTTCGCCATCGTCGTCACCCTGATCATCGTGTTTGCGGTGGCCAGGCACGTGGTTCCGGGGGTTCCCGGAAAGGTGCAGATGGTCCTGGAGCTGTTCCTCGACTACGTCAAGGGGCTGGTCCGCGACTCGGTGGGCGAGGGTTCTGATTTCATCATCCCCATCGCGGCCACCATCGGCCTGTACATCCTCGTGGCCAACTGGATCGCTTTCCTGCCGCTGGCCCATCCGCTTCAGCCGGCGGCGGCGGACCTGAATCAGACGCTGGCCATGGCAGTGGTGGTCGTCGGCGTCGTCCAGGTGTACAGCTTCAAGGTGCTGGGCTTCCGCGGATACTTCCGTCGCTTCACCAAGCCCTTCGAGTTCAACTGGGCATTCCGAATCGTGTTCATCCCGCTCAACCTCATCGAGGAGGTCGTCAAGCCGATCACCCTCTCGCTGCGACTGTTCGGCAACATCTTCGCCGGCCTGGTGATGGTCGAGCTGCTCAGTCAGCTGCCGATCTTTCTCGCCTGGTTGCCGGTCGCGGTCTGGAAGGTGTTCGACGTCCTCTTCATCGGCGCCATCCAGGCGTTCATCTTCATGCTTCTCACCGTCATCTATTTCGAAATGGCCCGCGAGGGGTTGGAAGAAGAGGGGCACCACGGCGCTCAGGCCGCTGCCCACGCATAGGCACTAGGGAGGCACCATGAACCACGCTATCGCCCTGGCAGGGGCGCTGATCGGAGCCGGTATCGCGCTCGGTGGTGGCGCCATCGGCGCGGCCATCGGAGACGGGCTGGCCGGCAACGCGGCCATTCAGGGGCAGGCCCGCCAACCAGAGGCAGCCGGCGCACTGCGCGTCACCATGTTCCTCATCATCGGCCTGGTCGAAGCCATGTACTTCATCAACGTGGTCTTCGTCTTCATCCTCATCGGCGACGCCAAGATCACCTAGATGAGACCGATGGTCGCGGACGCCAGCCTCCTGGAGATCAACGTCACCTTTGTCGTCGAGGTGATCGCGTTCGTCGCGCTGCTGCTCGCGCTGCGGCGGTGGGCGTATCCCAGGATCATGGCTGCCGCGGAGAGCCGCCAGCAGTTGATCGCGCGCAACCTCTCGGAGGCCGAGCGGAACCGCCAGGAGGCGTCAGCGGCCCTGGAGGACGTCAGCCGCCAGATCGAGGACGCCCGCGCCCAGGCGCGCGAGATCATCGACCGCGCCCACAAGGCCGCCGTCCTGGAGACCGAGGAGCTGGCCCGCAAGGGACGGCGCGAGGCCGAGGCTCAGCTGCAGCGAGCCCGCTCGGAGATCGCCACCGAGCGCGACAAGGCGATCCAGGAGATCCGCGCCGAGGTGGGCACCCTGGTGGTCTCGGCGGCGAGCCGCGTGCTCGGCCAGGCCATCGACAGCCGCACCCATTCGCGGCTGATCGAGGAGTCCCTGGCACAGGTGGACTCGAGCAACGGCAACGGCAGCGGGGCCAACTGAGTGGCGTCCTCTATCGGCCGCCGCTACGCGCAGGCCTACTTCGACCTGGCCCGCGAAGCAAAGAAGATTCAGCAGCGACGTGAGGACCTGGCGCGCGCGGTGGAGACGCTCGCCAACCCGGAGGTAGCGGACGCGCTCGTCAACCCGCGCCTCACCCTGGCCGATCGAACCCGGCTTGCGCTCGACCTTCTCGAGGGCGTGGGCGACCCGGCGCGCAACCTGGTGCGCCTGATCATCCAGCGCGGTCGCATCGCCGTGCTCCGCGACATCCTCGAGGCGTGCGACACCCTCACGGACCGCGACAGTGGAGTCATCCGCGCCGAGGTGGTGACCGCGATCCCGGTCGACCCGGAACTGAAGAAGCACATCGGCTCCGTTCTCGGCGACAAGCTCGGCGCAGCGGTGCAGACCGAGGTTCGACAGGACCCGGAGATCATCGGCGGACTGGTCATCCGCATCGGCGACCGGGTCATCGACACCAGCGTGCGCACCCGGCTCCAGCAGCTCCGGACGGCGCTCGTCTGATGCGCTCCGTGCCTCTCAATCCCACCGCGCCGCCGCGCGCATAACGACAGAGGAACCACAACAGAATGGCCATACGCAGTGACGAGATCGGCGAGATCCTCAAGCAGAGGATCGCCAGCTTCGACGCCCCCGTGGTGGACGCGCACGAAGGGGTGATCACCTCGGTCGGCGACGGCATCGCGCGAATCTACGGGCTCGAGGAGGCGATGGCCGGCGAGCTGCTCGAGTTCCCCGCCCCCCCCGGCGGGCAGCCTGTGCTCGGGCTCGCGCTCGACCTCAGAGAGGACGGCGTGGGTGCGGCGATCATGGGCGAGTACGAGCACCTCCAGGAGGGCGACACCGTCCGCACCACCGGACGCGTCGCCGAGGTGCCGGTCGGCGACGAGCTCATCGGTCGCATCGTCAACGCGCTCGGCGAGCCGCTCGACGGCAAGGGGCCCGTCGAGACCTCGAAAAATCTTCCCATCGAGAACGTCGCGCCCGGTGTCATGTTCCGCCAGGCGGTGACCACGCCCATGCAGACAGGCATCAAGGCCATCGACGCCATGTTTGCCATCGGCCGTGGCCAGCGCGAGCTGATCATCGGTGACCGCCAGACCGGCAAGACCCAGGTGGCTCTCGACGCCATCATCAACCAGAAGGACAGCGGCATCATCTGCATCTACGTCGCTGTCGGCCAGCGGCGCCAGACCGTGGCCCAGGTGGCCGCCCGCCTCGAGGAGGCCGGCGCGCTCCAGAACACCATCATCGTCGCTGCCACCGCCAGCGACCCGGCACCGATGCAGTTCATGGCTCCGTATGCGGGGTGCGCCATGGGCGAGTTCTTCATGCAGAAGGGCAAGCACGCGCTGATCGTGTACGACGACCTCAGCAAGCACGCCCAGGCGTACCGCCAGCTCTCGTTGCTGCTGCGTCGGCCACCGTCGCGTGAGGCGTATCCAGGCGACGTCTTCTACCTGCACTCGCGCCTGCTCGAGCGCGCTGCGCGCATGAGCGACAAGGAGGGCGGGGGCACCCTGACCGCCCTGCCGATCATCGAGACGCAGGCCAACGACGTGTCGGCGTACATCCCCACCAACGTCATCTCCATCACCGACGGCCAGATCTTCCTGGAGACGGACCTGTTCAACGCGGGCATCCGGCCCGCCATCAACGTCGGCATCTCCGTCTCGCGCGTCGGCTCGGCGGCGCAGACCAAGGCCATGAAACAGGTCGCCGGGCAGCTCAAGCTCGACCTCGCTCAGTACGGCGAGCTGCGCGCCTTCGCGCAGTTCTCCGCAGACCTCGACAAGCGCACCCGCGCCACCCTGGACCGCGGCCAGCGCATGACCGAGCTGCTCAAGCAGCCGGCCAACTCGCCAGTCCCCTTCGCCCAGCAGGTGGTCGCCATCTACGCCGGCACCAAGGGATACATCGATGACGTGCCCGTCGAGCGCGTCGGTGAGTTCGAGAAGGGGCTGCTGCGCTTTCTCGGCAGCGACTACCCCGACATCGAGAAGGACATCACCGAGAAGCAGGAGCTCACCGCGGACACCGAGAAGGCGCTGGCCGCAGCGATCGAGAAGTTCAAAGAGAGCTTCGCCGGATAGATAGATGGCATCTCTTCGCGACCTGCGTCGACGCATCAAGAGCGTCAAGAACACGCAGAAGATCACCAAGGCGATGGAGCTGGTCGCCGCTGCCAAGATGCGGCGCGCCCAGGAGCGGGTGGAAGCCGCGCGCCCTTACGCCGAGGAGATCAGCAATGTCATCGCCGACATCTTCAAGCGCGACCCGGAGTACAAGCACCCCTACCTCGAGGTGCGTGAGGTGCGCAACCGGCTGGTGGTCCTGGTCACGTCGGACCGCGGGCTGGTGGGGGCGCTCAACAGCAACAACATCCGCCTGGCGCTGCGCGAGATGAACGAATCACCGGGCGGCGCCTCGGTGGTCACCATCGGCCGCAAGGGTCGCGACATGATGCGACGGCTGCGCCGCGATCTCGTCGCCGATCGCAGCGGCCTCGGCGACCGGCCGTCGATGGGCGACATCCTCCCCGCGATCCGCGTCGCCATGGAGCAGTACGAGAACGGCGACGCGGACCAGGTCGACCTGGTGTACGCGCGGTTTATCAGCGCCGGGCGCCAGGTGGCCACGGCACGCCGGCTGCTGCCGCTCGAGGTGCCGGAGGCGACGAGTGAGCTGGCGGCGGACTTCGTCTATGAGCCGGAGCCCAAGGACGTTCTCGACGCGCTCCTGCCGCGGTACGTGGAGTCGCAGATCTACCAGGCCGTGCTCGAGAACCTCGCCAGCCAGATGGCGGCCCAGATGGTTGCGATGCGCAACGCCTCCGACAACGCCAACGACCTGATCACCGATCTCACGCTCACCGCCAACACGGTGCGGCAGAGCGCGATCACGACCGAACTGATGGAAATCGTCGGCGGCGCAGCCGCCTTGGCGGGCTGAGACCCGAACCGCAAGGAGAGCAGAGATGGCAGTCGCCGCCAAGAAGAACGCCAAACAACAGGGCGTCGGCACCGGCACGGTGGTTCAGGTCATCGGACCTGTCGTCGACGTGGAGTTCGAGGGCGACCGCCTGCCCGACATCTACTACGCGCTGGAGCGCATCCGCGAGGACAAGACCCGCCTCGTGCTCGAGGTGCAGCAGAACCTCGGCAACAGCACGGTGCGCACCATCGCGATGAACACTACCGACGGGCTCCGTCGCGGGGACACGTTCGAGGACACCGGCGCGCCGATCCAGGTGGCGGTGGGTCGCAAGACGCTGGGACGGATGTTCAACGTTATCGGTGAGCCCATCGACGGTAAACCGGCGCTGAAGGACGCGCCGCTGGCGTCGATCCACCGGCTGGCGCCGCCAATTGACGAGCAGTCGACCGACCAGGAGATCCTCGAGACCGGCATCAAGGTCATCGACCTGATCTGCACGTTCAGCAAGGGCTCGAAGATCGGCCTGTTCGGCGGAGCCGGGGTCGGGAAGACGGTCATCGTGCAGGAGATGATCAACAACATCGCCAAGGAGCACGGCGGTTTCTCGGTGTTCGCCGGCGTCGGTGAGCGCACTCGAGAGGGTCGCGACCTGTACGGCGAGATGGAGGAGTCCGGGGTCCTCGACAAGACGGCGCTGGTCTTCGGTCAGATGAACGAGCCGCCGGGAGCGCGCGCCCGCGTGGGGCTCACCGGCCTGACCATCGCCGAGCACTTCCGTGACGAGGAGAAGTCCGACGTCCTCCTCTTCATCGACAACATC
>QHBU01000180.1 GCA_003244045.1 Candidatus Aeolococcus gillhamiae
CCTCCTTGGCCATGAAGTTGATCGTCTCCGGAGTCACGAACTGCGCGGCAATGGTCAGATCGCCTTCGTTCTCGCGGTTCTCGTCGTCCACGACGACGACCATCCGGCCCTGCCGGATGTCCTCGATGGCGTCCTGGATGGTGGCGAAGGGGGCCTGTACCGAGCTCATGACCCGGGCCCCGCCTTCCTGCTCGCAAGCGCCTTCTCGACGTACTTGGCCAACACATCGACCTCCAGGTTCACGATGCTCCCGGGGCGGGCGGCACCGAGATTGGTACGCGCCAGCGTCTCGGGGATCAGGGATACGGTAAACGATCCGGCATCGAGCCCGGCCACGGTCAGCGAAACGCCGTCAACGGCGATCGAGCCGGTGGCAACGACGTAGCGCAGGATCTCATCCGAGGCCTCGATCCTCACCCGGCGGGCAAAGCCATCCTCCGTCACCTCGGCGATCGTGCCCACGCCGTCGACGTGACCCTGGACCAGATGGCCTCCAACCGGCTCCCCCGCGCGCAGCGAGGGCTCGAGGTTGACGTTGGCGCCGGGCCCGACGTCGAAGATGCGGAACGGCGACGGCGACGAGCGCCGGATCGTGGCCCCATTCCCCCGAATGGACACTTGCCCGGTGACCACAGGAAGGCCGTTGCCGGGATTGTCGGCGGCGGTGAGGACGTAGCTGCAGCCGCCCGCCAGGTTGATCGTGTCAGGGCCGGGCGAGGCGTTGGCCTGGTCGACGGCCCCGACCAGGCCCGCCGCACCTCCTCCGGCGCCGCGGCACGGGACATTGATGGTGGCGGCAGGAGCCGCCCCGGCCGCGCCCTGGGTCGTGGCCATCAACCCCAGAGCGAGGGCGCCCCCCAGGAGTGCCTGGCCCGACCGGCGCCTGCCACGCCTGCATCCCATCACCATCATCCACCTCCGCCTCGCCGCCGGCGACGCCGGCCGGCTCGATCCCCGGACACTAGGCGGTGCCCGGCTCGGTGTCGAGGTCCGTCGCGCCCGACCGCGATAGCTGCTACGGATGGGCGATGATCCCATGGTGAGCGAGACGGTCCCTGTGTGGACCTGGCTCCCGAACCTGACCACAGCACCGCTCCGCCTCTGAGGAACAGGCACCGGTGGCCTCTCCGACGGCGGTCGACCATCGGCCTGGCCACATTGGTGGTGGGTGTGGCCGCCATCGTCGTCGCGTCCGTGGTCGTAGCTTCGCCCCGCGCCTCAGCCGGCCGCGTCCCCCGGCCCCCGTGCTCGGCCCTGCCGTCGACGTGTTCGATGGCGACCTCGGAGATCCCTTCATCCTCCCCGTGGGCTCCGGGGCCAACACCTCCTACATAGCATTCGGCACCGGCGACTGGCCGGCCCGGGTGCCGACCGCCCGATCCGCCGACCTCAAGAGCTGGCAGGAGGGCCCCGACGCGCTACCCCAGCTTCCCGCCTGGTCGCCCCCCGATCCGAAGAACTCACTGAGCGGGGCGCCTGCCGCCCTCGACACCGGCCGCGGGTTCGTGCTATACGTGAGCCTGCCCGAGGCCGCGGCAAGGCAGGAATGCATCGCCGCGGCCACCTCGCCCACGGCCCAAGGCCCCTACACCGTCGTGGGCAACGGGCCGCTCTTGTGCCAGCACGACATCGGCGGATCCATCGACCCGTCCGTCACCAGCGACCGAGCTGGGAAACTTCACCTGTTGTGGAAGAACGACGGCAACGCCCTCGGACTGCCCACCAGCATCTGGGAGCAGGAACTGACCAAGGACGGGCTCGGCCTGGCGGGTCCCGCCCACCGGCTGCTCACCTCCGAACAGTCGTGGCAGGGTGGCATCATCGAAGAGCCCGCTGTCATCCCCGCGGCCAAGGGAGGCTGGTGGCTCTTCTACTCGGGCAACTTCTTCGACCGTGCCGAGTACGCCACCGGGCTCGCTTACTGCCCCAGTCTCAGCGGTCCTTGTGCCGAGGCCCAGCCCGGCCCGTTCCTGGGAACCGCCCAGCTCGGCCAACAACGCCAGTTCGCACCAGGCGGCCTGGAGACCTTCAGTGACGCCCACGGCAAGCTGTGGGCCGTTCTCGACACCTGGAACCGTCCCCCCCCGCAACGGCCGCTTCTACTGCTGCCGCTCGCTCCAACTAGCACCCATCATGTCGTCTTGACCTGTGCCGGGACGCCCGGCCACCTGAAGCTCGGGCCGAACGCCCCGCTGGCGAGGCGGGCGTAGCGGCCACGAGCCAGGCGGGCGACAGGCCGAAGCGGCAATCGGCGGACTTGTTCCGGGGTGGCAGCCGAGGCCACCCGTGCGGCGAAGAAGCCAACATGGCGAGGGCTCATGCCTCGCTTGAGCCTTCTTTTGAGCCGACTCCATTGGGCGGCGTTGAAGGCATTCGCCATGACCGGGAAGAGGTCACGCTCCTCGGCGACGATGTGGCGCTCCAGCCGAACCTGTCAATAGCGGATTGCCGGGTTTCTATGCGGATTGGATGGATGGTCGATTGATCCATGCCTTGGTCGGGACTCTCGCGGGATGGGGACGCTTGGTGAACCGTTCGGGGTGAGCGGCAGAGGCGGCGTCGAGGGTGGCCTGGCGGTGTTCGACGATGGCGTGCTGGTTGCCGTCGTGGAGATCAGCGGGGCGGAGGTAGCCGATGCCGGAGTGGTAGTGCACCTCGTTGTACCAGTGCACGAAGCGGCGGACCCAGGCGCGGGCGGCGGTGATCGAGTCGAACCGGTCGGGGTAGTCGGGCCGGTACTTGAGGGTCTTGAAGTGGGACTCGATGAAGGGGTTGTCGTTCGACACGCGTGGCCGGCTGTGGGACTTGGCGACGCCGAGCTCGTTGAGCAGTTCGGCGACGGTCCCGGCGATCATCGGTGACCCCCGGTCGGCGTGGATGACGAGCTGGTCCCGGACCACGCCGTGGCGCCGGCAGGCTTCGCCGATGAGGCGGCGGGCGTGGCTCTCGGACTCGGTGTCGTGCACGGACCAGGCGACGACCTTGCGGGAGAAGATGTCGA
>QHBU01000181.1 GCA_003244045.1 Candidatus Aeolococcus gillhamiae
GCATCGTCCGTCGCCTGTCCGGCGACCGGCGCTAGCGTCGAGAAGCGCCGTGTATCTCGTCGAGGCATTCCCCGTGCCCACCCCCGCCGACGCCGAACGGCTGCTTGCCGACCTCTGGCAGCTCACCTCCGGGCGCGGGCTCGGTCTCTTCCTGCTCGGCATCGCCAACCGTGTGATGCTCGGCGTCACCGCAGCGCACAGCGGAGTCGAGGAGGCGGTGGCATCGATCATCGCGGACCAGTGCGGCGGCGCTGTCGAGCCCGGCTGGATGGTGCCGGCGATGGTGGACGCCGCCACCGAGCTTGCCGCCGTTAACCTGGTCCCAACAGACCGGCACATCGCGGTGGAGAGCCGCACGTTCGGCTGGCAACGCAGTGACCCGCTCCGCGGCACGTTCCTGGCTCTGATCAATGCCCCGCCCAGCATGCTGGTGGGGGTGTCGATCAGCCTTCGCGCGTTACCGGACCTTGCTTTCGTTCTCTCCGTCGGGGTCTTCGCGGTGGGCCCGTCCGCGGTCACTCAGGTGGCTCGTGTGGCGTCGACATTTGGCGGAACCGGGATCCGGCTCCGGCGTCCCATCTTGCAGCGCCGCGCCGCCCAACGGATGGTTCGGGGTGTCCTGCGGCGTCCCGCATCGGTCCACAGGATCGAGGTGGTCGCCCTCTTCTGGCATCCACCCTACGGCTCGGACCTGGACCTTCAGACGAACGCGAGCGGGGGGAGCTCGCCGATCGGTTACCTCGGGCCGGGCCGACTGTCTTGACGCTGCCAATGCAGGCGCCTACCGTCTCCGCTCACCCGTCGGTCGCCGCGGCCCACCGATCCTTGGATGGGCGTGCGGCCGTCGGGCGGGGCACGGAAGTGGGATGAGGGGGAGAGGAACGCACCATGAATCGGCGTCGCCTGACCGCCGCGATCTTCTTCAGCGTGGTCATCGTGCTGGTGCTCGGCGTGATGGTGTACCTCGAGCAGGCCGGCCGACAGCAGACTGTCACTGTGTACATGCTCAAGCACGCGGTTCTCGCCGGAAGCACGTACAGCGCTGACGACGTCTCTGCGGTTGCGGTGCGCGCGCAGGAGGGGGATTTCAACTACGAGCACCGCGCGCCCGGACAGTATTCGGCTCGCTATACCCAGGACCTCAAGGGCAATGACATCCTTCGCGACGACGACCTCGTCGATGTAAGAGCGCAGGTGGAGGTCGCGCTCACCGTGCAGGCTCCCCCTCCATTGAGCGCGGGGGATCGCATCGACGTCTTCGCCGCGGTCGGAGGTGGGCGTCAGGCCCGGATCGGGCAGGGGATCCCCGTGCTCACAGCCTCTGGTGGGGCACTCACCGTCCTGGTACCTGTTCAGCAGGAGGAAGCGTGGATATCGGTCACCTCCTCGAGCATCGCGCTGCACGCGGCTCGGTCAGCGCAGCTCGATCCGTCGTCGCTCCAGCCGCTCAGCCCCGACGACGCGGTCAGCCGTCTGTGCGGCTCCAGCTGTGTGGGCGTGGCAAGTCCGGCGGCGGCGCCGTGAGGACGCTGGTCGCGGTGTACACCACCCGCGCTGGGCAGACATCGACGCATTGGGCCGTCTGCCTGGCGTGGACGCTTGCCGAGCGCGCCCGCGTCCTGCTGGTCGACTGCGACATGGAGGGAGGGACGATCGCCGATCTCCTTCTCCTTCGTACCGACGACCGCGGCATCGCCAACTGTTTCGGCGACCGCCCTGTCACCGCCAGCGAGCTGACCGCGCAAGCCGTGACCCATCCGGAACGCGAGAGCCTGCGCGTGGTACCAGGCCTGTCACGGAGCTACGGATACGAGATGAGCGAATGCCTGAGAAAGCTGGCCCCGGCGCTCAGCGGCGCGGATGAGGACGTGGTGATCGCGGACCTCGGCCATCCGCTGTCCCATCCTGGGCTGCGCTCCCCGCGAGCAGCGGCGGAGGCGATCTGCTCCGTGTTCGGCCGCGCCTTCATCGTGGTGCGGGATGAGCCCGCGCTGCTGTCACGAAGCATCGCCGTCCTGCAGGCGGCACGCCCGCCACACGGCGAGCTGATCGTGTGTCATCAGCACGGCCGCGCCTACCGTCGGGCAATCCTGGAGAGCCTCGGGCGCAACCTCCCTGAGATGGCGGTGCGGGACGTCTGGCAATGGGATGAGGCGCGGGCGACGCGCATGGCTGAGACAGGTGTCCCGGCAGCACTCCCCGGAGTCGATCGGGAGCTCAACCTCGCGCTGGTGGGCGCGTGATGCGGTCCACATCCGACCCGGTTGCGACCGAGGAGCGGACGGCACCGCTCAGCGACGGTCCCGTACCGGTGACGCGATGGCCCGAGATCTCTTCCGAAGAGCTCGAGGTGGCCCAGGCCATTGCCGATCGGGTCATCCGCGACCGTGGTGGCGAACCCGCCTCAGTGCTCCACGAGGAGCGACTGCACCACGACGTGGCGGCGGTCATCGACCGCGCCATCGCATCTCCATCCACGAGCGGGTTGCCCTTGGCGGTGGTGAGCGAGCTCGCGGCGAACCCGGGGTACCGGGACGTGGCCCGGCGCAACGCGGCAATCCTCGCCTCACACCTCTGGCCGCTCTCGTTGCTGATCTACGGTGCGGACCTCGAGAACATCACCTGTCTCGGTCACGACAACTGGCTCGTCAGCCTGGTCGGCCGCAAGCTGCTGCTGATCGGCAACAGTCCGTTTGCCAGTGACGAGGACTGCCTGGAGTTCTTCCGTCGCGCCATCCGGCTCCGCGGCGTGACCGGGGACCACAGCATCACCGACGCGACGCCGATCGCCGAGGCCAACGTCGGCAGCGTGGCGCGGCTCTGCGTTGCCAAGCGCCCCGCGGTCTCCGGACAGGCAGCGCTGAAGGCGGCGATTCGGATCCCGGCACGCTCGAAGGTGCGTGACCTCGCCGACTACGTGCACGACGCCGTGATGGCGGAGGGGATGGCCCGTTTCGTCGAGGCCTGCGTGCACGCACGCGCGAACATCATGATCGCCGGAGGAACGAGCACCGGCAAGACAACCCTTATGCGAGTTCTCTGCGGTATGACCGCGGCGAGTGACCACCTCGTCGTCGTGGAGGACGGAGCGGAGCTGCACCTCGACCAGGACCGCGGCGACGGAAATCCGTGGCACGTGTTGACGACGGCGCTCTCCACGATTCCATCGGTCCGCGTGGAAACGGATGCAGGCCAGCTCACCATGTTCGACCTTGTGCGGCACGCGCTGCGGTTTCAACCCGATCGCCTCATCCTCGGCGAGTCGCGTGGTGAAGAGATGGCGGCGGTGTGCAAGGCGCTGATGACCGGGCACGACGGCTCCATGACGACCATCCACGCCGAGGACGCGGAGCTCGCCCTTGACCAGGCGGTGCAGTACGTCATGGAGAACCAGCGCTTCACCGGCAACGAGAAGATGGCCAAGCGCATCGTCGAGCACGCCATTCACTTGGTGGTGCACCTCGGCAACCAGGAGGGCAGGCGACGTGTCACGGGCATCCTCGCCGTGGAGCGGGGTGGCAACCACAAGTGGATCTACCGGCAGTCCGACGGCGGTGGCTGGCAACGCATGACCGAGCTGGTGGGCAACCTCAATCGGCTCGGTCCCCGGCTGCGCGGTCATTTCCTCGATGACGAGATCCCGTCCCAATGACGGCGCTGTCCTCCGTCACCCTGACGGCCGGTCAGTTCGCGGGCTTCCTGCTGGTCATTGTCTGCGCGCTGGGCGCGGCCGCCGCCATTCTCGATCTTGACGTAGGTGTCCTGACCCGCCAGCGCCGCCGCTCCCCGTTCCTGGAGCGCGAGCGCGACCTCGCCGCCAACCTTGGCTGGCGCTGGCGGACGTGGGTGGCCGTCCGAGTCGCCCTCGTCGTGACAGGTGTCGGGCTGGGACTGCTGTCACGGATCTGGATCCTCGTCCTCGTCGGTGGCCTGGTGGGGACGCTCGGGTTTCGATTCGCGCTCGCGGGCCGCGCGGCGAGCCGCCGCCTGCGTGTCGAACGAGCTTTCCTCGGCCGCCTCCGCGACCTGCGCGACCGCATGGCGGTCGGCAACCAGTCACTCGACACAGCGCTTGCCGAGATCGGTCGGAATCCCGGGCCCGAGCTCGAGTACGTTCTCGCGCCGCTGGCTCGTGGCGGCTCGGTTCTCGACAACATCGTGGCGGTGGGCCTGCGTGCCCGCTCGCCTGTGGTGGAGTACGCGTGCGCCGTCCTCCTCTGGACACGCAGCCGCAGCCTGGACGCCCTCATCGCGGCGATCGACGGGCTCCTGCTTCCCGTCGGCGAGGCGCAGCTGGCGGTGCAGGAAGAGGCGTCGGTCACGCTCACCCAGCAGCGCGCGGTGACCATTGCGATGTCCGTCCTGATGCTGGTGATGTTCGCGGTCGTGGTGCGCGTCGACACCTTCCGGCACTTCTACCAATCACTTACGGGCAACCTGGTCCTGGTTGCGGTGGTGGTGCTCTTCGCGCTCCTGGTCGCCTTGCTCGGGGCGATCGTCCGAGTGCGCAGCTGGACGCGTTGGGACCTGCAGCGTCTCGCCGATGAGCAGGAGCGCCTCGGTGCTCAGTGACCTCTGGCCTTACGCGCTGACGACGATCGCCCTGGTGGGAGCGTGGGTCTTCGTCCTCGCCGAGCTCGGCTATCTGACGTCACCCGACGTCCGCGCCTGGCGACGGCTGGCCGCGCTGCGCGGCTACGCGGGTCCGCAGACCCGGCTGGAGCGCGCCGCCGAACGCAGCCCGGCGATCCGCAGGCTGCAGGACGAGCTCGACCTCCACCGGCTGCTGGCGATCGCCGGCCGCGACGAAACGGAGCCGGCGTTCTTGGGGCGCACCGTGTTCCTTGCCCTCCTCGCGTTCACCGTCATCCTGGTGGTCGACGTCGGCTCCCGCGTCGCTGGTGGGTTCGCCATCCCACCGCTGGCTGCGGTGCTGACGGCCGTGGGTGTGGTGCTGCTGCGGTTTGCTGCGCTCCGTGCCGCGGCACGAAGGCGGCAGGATGTGGCGGGGCGCACCCTCGGCGACATGATGATGCTGGTGGCCATCCTCACCGACGGGCGCGGTCTCCAGGTCGAGGACGCGATCCGCATCCTCTCCCGCTGCGCCACCACGCCGGACCTGCGCACCCTGGTCGACGGTGGCTGGCGACGGCTGATCCCCAGCCGGCCGCACAACACCGCCGACCTCTACCGCGCCATCGGTGACGAGTTCCGCATCCCTCAATTCGTCTTCGTCGCCGACGCTCTGGTGACCACGAACGTGGGCATCGCCGAGCGCGATACGTACACCAGGGTTGCCGGCGCCGTGTACCAGCAGCGCCTCACCGAGGCACGCATGCGGTCTGCGAGGGCGCGGATCCTGGTCACGCTGCCCGTGGCGGGAATGCTCATTCCTCTCCTCCTGCTCTTGGGGGCTCCGACCTTCCAGAGCATCAGCGCGGGCTTGGGGGGAGGTTGACGTGCGCTGGCGCCGTCTCCTGTTTGGAGCCGCGTGGGTGGGCATGAGCATCGCGGTTGCCGTGGTCGGCGGTGTGCCGGATCTGGGCAGGAGCATCGACCTGGTGACCGGCGACGTCACCAGCGCCAGCGAATCGGCCTTCATCGTTCTTCTGTGCTGGCTCGGGGTCGTGGTCCTGGCCATCGCAGGTGTCCTGTCGCTGCTCCCCGCGACCCGTCTTCCGAGGCAGAGAACCCGCGCGCGGTCGCTCGTCGTTCTCGCTCTCGGCCTCACACTTCTCGGCATGGGCGTAGTCCGACAGGAGACCGGGTACCGCGTCTGCTGCAGCGATCCGGCCACCGCCCAACAGGCAGAGCACCTTGTCCACTGACCCGCGCGGCTTTGCCTTCATCTCCTTGCTTCGAGATGAGCTCGAGGCACGCGGTCTCGCCGGGCTGCTGGACAGCGTCGCCCGGTCCACCGCGGAGGTGAGATCGGTGTTCCTCGTGCCACCCGTGCGTGGGTTGGACTTCTTCGCGGCTCCCCGCCATCAGGCCGAGGTCGATCGTTGGTGGGGTGACAACGTTCCGGAATCGTCGGTCCCTGTGTACCTGCTCTGTCATGAGGAGGGTCTCACCGGCTGGTTGCGAGGATTGGACGGCGTGTCGATGGTGGCAGCCAAGCGACACCAGGCCACGCTGTACGCGGACTGGATCGTTGTCGATGCCGACCCGGCGGCGGCACCGCTGGCGCTGGCCGAGGCGGCCATCATCCGATTCGGTGTGCCCGCTGAGCCGGAGCAGCCTTCGCTCGCGGATATCTTCAATCGGCGCGACGCGCGGATGGTTGCCAACCTTCGACTGGATACCAGCCTGGCGCAGGGCCCGCGTCCGAAGTTTCCACCGCTGCTGCACGTCGACGGAATCCGTGCCCCCACCGTGGGATCTCGTCCGGCGCACTCCGATCCGATGGAGCTGCTCATCGCCGAGAGCGCTCGTGCAACCCAGCCATCGCCGTCCTGGGATGAGCTGCGGCGCCCGGTGAGGCCCGCTATCACCGCGACATCACGTCTGCGTTCCCGGCTGCCCGCGTGGAGACGACGGAGCGCTGCGTCGACCGCCAGCGACGCGGAGATCGGAGTGCTCCTCGTCGCGCGCGCGCCCACCATCGTTGTCATCGGTTCGCGTAAGGGTGGGGTCGGCAAGACCAGTCACGCAGCGGGGATGGCCATTGTCGCGGGCAGCGTGCTGGACGCGGTGGGCCACAGCGCCGCCATCGTCGACGCCAACGTCGCCAACCCTGACGCGTGGGGACAGCTCAGTCTCCCCGAGCACGCCGCCTGCGTGCGAGACGTCACGAGCGCGCTGATTCGCGGCGAGGAGCCGCCGCCGCCCATCCATGCGGTCACGCCGGCCCTGGCCTGTTTCCCGGAGCGCCGCGACGGAGTCGAGTACAGCCGCACCGAGATCGGCCGCCTGGCCGAGTACCTGCGCAGCCGATACACCTTCGTGGTGGTCGACATGAGCAACCGACTGCCCGATCCGACCGGGGGTCCGGAGGCGGCAGTCGCGGCCTACTGGTTGGAGGAGGCTGACGCGTTGGTGCTGCCCACCGGGTCCAGCCGGCAGGACTTCAACGGCGTCCTCGACTACCTCGAGGTGCCGAAGCTTCCGCCCACGGTGGTGCCGTACATCGTCTCGTCGGCACGGCGCAATCGTCGGCACCCGGTGACACGCCAGTACCTGGACGAGATCGGGCCCCGCGTGCAGCAGCTCGTGGAAATTCCCGACGAGGCCGACAGCGTCCGCTTTGCCGGTATGGAGGGGGCCCCGGTCCAGGAGGTGTCCCCCAGGATGCGGTCGGCGTACCGAGAGCTGACAGCCGCGGTGGCGCGGCTGCCGAAGCCGGTGCGCAGGTGAGCAGCGTGTTCGGTTTGCTCGGCCGCCCGACGCGAGGCGAGCTCGATGCCAGGCGAGCTCAGCGCGTGACCCGGGTGCTCGAGCTCGTCGAACGCTTTGTGTACGACCTCGGCCTGCTCATCGCCGGCGACCCGGTCGATCTCGACGGATACGTTGAAGCAACCTCCGCCCGCCGGCTCGGCGATGCTGTGCGGCCGGCGCTCGTCGGCGGCGCGCCGACGCGCCCCGATTTCGGCGAGTACGCGCAGGTCCGC
Source organism: Candidatus Aeolococcus gillhamiae (assembly GCA_003244045.1). Taxonomy (GTDB): domain Bacteria; phylum Chloroflexota; class Dormibacteria; order Aeolococcales; family Aeolococcaceae; genus Aeolococcus; species Aeolococcus gillhamiae. Next base: position 7,611 of record QHBU01000181.1, read on the forward strand.
ATCGAGGGCGACTTGCTCGACCAGTCCGCGCCGGTGCGCACCGTCGTGGAGTTCGACGATCGGTCGAGGCTGGTGGGGGAGACCGGCTCGACTCCCGTTCACGCACGACGGCGTGTTCGTCTCCACCTCCTCCTCGACCCCGGCATCAGCAGAGTGCTGGACCATCGGATCGAGCGGGCCGCTTGACCACGCCAGCCAGCCGCGTGATTGACCGCGACTCCCAGAACCTGCCGATCCCTCTGGGTGGGATGGCCCCGGTCCGGATCCGGCGGCGCCGCTTGCGTCGGACATCGCACCTCCCACTGTCGACGATGGTTCTCGCAGTCGGCGCCCTCTGCGGCGTGGCCGGGCTCCTCGTGCTGTTCGCTCCACAGACTGTTGCCGTCTCGCTGTTCGGTGACCGTCTCCAGGTTGGGGGTATGGCGCTCCGGGAGGTCAGCCCACCGAGTGCGCCGCTGCGCCGCTTCGCAGGCGACGCGTCGTACGTCCTCGCCGAGCGCGGTCATGGAACCGCCAGGGCGGCGGCCGCGTGGACGTCGGCGGGTGTCCAATCCCACGGCCTCTGCACGCTGCAGCCTCAAGGGCAACTGCTCGTCGAGGAATGCAGCTTCGTCATCGGCGTCCAGCACCTAACGTCGGTGGACATTCTCGATCCGGCCAGTGGGTCAGCGTGGCAGCGCACGTACAGCGATGGCACCCGGGTCACCATCGCGGTCGCCCCGAATGGTGCGGCTGCTCCCATCCCGTTCCCGGTCGGACGCTAGGTCGGTCACGAGGCGAGCGGACCGCCTCGCTCTGGCAGGATGGAGGGTGCCTATGACTGACCGCCCCGTGCCCCACCAATGACCGCCAACACCGCCCTGCTTGTCGTCGCCGTCTTCCTTGCCAGCATGGTCGAGACGGTGGAGGCCGCGACCATCGTCGTCGCGGTCGGGGTGACGCGCGGCTGGCGCGGAGCGTTTCTCGGGGTGGGGGCGGGACTGGCAGCGCTCGCCGTCGTGGTCGGGGCGCTTGGGCCTGCGCTGACTGCCATCCCGCTCAGCGCGCTGCGCCTGGTGGTCGGCGGCCTGCTCCTGGTGTTCGGTCTTGGTTGGTTGCGCAAGGCGATCCTGCGCGCCGGCGGCGTCAAGGCGCTGCACAACGAGGAGGAATCCTTTCACGCGCAGCGCGAGGCCGCCCGCGATGCTGCGGTGGCCGCGGGTGGGCTCGACACGTACGGCTTCACGGTGAGCTTCAAAGGTGTCCTGCTCGAAGGTCTCGAGGTGGTATTCATCGTGATCACGTTCGGCGCCAACCAGGGGCGCATCGGGCTCGCGGCCATTGGTGCCGCCGCTGCCGTGCTGCTGGTGGTGGGAGCGGTGGTGATCGTGCGCGCGCCGTTGTCACGCGTTCCCGAGAACACTATGAAGTTCGCCGTGGGAGCGCTGCTGACGTCCTTCGGCACGTTCTGGGGCGCCGAGGGCGCCGGTGTTACGTGGCCAGGCGCCGACATCGCGCTGGCGGTGATCATCCCAGTGACGTTCGTCGTCAGCCTTGCGATGGTGGTTGCGCTGCGCCGGGGCATGCCGGCGGCAACGCGGCGTCGGGCGAGAGTCGCCTGATGCGCCAGGTGCGCGCCTTCGCCTTGTTCTGGTGGGACTTCATCGTCGGCGACGACTACCGGATCGCGCTCGCGGTGATCCTGTTGCTCGGCACGACCGCGTTGCTGACCCACGCCGGCACCGATGCATGGTGGCTGCTCCCTGCCGGCATCCTCGCCATGCTCGCCACCTCGGTGTTCACCGCGGCGCGGCGCGCTCGGCGGGAATCCTCGCGCCTGAGCTGAGACGAGGTCGGTTGCGCCTGCCGGGGTGATACCGTCGCCCGCTGCGCGGGACCCCGCGCGCCACAGGAGGCAGCCACGGCATGACGGATGTGATCCGCGCGTCCGGGCTGGTCAAGACGTATGGCCAGACCCACGCGCTCGACGGGCTCGATCTCGCCGTGCCCGAGGGGACCGTGACCGCCCTGCTCGGCCCCAACGGCGCCGGCAAGACGACGGCGGTGCGGATCCTGGCGACCCTGCTCGATGCAGATTCCGGCTCGGCCGAGGTCGCCGGCATCGACGTGCGCACGAACCCCGGCGCGGTGCGCGCCAAGATCGGCCTGTCGGGCCAGTACGCCGCGGTGGACGAGTACCTGACCGGATACGAGAACCTCGAGATGGTGGCGCGCCTCTACGGCCTCGGCCGGCGACGCGCCAATGAGCGGGCACGCGAGCTCCTCGAGCTCTTCGCGCTGAGCGAGTCCGCTGATCGGCCCGTCAAGACGTACTCGGGCGGCATGCGCCGCCGCCTCGACCTCGCCGGCGCGCTGGTGGCGCAGCCGCCCATTCTCTTCCTCGACGAACCCACCACCGGGCTCGATCCCCGCGGCCGTGCCGAGCTCTGGGACGTGATCATCCGGCTGGTCAAGGCCGGCACCACCCTGCTGCTCACCACTCAGTACATGGAGGAGGCGGACCAGCTGGCCGACGACATCGTGGTCATCGACCACGGCAAGGGCATCGCCCAGGGAACGGCCACCGAGCTGAAGGACCGCGTCGGCGGTGAGCGCATCGAGGTCGTGATCGGGGAGGGGTCGGACCTCGGACCCGCGCGCACGCTCCTGCAGCAGCTCGCCGCGGGCGAGGTGATCATCGACGAGCACGCGCGCCGTTTCACGGTGCCCGTGACGGGCGGATCGCAGGTGCTCATCGAGGCACTGCGCCGCCTCGACGCGCTCGGCACCACGGTCGTCGACATCGCGCTGCGGCGACCAACGCTCGACGACGTCTTCCTCACCCTGACCGGCCACGCGGCCGAGGACATCGATACGTTGCCTTCTGTCAAGAAGGGCCGCCGATGATCTCCACTAAGACACTACGTGACGGCGCCATCGTCGCCAAGCGCAACCTCATCAAGATCCGCCGCGTCCCTGAGCTGCTCGTGTTCACGACGCTCTCGCCGATCATGTTCATCCTGCTGTTCGCGTACGTCTTCGGCAGCGCGATCAACGTGCCCGGCGTCGGCTACCGCGAATTCCTGATCCCCGGCATCTTTGCGCAGACCGTGATCTTCGGCGCCACTATCACCGGCTCGGGGCTCGCCGAGGACATGCAGAAGGGGATCATCGAGCGCTTCCGATCGCTGCCGATGTCGCGCAACGCCGTGCTGGTGGGGCGCACCGGCAGCGACGTGCTCAACAACGTGATCGTCATCGTGGTCATGTCGCTGACCGGTCTCGTGGTGGGCTGGCGCATCCACACGTCGTTCCTCGAGGCGGCCGCCGGGTTTCTGCTCCTGCTGCTGTTCGCCTATGCGATCTCCTGGATCATGGCCTGGGTTGGGCTCCTGGTCCCGAGCCCTGAGGTGGTGCAGCAGGCGTCCTTCGTGGTGATCTTCCCGATCACCTTCATCGCCAACACCTTCGTCCCCACCAATGGGTTCCCCGGCCCGCTGCGCGCCATCGCCAACTGGAACCCGGTGTCGTCCGTCACCGAGGCGGCGCGCCAGCTCTTCGGCAACACCAGTGCCAAGTTACCGACACCCAACGACTGGTCACTGCAGCACCCGGTGATCTACACGCTCATCTGGGTGGTGATCATGCTCGCGGTGTTCATCCCGCTCGCCGGACAGCAGTACAAACGCGCCGCCAGCCGCTGACTCAATCCTCGGCCGGCGCCACCTTGCGGGCCCGGCTCGGCGCCACCCGCGGTGGCTCGCCCGGCATCTTCGGGTACGCGGGCGGCCAGGGCGCGTCGAGCAGGCCTGCGGAGAGGTCCCTCTCGTGCATGGCGAGGAGCGGCTCGAGTGATTGCGGGGCCGCGTCCATCGCCGCCCACGGATCGCCATCGCGGGCCACGCGTGGTGGCACGGTGGCGATGGTCAGCGCATCCGGGTGAATGTCGTCGAGCTCCTCCCAGGCGAAGGGCGTCGACACCTGCGCGCCCGGACGGGCGCGCACGGACCAGGCGCCGAAGATCGTCTTGTGCGGCGCGTTCTGGTTGAAGTCGATGAACACTCGACGCCCGCGCTCCTCTTTCCACCACGCGGCGGTGAGCAGGTCCGGTCGGCGGCGCTCCAGCTCGCGGGCGACGGCCACCGCTGCGGAACGAACCTCGTACGACGTCCACCGTTGGTGCAGGCGAACGTACACGTGGATGCCGCGATTCCCGGTCGTCTTGGGCATGCACACCACGCCGGCCTCGTCGAGGAGCGCGTGCACTTGGCGCGCACCGTCGCGCACCATGTCGAAGGTCACGCCCGGCGTGGGGTCGAGGTCGATGCGCAGCTCATCCGCATGCTCGGGGTCGACCGCCCTCGACGGCCACACGTGGAAGCCGAGGCAGCCGAGGTTCACCGCCCAGAGCACGTGGGCGAGATCGGCGGCCACCAGCGCCTGCGAGGTGGTTCCGTTCGGCGTGCTGACGATGGTGGTCTGCAGCCAGTCGGGGCGCGACTCGGGAACGCGCTTCTGGAAGAACGACGAACCGCCCGCGCCGCTGGGGAAACGCTGGAGCAGCACGGGACGGCCGCCCATGGCGCGCAGCAGAGGCTCCTCGACGGATTGGTAGTAGCGCACCAGGTCGAGCTTGGTGTCACCGCGTTCGGCGAAGAACACCTTGCTCGGGCTGGTGATCGCAATCTCGTGACATGAAGCCTCCACCACCACCGCATCCTCAGCCATCAGTGCGACCATAGCGCGCCACCCGGCGATGCCGAGGCTCGTACGTGAGGCGTCCGCCGTGGGCGCCGCTAGCTCCCCTCGTCTTCAGCCGGCGGTTCCCAGCGCAGCAGCGCCACGTCCGCGACCTGCTGAAGGTGCGCGCGCATGGCGTCGGCTGCGCGCCCCGCGTCGGCGGACTCGATCGCCTCGAGGATCCTTCTGTGGGCCACGAGGGAAGCGCGCGGGCGCCCCGGCTCGGACAGCGATTCCATGCGCGTCTCGTGAATGGCCTCGGCGAGCCCATCGATGACGTGCTCGAGCACCGAATTCTTCCCGGCCCGATGGATGGCGTGGTGGAAGGCGCTGTCACCGGCCACGCCGAGCCCAGCCTCGGCCATGTCCAGCTCCATCGTGGTCAGCGCCGCCCGCATCTCGGCGAGGTCGTCGGCTGTTCGCCGCGTCGCGGCCAGCTCCGCGAGCCTGACCTCGAGCAGCTCGCGCGCCTCGAGGACCTCCGGCAGCCTGGCCCGGCGCTCTACAAGCTTGTGGAGCACTCCGCCGAATCCCCGGCTGCGACGCAGGAACGCGCCCCCGCCGTGGCGCACCTCGATGAATCCCTGCGCCTCGAGCACGGCCAACGCCTGGCGGAGCGAGGCCCGGCTCACCCCCAGCCGCGTCGCCAGCTCGCGCTCGGGCGGGAACCGCGCGCCCACTGCCAGGTTGGTCCTGACCACGAACTCCGTGAGCCGGTCCACCAGGTCCTCGTAGAGGCGCGTGCGACCCACCGGCCGCAGGGGGGAGGTGTCGAGGCCCACGGCTCCGAGTATCGCATGAGAATTGGTACGACCATTGACTCATTGACACACTGAGTCGGAGTGAGCAACACTCCCGGCCGTTATGAAAGGCTCTCGATCGGGCCCTGACGGAGGTTGGACAGTGTCCCCGACTGCATGGGCTCGAACCACCGGCGCGGCCGGTCGCAGGCGTCTCCTCACGGCCGCGATGGCCGCTCTTCTTGTCGCCGCGTGCGGCAGCACCAACACGACCAGCAGCGGGGGAGGGGGCGGCAACATCAAGACCGACAGCGCCGGCCACGTCAGCTACGGGGTGCTCTCGTGCTTCACCGGGCCGCTGGCGGTGCTCGGACAGGCCATGCTGCAGGGCTCCCAGGTGGCGCAGAAGGTCATCAACGACGCCGGGGGTGTCCTCGGCAAGCCTCTCGACCTGAGCCACGCCGACACGCAATGTGACGAGGCCGATGCCGTTCCTGCCGTGCACCAGCTGCTGGCGTCCAACAATGCCAGCGGCATCATCGGTCCGGAGACGCAGGAGATCGCCGCGGTGTCGCCGATCATCAGCGCGGCCAGGATTCTCACCGAGTTCCAGGGAGGCAGCACGGCCTTCGACAAGAACGCCAATCAGTACCTCTGGCGCGACAGTCCCTCCGACTCGCAGCTCGGCGTCGCCATGGCGCTGTACGCCCAGAAGAAGGGATACAAGTCCGCGGCGCTGCTTTTCTCCTCGGACATAGCCCAGCAGACCATCCCCAAGCCGATCCGGGCCACCTGGGAGAAGTTCGGCAACACCATCGTCTCCGACGTAACTGTCGCGCCCGGTCAGACGTCGTACCGCACCCAGGTGCAGAACATCATCAACGCCCACCCCGACGTCATCTTCACGCAGCTGGACCCGCAGACCGCGGCGGTCATGTTCCAGAACTTCAAAGAGCTCAACAACCTCGCCATCCCGATCGTGGGAACGGACGTGACCAGCGGAGACGACTACCTCAAGGCGATCACCTATCCCATCGCCCACGACCATCTCATCTCCGTCTTCGGCACCAACGCCACGGGAGCGGCGGCCGACAACTTCGCCAAGGCGTTCGCCGCTCAGAACGGGCCCACCGCACAGCCGATCGCGGGCGCGAACTACGCGTACGACGCGGTGATCAGCCTCGCGCTGGCGATGGACAAGGCTGGCACCACCGACGGACCCGCGGTCATCGCGTCGATGAAGCAGGTCACCGACCCGCCGGGCACGCCGTGCGACGCCTACGCCGACTGCCTGAAGGGCATCAAGGGCGGCAGCAAGATCAAGATGGACGGGTCCAGTGGTGACCTGATCTTCAACCAGTACAACAATGTCTTCGGCCCGTATGGGGCTTTCCAGGCCGACGCAACCACTGGGAAGGAGGCACAGGTGCAGCTGCTCTCTGCGACGGACCTGGCCGCGGCCACTCCCTGACACTTCGGCGGCAACGCGCATCCTCGCGCGTTGCCGCCTCTACCTCTGACCTCGCGCCCTGTCCAGCCACGTCCTCGGAGAACGCCCCAGTGCATCAGGCTCTGCTGACACTCGGATTCGGACTCGTCGCGGCCGCGATCCTCTCGCTCTCCGCCCTGGCGTTCACGCTCGAGTATTCGGTCACCAACGTCGCCAACCTCTCCCACGGCGAGATCCTCACGGTCGGTGCGTACTGCGCGTACCTGGTGCAGCAGCACGGTGGTGGCGTGATCCTCTCAGGGCTGGCCGCGGCCGCCGGCGGAGGAGCACTTGCGCTCGCGGTGCACAACGGCGTCGTCGACCGCTTCGTCCGCAAGGGCATCGGCGGGCTGCCGACGTTCATCGCCACCCTGGGTGTGTCACTGGTCATCCAGAACCTGCTGGTGATCATCTTCGGGGCCTCGAACCTCGGCTATCAGATCCCCCAGGGAGCACCGCGCAACGTGGGACCGTTTCTCTGGACCGACACCGAGATCCAGATCATCCTTTCCGCGGTTGCCATCACCGCACTCCTGTACGTGATCATCCAACACACCCGGTTCGGCAAGTCGCTGCGCGCCGTGTCTCAGAACCGCTCCCTGGCAAGCGTTTCCGGCATCAACGCGCATCGCGTGTCGGCGCTCACCTGGCTGCTGGCCGGCCTCATCGCCGGGTACGCCGGCTTCGTCCTCGCGGAGAGCGTGGGCACGTTCAGCCCGTACTCAGGCTTCACGTTCTTCCTGATCACCCTGACCGCCGCCGTAGCCGGCGGGTTGGGGAAGGCAGTGGGCACCCTCGTCGGCGGCGTCATCGTCGGCATCGCGCTCGAGTTTTTCGGGGGATACCTCAGCGCGCAGTACAACCTGGCGTTCGCGTTCGCCATCCTTTCGCTTGTCATCCTGGTACGCCCGCGCGGACTCTTCGTCGGCGGCAGGCGGAGCGTCTTCGAATGATCGACTACCTGGTCACCATCCTCACCGAGGGCTCGATCTTCGCGATCATGGCGCTCGGCCTCAACATCGTGTGGGGCTGGTCGGGCGACTTCGATCTCGCCTACTACGGCTACGTCGCGCTCGGCGCCTACATGACGCTGGTGCTGACCATCGGGCCGCCCACCGCACCGACGTCGTACATCCTCGGAGCGTCACTGCCGTTTCCCGTCGCCGTCATCCTGGCTGTGCTCAGCTCCATGGTGCTTGCGTTGATCGTGGGTGCGATCGCGCTGCGTCACCTCCGGGGCATCTACTTTTCGATTGTGACGCTTGGCGCCGTGTATGTCCTGTACATCTTCGCGGGGCAGTTCGTGCCCCTGTTCAACGGCTTCAACGGAGTCTCCGGCCTCTTCGACCCGATGGCGGATGTGCTCGGGCTCGATTTCACCAGCTATCCGTTCTTCTACCTGGGCCTGTGCGTTGTCGTGCTGGCGCTCGTCCTCGTGTTCGTGACACGGCTGGACAGAAGCCGTTTCGGCCTTGCTCTGCGGAGCCTACGCGAAGACGAGCGCGCCGCGGCGGCCTTCGGTCGCGACATCTACATGCTGAAGCTCAAGGCCTATGTGCTCGGGGCGGGCCTCGGCGGCCTGGGCGGAGCGCTGTTCGCCGGCTACCTCAGCGCATTCAATCCCTCGGCGTGGTCACCCGTCGAGACGATCATCCTGTACGCGGCGATCCTCGTCGGCGGCCGCGGCAGCACCCGTGGAGTCGTCCTTGGGGTGGCGGTCATGGTGATGGGTTTGCAGGAAGCCACGCGCTACCTCCCGGAGATCGCGGGTCACCCCGCCTACGCGCCAGCGTTCCGCCTGATCCTCACTGGCATCATCCTCGTGCTCTTCATCCGGTTCCGTCCGCAGGGCATCCTTCCCGAGCGCCGTATGCGCGACAACGATCCCGGCGACAAGGGCGGCGTCTCAGTCGCTGTCGAGCACCCCGTCACCGGGCCCGCTCTCGACACCGGCGCGGCATGACGGCGCTGCTCGAGGTGCACGACCTCAGCAAGCACTTCGGTGGCTTGGCGGCGGTGAACGCCTGCACGTTCACGGCCGCTGAAGGGCAGATCACCGGCTTGATCGGGCCCAACGGCGCGGGCAAGAGCACCGCCATCGACCTGGTGAGCGGGTTCAAGATCCCGGACACCGGGACCGTGCTGTTCGAGGGCAGCCAGGTTCAGGGTAAAGCCCCGCATCGCATCTCCCGGATGGGCATGATCCGCACCTTCCAGACGCCGCGCGAGTGGCCGGCCCTCACCGTCCTCGAGAACCTCTTGTTGGCTCGTTGGGACGGCCGCCGTGAGCGCTTCTGGCGTTCGGTCCGCGGTCCCAGCCGGGCGGAGAAGGCGGTAGCGGCCGACCAGGTGGTCCGTGCACGCAACATCCTGGACGAATTCAGTCTGCTCGAGTTGCGCAACGAGCGGGCCGGCAACCTCAGCGGCGGCCAGAAGCGGCTCGTCGAGTTTGCCCGCATCCGCATGGCCCAACCGCGGTTGGTGATCCTCGACGAGCCGATGGGTGGCGTCAACCCGGTCCTCGGCGAACGCATGGCCACTGCCGTCCTCGGATTCGTGACCGACGGGACGTCCGTGGTCATCGTCGAGCACAACCTTCCGTTCATCGAGCGCGTGACCGACAACGTCATCGTCATGTCGGAGGGCAGGGTCATCGCCGAGGGCCCGTTCGACTCGCTGCGCAGCAACCAGGACGTTGTCGACGCCTATCTCGGGGAGATGCCCACATATGACGACGCTGTTGTCTGAGTCCGCGACGCCGGTGGTCACCACCGCTGTCGCTCTTGACGTTGAGGGCATCACAGCGGGGTACGGCGGCCCGCCCATTGTCGAGAGGGTGAGCATTCGCGCCCATCGGGGCGCCATCACCGCCATCGTCGGACCCAACGGCGCCGGCAAATCAACGCTGCTCAAGGCGATTGCCGGGGTCATCCGTCCGACGGGGGGCGCTGTACGGGTCGAGGGCAAGAACGTCACCGGCCTGGCCCCTGAGAAGCTCGTGCGGCGCGGCATCGCTTACGTCCCCCAGGTGGCCAACGTGTTCCCCCAGCTCACCGTGCACGAAAACCTGGAGATGGGCGGATACATCCGCTCGCACGGTGTGCAGGAACGCGCCGAGGAGCTGTACCAGCTGTTTCCAGACCTCAAAGCCGCCCACAGCCGGCGCGCGGAGACGCTCAGCGGCGGCCAGCGCACCATGCTCGCGATGGCCCGTGGGCTGATGGTTGACCCTGCGGTGCTCATCCTCGACGAGCCCAGTGCCGGACTGTCGCCCAAGTTCCAGAGCACGGTGTGGGAGCGCATCGAGCAGGTGCGCGCCACCGACGTCGCCGTCGTCGTCGTCGAGCAGAACACACGCGAGACGTTGCGGCACGCAGCGTGGGCGTACGTCCTCGTGCTCGGGCAGAACCGTCTCGACGGCCCTGGTCGTGAGCTTCTCCACAACGACGAGGTGGTGAGGCTCTACGTCGGCGTACTCACAAAGTAGCGCAGAGATGGCCGTATCGCCGGCGCCGGACACCGCGCCGCTCGCCGGGCTGCGCGTCCTGGACCTCAGCCGCATCCTCTCCGGGCCCTTTGCCACCATGATCTTTGCGGACCTCGGGGCGGAGGTCATCAAGCTGGAGAACCCGGTCACTGGTGACGACACCCGCGAATGGGCTCCGCCCTTCCAGGGCCCGGAATCTGCGTATTTCCTGGCGGTGAACCGCAACAAGCGCGGCATCGCCGTCGACCTCAAGACCGACGAAGGCCGCGCCATCGCGCGCAAGCTCGCCGCCTCCTGTGACGTGCTGGTGGAGAACTTCCGACCGGGAACCGCCTCGCGGCTGGGGCTCGGCTACGACGAGCTGTCAACGCTCAATCCTCGGATCATCTACGCCTCCATCTCCGGCTTCGGGCAGACCGGACCCCTTCGCGCAGAGCCGGGCTACGACGCCATCGCGCAGGCGCTCGGCGGGGTGATGAGCGTCACGGGCGAAGCCGACGGCGAGCCGGTGCGGGTGGGCAACTCGGCGGCCGACATCGGTGCCGGAATGTGGGCTGCGATCGGCATTCTCGCCGCCCTTCATGCGCGAGCCACCACCGGACACGGGGAGTGGATCGACATCTCCCTTCTCGACGGCCAGATCGCATGGTTGACGTACCTCGCCGGCGGCTATTTCGCGTCGGGCGACGTGCCCAGACGCTACGGCTCCGCCCACCCCACCATCGTTCCGTACCAGGCGCTGCGGACCAAGGACGGTCACCTGATGGTCGCGGTCGGCAACGACACCCTCTGGCGTCGCTTTGCGGATCTGGTCGGGCTGGAGACTCTCGTCGACGACCCGCGCTTCGCCACCAACCCCGATCGCGTGGTCAACCGCGCCACCCTGATTCCCCTGGTCGAGGATGCGCTGGCCGCGCGCACCTCGGCCGAGTGGGCCGAGCTGCTGTCGGGCGTCGGCATCCCCGCCGGCGCCATCAACGATGTGAAGTCGGCCCTGGAGCATCCCCAAGTGGCGGCGCGCGACATGATTCTCACTGTCGATCACCCGACCGCCGGAACACTGAGGCTGACCGGCTCACCGATCAAGCTGACCCGCCACGTCACCACGGCGCATCGTGCACCGCCCACCCTCGGACAGCACACGGACGAGGTGCTGGCGGAGCTGGGCTACTCGCAGTCTGAGCTTGCGGCTCTTCGCGGCAAGGGCGTGGTGCGATGAGCAGGGTGATGGCGCCGCAGGTGACGCGGTCCTCCGGCGGTCGCGTCGCCCGGATCGTCATCGGTCCGGGGGTGCGGCGCAATGCGCTGACCAGTGCCGGCTGGGCGGGGATCGAGCGCGCGGTCGGTCGATTGGCGACCGACGACTCGCTTCGCGTCGTGGTCATCGAGGGCGCATCGGGTTGGTTCTGCGCCGGGTCTGACATTCGCGAATGGGATGCGGCCTCGATGGACGACGTCGAGCTGAGCTTCCAGAGGATGGAAGCGGCATGCCGAGCCGTCGAGGAGCTGCCCGTGCCGGTGATCGGTAAGGTGCGCGGAGCCGCTGCCGGCGCCGGTTGTCAGCTGGCTTTGGCCTGCGACCTGCGGGTGATGTCGGACAACGCATCCATCGGCATGCCGATCGCCGTCCTCGGCATCCTTGTCTCGGTGTCGTTCGCAAACCGGCTCACCGCCGTTGCCGGGGCAGCCGCTGCACGAGAGTTGCTCTACACCGGCCGGATGGTGGGCGCGGAGGAGGCGGTCCGACTCGGGCTCGCCAACGCGTGCGTGCGCGGCGAGGACCTCGATCGCCGTGTGGACCAGGTCATCGATTCAATCCTGGGCGCGTCCGGAGCCGCCGTCCGTGCCGCGAAGAGCGCTGTCAGCGCTATTCAGGCTCCGGCGCGAGTCGCCGCAGGCGCCGTGGCGGGCGGTTCGCCGGTTGCCTACGACGACTTCAGCAAGGGTGTCGACGCCTTCCTCCACCGCCGCCGCGCGCGTGCGCACCGCGTGGCGCGATGACCGTCCACCCCGGACGCCACTTCCTGCAGATACCCGGCCCCACCAACGTGCCGGACCGTGTGCTCCGGGCCATCTCCATGCCCACCATCGACCACCGCGGCCCGGAATTTGCCGCGCTGGTCATGGAGCTTCTCGACCGCGTCCGCGTCCCGTTCGGCACCGAAGGGCCCGTGGTCATCTTCCCCTCCTCGGGGTCGGGTGCCTGGGAGGCCGCACTGGTCGACACTTTGAGCAAGGGCGATCGAGTCGTTGTCTTCGAGACCGGGCATTTCTCCGCGCTGTGGGCGGCCATGGCGGCCCAGCTCGGTCTCGAGGTGACCACCATCGCCGGTGATTGGCGGCACGGCGCTTCACCGGAGGAGTTGGCCGCAGCGCTCGCGGAGGACACTGAACACCTCATCCGCGCGGTCATGGTGGTTCACAGCGAAACGTCCACCGGCATTTGCAGCCGCATCCCCGAGATCCGCCACGCCATCGACCAAGCCAGGCACCCTGCCATGCTGTTCGTCGACGCTGTTTCCTCGGTGGGAGCAGCTGAGTACCACCATGACGAATGGGGCGTGGACGTGACCATCTGTGGATCACAGAAGGGCCTGATGCTGCCACCCGGTCTCGGGTTCAACGCCATCAGCGACAAGGCGCTGGCCGCGGCCAAGACGGCGGACCTACCGCGGTCATATTGGGGTTGGGAATCCGTGCTGTCCTTCAACAACCGTGGCTTCTTTCCGTACACGCCGCCCACCAACCTCCTCTACGGCCTGCGTGAGGCGCTGTTGATGCTCGAGGAGGAGAGTCTGCCCGCGGTGTTCGCGCGCCACCTGCGATTGGCGCAGGCGACCCGCAGCGCCGTGCGCGCGTGGGGCCTCGAGATCCTGTGCCAGGACGAGCGCGAGCACTCCCCGGTGGTGACCGCAGTTCTCGTCCCTGACGGGCATGACGCCGACGCGCTGCGTGCGCAGATCCTCGGGGACTTCGACATGTCTCTCGGCGCCGGCCTGGGGAAGGTCGCCGGCAAGGTGTTCCGCATCGGCCACGTCGGTCACTTCAACGAGCTGTCACTCATCGGGACGCTCGGCGGCGTGGAGATGGGACTGGCGCGCTCGCCGATCCCGTACACGCCCGGTGGCGTCGCCGCTGCGCTCGACCACCTCGCCGACAGCCGGTGACGGCCGTTCCCGTGAGCGAGCTCGCGGTTGCCTTGCGCACCGCCATGTCGGGCGACGTGCGCGACGATCCGTACACGCGCAGCATCTTCTCCCGGGACGCGAGCGCGTACAGCATCGAGCCCCTGGCGGTGGCATTCCCCCGCGACGCCGAGGATGTCGCCGCGGCGGTCCGGGTGTGCGCACAGCATGGTGTGCCCGTCCTGCCACGCGGTGCCGGCACCAGCCTCGCCGGTCAGACCGTCGGTCGCGCGGTCATCCTCGACACATCGCGGCACATGGATTCCATCCTCCAGGTGGACGCACACACGCGCAGCGCGCGTGTGCAGCCGGGCGTGGTCCAGGACGACCTCAATCGCGCCGCAGCGCGGCACGGTCTCCTGTTCGGCCCCGATACCTCGACGAGCAACCGGGCGACCATCGGCGGCATGATCGGCAACAACTCGGCGGGAAGCGGGTCGGTCCTGTACGGCATGACCATCGACCACGTCATCTCGCTCGACGTCGTGTTGAGTGACGGCAGCCGGGCCACGCTCGCCCCCGTCGACATCGCGCGGGTGGCCCAGCACGCCGCGGCCGACACGTTGGAGGGCAGCCTGTACCGCCGCCTTCCGGCCCTGGTCGAGGCGCACCGCGCGGCGATCGGCAGCGGTTTCCCCGACTACTGGCGCCGCGCCGGTGGCTACCGGCTGGACCGCCTGGCCGGGTCGTCCCCGTTCGACCTGGCGCGCTTCGTGGTCGGCTCGGAGGGGACCCTGGTGGTGATCAGCGAGGCGACCGTGGGGTTGGTGCCACTCCCGGCCGCCAAGGCCATCGCAGTCGGTCACTTCACCTCGGTGAGCGGGGCCATCGCCGCCACGGAGGACGCGCTCACCTTCGGGCCCAGCGCTGTCGAGCTGATCGACAAGACCATCCTCGATCTCTCCCGGCAGAAGCTCGAGTTCGCCGCGCTGGGCTCCATTCTCGACGGCGACCCCTGTGCACTGCTGTTCGTCACCTTCAACGGCGACTCGCCGGCAGAGGCAGCGGCCGGCGTCGAGAAGCTTGCCGAGCTGTGGCAGCGGCACGGCCACGGCTACAGCACTCTGCGCGCCACCACGCCTGCCCAGCAGGGCGCGCTGCTGCGGGTGCGCTCAGCGGGGCTCGGGCTTCTGATGGCGGCAAGCACCGGGACGCGCCGCCCCGTCGCCTTCATCGAGGACACCGCAGTCGACCCCGCTCGGCTCAGCGACTACACCGCGCGGTTCGCGGCGGTGTTGCGCGGCCACGGCCTTGACGCCGGCTTCTATGGCCATTGCTCGGTGGGCTGCCTGCACATCCGCCCGTTCATGGACCTGACGAAGCCCGCGGAGGTGAACACCATGCGCGCGGTGGCGGAGGAGATCCGCGACCTGGTCAAGGAATTCGGGGGCGCCAACTCCAGCGAACACGGTGACGGCCTGGCGCGCAGCGAGTTCAACCGGCACATCTTCGGCGACGAGCTGTACGAGGCGATGCGCGAGGTGAAGCGGATCTTCGACCCCGACAATCGCCTGAACCCGGGCAAGATCGTCGA
Source organism: Candidatus Aeolococcus gillhamiae (assembly GCA_003244045.1). Taxonomy (GTDB): domain Bacteria; phylum Chloroflexota; class Dormibacteria; order Aeolococcales; family Aeolococcaceae; genus Aeolococcus; species Aeolococcus gillhamiae. The sequence goes on from QHBU01000181.1 coordinate 22,765, forward strand.
CTCGCCGCGGATGACCGAGAACCTCCGTGACCCCGCGCTGCCGCCTCTTCGGCAGCTGATCACCAAACTGTCCTTTGCAAGCGCAGGTGGCATGCGTGGCGCGGCTGACCGCTGCATGAACATCGGCGTCTGTCGGAAGGGTTCCACCGGGGTCATGTGCCCGTCGTACATGGCCACGCGCGAGGAGGAGCACAGCACTCGTGGCCGCGCCAATGCCCTGGTCATGGCGCTCTCGCAGCCGGACCCGCGCACCGCGTTGGGAGATGAGCGGCTCCATGACATGCTCGATCTCTGTCTCGAGTGCAAGGCATGCAAGAGCGAGTGTCCCCTTGGAGTCGACATGGCGTCGATGAAGAGCGAGTTCCTGCACCAGTACCAGCGCACCCACGGAGTGCCGGCGCGCATGCGATTCTTCGCTGCGGCTCGGACCCTCAACCGGCTTGGATCGGCATCGGCACCGCTGTCCAACTGGGTCACGGCGCTTCCGCCAATCCGGGCGCTAATGGAGCGGCGGCTCGGGATCACGCGGCGCAGGGCGCTGCCACGGTTCCACCGGCGCACCTTGGTGCGCTGGTTCGGACAACGCCCACGCAGCGTCCCGGCGGCGCGCGGGACGGTCGTGTTCCTCGCCGATTCGTTCACGACCTTCACCGAGCCCGGCATCGGCATCGCCGCGATCGAATTGCTGGAGATGGCCGGGTGGAGAGTGGAGCTGATCGGCGACCTCTGCTGCGGTCGGGCGGCGATCTCGAAAGGCCGCCTCGACGCCGCCGCCCGCAACGCGCGGGCACTGACGGCGCGGCTGGCGGATCGCGCCCGACAGGGAGTGCCCATCGTCGGCGTCGAGCCGTCGTGCATCCTCACGCTCACGGAGGAGCACGTGGCTCTGCAGCCGGGCAACGCCGATGCCGGTGTCGTCGCCAGCCAGGTGCGCATGGTCGATGACCTGCTGGTCGAGGCCATCGATGGGGGTCACCTCCGGCTGGATCCCCAGGCGCCCATTGCAGGTCAGCGAATCCTCTTCCACGGACATTGCCACCAGAAGGCGCTGGTCGGCACCGCCGCAACCGTGCAGATGCTGTCGCGGATCCCCGGTGCCACCGTCGTGGAGGTGGATGCTGGTTGTTGCGGCATGGCCGGGTCGTTCGGGTTCGAGGCGGAGCACTACGACCTCTCGATGCAGATCGGCGGAATGCGCCTGTTCCCCGCGGTTGAGGCCGAGGATGCAGCGACGGTGCTCGCGGCCACGGGCATCTCGTGCCGGCAGCAGATTCACCACGGCACGGGGCGGGTGGCACGACATCCCATCGAGCTGATCCGTGCAGCGGCGTCGGCCGGCTCGGCCTGACCCACGACACCGGCGGCACAAAAAAGCCGCACTTTCCCACGGCTGGTGATCGCCACCTCGCGCCCTGACGCCACCACCACCACCGCGTCGTAAGCCGTCGGCTCGACCATAGCGCGGGGTCGTTCGCGGGCGGCCCTCTAGCAGGGTGATGAAAAAGGGG
>QHBU01000182.1 GCA_003244045.1 Candidatus Aeolococcus gillhamiae
CTGGTAGCGGCCTATGGCGACCTACGCCCCAAACAGGTGTTCACGCTTTTCGAGACCGTTCGATTTGGCCGCTCTCGTATGCCTCCTCGAACACCCGAGCATACCTGCCCCAACGCCGTAGCCTCCTTCTCGATGCAACCGGTGTTGGTCTTCGATGGGGATTGCGGGTTCTGCACGTCCTCAGCACGGTGGGCGGCGAAAGGCTGGACGGGCGACGCGCGGGCGGTCGCCTGGCAGCACCTTGGGCCCGACGGCCTCGTCCGCCTGGGGTTGACGGTCGCCCAGGCGCAGGCGGCAGCGTGGTGGGTCGACGAGTCCGGCGCTGTGTTCCGCGGCCACCGCGCCATCGGAAAGTCGCTCCTGGCCTGCAGGGGTTGGAGGAGAGCCGCGGGCGCCCTCGTGCTCACACCCCCGCTCGGCTGGGTGGCTGCCGGCGTCTACCGTTTGGTTGTCAGGTATCGCCACTGGCTCCCCGGATCGACGGAGGCCTCCAAGAGCCAGGCCGCGACCAGGCGTTAACGCGCGCTCCTGGCTTTCGCGGGGCTGTGCCCGCGGTAGGCGAGCTCGGCGGCCGCGTCTCCCATGGCCAGGAACAGCTCCGTCGCGTCGCGCACCAGTCGCTCCCGGCTCAGCTTGACCCGGCCCTGCAGCCAGTCCATTAGGAGCTGAGAGAAGCCACCGATGAGTATCGAGGTGCCGACCCGAGTGACCTCGTCGTGGGCCACGGCGGCTGGCTGGCGGGCCGCGGCGTAGGTCTCGATGAAGGCGGCGACGGCCTTTGAGGTTTCCAGGCGCCGGCGGTTGAGGGCCTCGTTCCCCAGTCCCTCGACGTAGAGGACCCGGCCGCGGCGACGATCGGAGTCCACGAAGTCGACAACAGACGAGATGACGGATCGCGCTTGGAGGGCGGGGTCCCCGTGGGCCCCGTCGAGCACCTCGAGCACCACCGCAGACAGGTCTTCCACCACCCGGTCGTAGACCGCCACCGCAAGTTCGTCGACGTCGCCGAAGCTCTCGTAGAAGTATCGGGGGTTGAGCCGCGCTGTGGCCAGGACCGCCCTGACAGTCATGGCGTCCAAGCCCTTGGTGCCCATGAGTTCCAAGCCGGCGTCGACGAGCAGGCGGCGCCGCTGCGAACGGCGGTCCGCCGGCGACACCCCTGCCCAGCGCCGGGTGCTCGGGATCAGCTCAGAAGTTGGCAACGTCCGTTACCTTAGTCTAGAGTTGGCAACAGATGTAGCCAACAACAGGTGTAGCCAACAACGGGTCTAGCAACGGGAGAAGCGTGGCAGTCGAGAGCGTGGTGATAGCGGGTGGGGGTGTGGCCGGGCTGGGCACCGCCTTGGCCATGGCCCGCCAGGGCCACTCCGTGACCCTGCTCGAGCGCGACGACACCGCGCCGATCGCCACAGCACAGGACGCGTTCGAGGTGGCCCGGAGGGGGGCGCCGCAGGTGCATCAGACCCACGGCTTCCTGGCCCGCGCGGCGGTGGTTCTTCGCGAGAGGTTCCCCGACGTGCTGGACACCCTTCTCGACGCCGGCTGCACCACCATGTCCCTGGCGCCCGCAGGAGCCGCGCCCGAGCCTGGCGACGAGGATCTCGGGGTGTTGATAGTGCGCCGCACGACGTTCGAGTGGGCGCTGCGAAGGGCGGTGGTGGCCGAGCCCGGGATCGAGGTTCGCGAAAGCGTTACGGTCAGCGCGCTCATGGGCACCGCTGGCTCCGGCGAGGCGACACCCCCTGTGGTCAGCGGGGTGACCTTGGCCGACGGCAGCGCGGTCGAGGCGGACATCGTCGTCGCTGCCACGGGCCGGCGCTCCGGCGTGCCGGGCTGGCTGGCCCCCCTGGGGGTCAACACCGGCGAGCGCGTGCATGAAAGCGGACTCGTCTACCTCACGCGCTGGTACAAGCTGGCGGACGCCCTGGTCCTGCCGCCTTCCCCGAAGCTCGGCGGGGATCTCGGATTCGTCAAGTACCTGGTGGTGC
>QHBU01000183.1 GCA_003244045.1 Candidatus Aeolococcus gillhamiae
CTCGTGGGCGGACCGTATCCGAAGCGCGCCGCGAGTGCTCTTGGGTATCTATTGCTTTGGGTACTCACAGAGAGCGGAGGGTGTCCGAGATCAAGGGGCCCGGTTCGCCCTGCTCGCCGAATCGGCTCTGGAGTGAGGAATTCCTCACGCGTCGACGGAGCGTGTCCTCCATGCGCCCAGACCGAGAAGGGCCGCCAGCCAGACCGCGGTTATGAGCGCGGCCGCGCCCGCGGACATCGTCACGTGCGAGCCAGCGGCGATGCGAACCGGGCTGAAGTGCGAGAGGGCCTGGCTGAGGATGAGCTTGCGGCTCGAGCCCAGCGAGGAGATGCTCGCGATCAGCGGGCTGGCGACCAGCTGCCATCCGATCGCCGCGGTGATCGCGCCCGGCTTCGACGGTGTCAGGGAGGCCAGCCCGACCGTCACCGCGCAGACCACGCCCGTCGCCAGTGCTACGAAGCCGAGGCCATCGAGGATTATGCCGGCATCCGGCGTCGCGAGCGAGGAGGCAAAGAGGAACGTGCCCGCTATCAGCATCACGTAGGCAAGCGCGATCACCGACCAGCACAACGCCAGCGCCGCGGGGACGCGAGCTGCGAACAGTCCCAGGCGGGACCCCCCGGTCACGACCAGGTCGCGAAAGACACCAGACGAGACATCAGCGGCGCCGGCCTCCGCGCCGATCAGGATCGCGGCAAGTGGGCCCATGAACAGGGCCAGCAGCATCAGTCCGTCGCGAAAGCCGTGCATCCCACCCGCCGGTTGGTACTTGGCGGCGTTTGAGGCGTGCTGGAGCGCCGTGACGAGAAAGGCGATCACGAGGGGGACGCACGCGAACAGCAGGGCGAAGGCCACGGTGCCACGCTTCTTGCGCAGCTTCAGCAAGTCCGCCCTGCTCATCTGTGCGGCGATTGCAGCGCTCATGGTCGAGCCTCCTCGGTGGTCTGAGATCGGTCTCGGGCGCGGCCGGGATCCTGGTCGAGCCGCGAGGTGATCTCCAGGAAGCGTTGCTCGAGGCTGTGGCGCAGCGGCTCGAGGCGGCTCACGGCCAGGCCCGCTGTGACCAGTGCAGCGTTGACGATGGCGCTCTGGTCTGCTGCCGCCAGGATCACTCGCAGGCCGTCCTCGCGAAGAGATGCCTGACGTACCTGCTCGATCCCCTTCAGCACCCCCAGCGCCCGCTCGGGATCGTCCACGCCGATGATCACCTCGTGGCGCGCGTCACCCCCTGCGAGCTGGGCGATCGGACCTTGGGTGATGACCTTGCCCCGGTCGACGATCGCCGCCGCGTCGCAGACCTTCTCGACCTCATCGAGCAGATGCGAGGACAGGAACACCGGCCGGCGCTCCTGATCGACGAGCGAGCGGATCATCTCACGAAACTCCTGGATCCCACCGGGGTCCAGGCCGTTGGTTGGCTCGTCGAGGATCAGCAACAGCGGGTCTGACAGCAGACACCGAGCGATCCCGAGCCGCTGGCGCATGCCCAGCGAATAGCGCTTAACCTTCTCGCAGGACCGGTCGGCGAGTCCGACTCGAGCCAGCGTCGGGTCGATCCGCGCCGTGGCCTGTGCGCCGCGGACGGCGGCGACGATGCGCAGGTTCTCCGCCCCGCTGAGGTGAGGATGAAAGCGCGGCTCCTCGACGATCGCGCCGACCCGCGCCAGTGCTCGGCCGCGCTCGGCAGGGATCGGCTGTCCGAGCAGCTTCATGGTCCCGGCGCTGGCCGCAGTCAGCCCCAACAGCATGCGGATCAGGGTCGTCTTGCCGGCGCCGTTGGGCCCCAGGA
>QHBU01000184.1 GCA_003244045.1 Candidatus Aeolococcus gillhamiae
GATAAGCATGACGAAGAACGCGCCGCCCCCCCGCCGGCCGACCGATGCGGAGCTCGAGATTCTGCGGGTTCTGTGGGACCTCCGCGAGGCCACGGTCCGGGAGGTCCAGGAGACGCTGGAAAAGCGCCCCGCCGCCGGATACACGACCGTCTTGAAGCTTCTCCAGATCATGACCGAGAAGGGTCTCGTCGAGCGGAACGAATCGGCGCGCGCCCACGTCTACCGGGCGCGGCTCGAACGGGCTGAGACGGAAAAGCAGCTCGTCGGCGACCTCCTCGAGGGTGCGGCGCACGACTCCGTAGGACTCGAGCAGGCGTTCCCGGCCGGCTCGCAACTGCTCGATCTGCACCGTAGCGACGCGCCGGCGCCGCGAGAGGTCGGAAAGGATCTTCTCCCGAACCGACTGCGCGCCCTCGACCGTGAGCCGCCGCTCCTGCTCGGCCTGGTTGCGGATCGACTCTGCTTGCTCGCGCGCCCGCGCGAGTAGGCCCTCGACCTCGCGTTCGGCGCCCTCGCGCAGCCTGGCGGCCCCGGTCTCGGCCTCCTCGCGGATCCTCGCAGCGATGGGCTCGGCCTCGGCGAGGACCTGCGCGCTCCTGGCCTGAGCTTCGTCGAGGATATGCGCGGCCCGGCTGTTGGCCTGCTCGAGGGCGGCCGCCGCCTCGCTCTCGGCGCGAGCGGTGATGTCCGCCGCTGCCGCGTGCGCGGACCGCAGCACCGTGGCGGTCTGCTCGCCGACCTGGGCCATGAGGTCCTCTGCACTGAGGGGTTGCGGGCGGACCTGCTCGACCGGCTGGTCCGCCGCCGCGGCAGCCATCGTTGCCTGCTCGGCCAGCGCCGTCTCCAGCTCGGCCACCCGGCGCTGCAGCGCGTCCACCTCGGTGGCCACCTGGCCTAGGAACTCCCTCACCTCCACCGGATCAAAGCCCCGGAACGAGGAGCTGAAGCCCCGGTGTGCTATGGCGTTCGCCGAGACCGGTCGGATCGGGTTGCCACGGTTCGGGCGGTCAGAAACCATGCTGCTCAAATGTAGAACCAGGTGCCGGCGTGGTGAGTGATGCCCCGGCTCGTCAGCGCCTGGCTGGGCGGCGCGACCGCGCCGACCCCGGCACGGGGACCCAGATGCCGAAGCGCGATCCCCGCCGGCGGCCCGACGTGTGGGTCACCGTCCCGCCGTGGCCCTCTGCGACCCGTTGCACCAATGTCAACCCGAGACCGAGGCCCCCGAACCGGCGGGTATCGGAGCCATCGGCTTGGGCGAACTCGCCGAGGAGGGCAGCGACCTGGTCGTCGCCCAAGCCGTGGCCTCGGTCGGCGACAGCCACCTCCACGCCCGCTACCCCAGAGGGACCTTGTGCCGCGCCGACCGTGACTTCCACCGACCCCCCTGCGGGCGAGAACTTCACCGCGTTGTCGATTAGCTCCTCGAGGGCGGCGCTGAGCCAGCGCCGGTCGCCTCTCACCACCGGGAGGCCTCGGCTGACGCGGGTGCTCAGGCGGTGTCCCGGTGGCACGCGCGTGGACCAGGACTTGACCACGGTTCGGGCGAGCTCACCCAGGTCGAGGTCCTTGGCGGAGAGCACAGACCGGCCTGCGCCAGCCGACGCGAAAAATTCGAGCATCTCCACTATCCGGACCAGGCGCCTCGTGGCAACGAGGATCTCGCCGTGCGCCTTCGCCGCTTCCGCCGGGCGAAGGCGCCGCGCGGCTAGGAGCTCGGCGTAGCCGAGGATCCCGGTCAGCGGCGTTCGCAGCTCGTGGCCGACCCGGGAGAGGAACTCGCTCTTCATGCGTTCCACCTCCTGCTCCCGTCGCAGGTCACGCAGCACCATGACGGCACCAGCCGACTCGCCGGCCGGTCCTACGAGGCGCCCCTCCGAGAACGCGACCGGGATCGCGGTCGCATCCCCCCCGCGCTCGCGCCCCGCACGCCTTCGCGTCACCAAGGTGGCCAGCGCGATCCTGGTTGTTCCCTCGCCTGGAGCGCCGCCGTCGACCACGTCACGCAGGACCACGACATCCCGGGCCCGCCGGTCGATGGCCGCCGGCGCCTCGACGCCTGTGAGCACCTCCGCGGCGTGGTTGAAGTCGGTTATCCGCCCGTCGGGGCCGACCGCCACCAATCCGTCGCCCATCCCGGCCACCACGGCCTCCAGGA
>QHBU01000185.1 GCA_003244045.1 Candidatus Aeolococcus gillhamiae
GGGGAACTGCGTTCCCCCCTCGGACACCCCCCATCGTGCGGTGTCGGTTCCGCCGACGTGAAGTCGGCTACACCGACGACTTTCGCTGCCTGATGGCGTCGGGATCGGCGACATGACGTCGCATGCTCCGGCGGTTGCTGCCGCTGCTGATAGCGGCCATGTGCGGACCGTGCTTGACGGCGGCGTGCGTCTGCTTGCTGCGCCGATGCGCGAGCGCGCGTCGGTGAGCATCGCTTTCATGTTCGGCACCGGGTCGCGTGTGGAGAGCGCCGGCGAGTGCGGGCTCGCCCACTTCATCGAGCACATGGTGTTCAAGGGTGGGGAGACATACCCCACCGCACGTCAGATCAGCGAGGCCGTCGAGGGCGTCGGCGGCGTGCTCAACGCGTCCACCGATCGCGAGGCCACCATCTTCTGGGCAAAGGTGCCCGCAGAGCGCATCGACGTCGCCGTCTCCGTGCTGAGCGACATGCTCTTCCGGCCGCGCTTCCTCCCTGACGACGTCGAGCGCGAGCGCCAGGTGGTGATCGAAGAGCTGCGCATGTATGAGGACAGCCCGCAGGACCACGTGCACACGCTGTTCGACGCGGTGATGTGGCCCGACCACCCGCTCGGCTGGGACGTGGCCGGCACCGAGGCGACGGTGCAGTCCTTCAGCGCCGACGACTGCCGCCGCCACCTGCAGCGGCACTACAGGCGCGACGACCTTGTGGTGTCCGCCGCCGGCGCGCTCGACAGCGCCGCGATCGCCGAGCTGGTGTCGGCGTCGCTGCAGCGCTGGCCAGATCACGCAGGGGAGAGTGTCGAACCGCTGCCGGCCAGCGCACCCTCGGGCGCCGCGGTGAGCATCCTCGACCGCCGCGCCAGCCAGGCCAACATCGTGCTCGGCGCGCGCGCGCCGTCGTACCGCGATGAGCGCCGCTTTGTGGCGGACATCCTCAACGTGGTTCTCGGTGAGGGGATGTCGAGCCGGCTCTTCCTCGAGCTGCGCGAGGAGCGGGGACTGGCGTACGACGTGCACTCATTCCTCACCCGCGTCGCCGACAGCGGAACCCTGGCCATCTCGCTGGGGTGTGAGCCCAAGCGAGCGCTGGTGGCGATCAGGGCCGCCGTCGCCGAGCTGAAGCGTCTGGCGACCGAACCCGTGCCCCACGCGGAGCTGGAGCGAGCCAAGGAGTACGCGCGCGGGCGCCTCTCCGTGCAGCTGGAGAGCACCTCGGCGCTCTGCAACCACCTCGGACAGCAGGAGCTGCTCACCGGTGAGATCCTCCTGGCCAGCGACATCGCCGAGCGCCTCGTCGCCGTCGACCCGGAGTCGGTGCGCGCGCTCGCCGCCGAGATCCTCAGCGGTGGTCTGCGTGCTGCGGTGGTCGGTCCCTTCCGCAAGCCCGAGCCGTTCCTCGAGGTGCTCAGCGCCTGACTGCGGTGCCGCGGGCGCGTCGGATATGGTGGTCCACCATGCAGAGTGAACGCACCCTGGTGTTGATCAAACCCGACGCCGTGCAGCGCGGACTCGTCGGCGAGATCGTCGGACGGCTCGAACGTCGCGGCCTCCATCCCGTCGGCATCAAGCTCATGAAGGTCACCACCGCGATGGCCGAACGCCATTACGGCGAGCATCGGGACAAGCCCTTCTTCGGCGGCCTCGTCGAGTTCATCACCTCCTCCCCGGTCGTCGCCATGGTCTGGGAGGGGCCCGGTGCGGTCGCGCTGGTGCGCACCATGATGGGGACCACCAACCCCCAGAGCTCGCCGCCCGGCACCATCCGCGGCGACCTCGCGGTGAGCCTGGCGATGAACGTCATCCACGGCAGCGACTCGCCGCAGAGCGCGGCGCGCGAGGTCGCCATCTTCTTCTCGGAGAAGGAGTTGCTCGACTGGGAGAGCAGCGGCGCCGGCTGGATCCTGTCGGACGACTGACGGCGCGCGGCGGGCTCAGCCCGCGGCGGCGCTTCTCTGCCGGCGACGGCGACGGCGTGACAGAAGGAATACGGGCGGCAGCGCCAGGATGATCGCGGGAGCGACCGGCGTCTCCAGGACCACGGCGGTCGAATCGGGCACCAGCGTGGGCCCGGCGCCGAGGCCGAAGTGGCCAAAGGGGAGGACGCGCACGAACGCCTTGGCCAGGATGTTCTTGCGCGGCACCAGCCCGAACATGCGCGAATCGCTGGACCTGTTGCGGTTGTCTCCCATCACGAAGTACTTGCCGGCCGGGATGGTGAGCGGCTGCGGGGCTGACGACTCGGTGCCGCTCGGCAGGCAACAGAAGTTCATGGTGTCCCACTTCTCGGGGAGGTAGGGCTCTTGGAGGCGCTGCCACGCTCCCTGGCCGCCCGGCTTGATCAGCAACGCCGTCGGCGAGCGGCTGCCGTCGATCTCAATTTTGTCACCAGGAATCCCGATCACACGCTTGATGAAATCCTTGGTGGGATCGCTGGGCGGCATGAGCACTACGACGTCGCCACGCTGCGGATCGCCGAAGTAGTACGAGATCTTGCTGGCCAGCAGCAGGTCATTGTTCTGCAGCGTCCCCACCATGCTTTCGCCGTCCACGCGCACCGTTTGCAGCGCACTCCAGATGGCGATGTACAGAACCACCGCGATGATGAGCACCTCAAGCACATCGCGGACGAGCCCGTGACGGCGGCGGCGCGGCCTCGGGGCGTCGGTGGGCTCAGGCTGCACGCGGCGTGATTATGACAGGGGGCGGAGGGAATCCCGGTCTCCGTCTGCGGTGCGAGAGGTCAGCGGGGAGACATCTCCTTGCGCCTCAAACAGGCTTCGGCGCCAGTGGCGGGCGAGCCGAACGCTATTCGCGTCCGTCTCACCCTCGGGCGCCTGCAGAACTCGCGCTGCGGAGACGTCTCCCCGCTGACCTCTTTCCAACAATCGACCTCTGCCGCAACGCCCCATGTCTCCGCCTCGCTCAGACGTTCGCTGTCGATAGCTGCAAAGCGGCGGCTGATCCGCTCCTTTCGCAGGCGTCTCCCGCGGCGCTCATACGTTCGCTGGGGTGCGCTGCCACAATATCGGTTCACCCCAGGGGCGGGGCGCCGCCGTCAACATCAAGCGAGGGACACCATGGCACTGCTGACCAAGACGCCGTACAAGGCACGGGAGTTCGATCTCTCAGGCCTGGTCGGCATTTCCGACAAAACGATGGAGACGCACTTCGGACTTTATGCCGGTTATGTCAAAAACACGAACACCCTGAACGAGCAGCTCGTCGAGCTCACCCAGACGGGCAAGGTGGGCACGCCGGCGTACGCGGAGATGACCCGCCGGCTGGGCTTCGAATACAACGGCATGGTGCTCCATGAGTGGTACTTCGGGAACATGACCAAGACCGGCAACGGTGGCGAGATCTCGAGCTCGTCGGAGCTCGGCCGTGCGCTCGGCGAGTCGTTCGGCGACCTCGAGACCTGGCGCAAGGACTTCGTCGGCGTCGGCGGGATGCGCGGCGTCGGCTGGGCGGTGACCTACCTCGACCCCGCCAGCGGCCGGCTCAGCAACCACTGGATCACCCTCCACGAGGACGGTAACATCGCCGGCTTCAAGCCGATCGTGGTGATGGACGTGTGGGAGCACGCCTTCCTGCTCGACTACAAGCCGGCGGACCGTCCGAAGTACATCGAATCGTTCCTGGCCAACCTGGACGTTAGCGCGGCCGAGGCCCGACTGGGCGGCGCCGAGCGTCCGATCGGCTGACCAGGTCGGATCAGAGAGGGGCGCCTCCCAACCGGGTGTAGAGGGCGTCGAGGTCGCCGTCGTCGTGGAAGGCGATGGCGACCCGACCGCCGCGTCCCCGCCGCTCCAGCTCGACCGGCAACCCGAGCCGCTCCTCAAGGCCACGGCGCAGCGCCTCGTCGTCCGCGCTCAGCGCCGGCCGCGCGGTCGTGGCTCGCGGCGGGTGCGATCGTCCCTGCTCGGCCTGGACGGCGTGCTCGGTCCGCCGCACCGACCAGCCCGCGTCCGCGGCCTGCCGAGCCATCGCCTCCTGCCGATCGGCGTCGGGAAGCCCGAGGAGCGCGCGGGCGTGGCCGGCGCTGATGGCTCCGTCGACCACCGCTCGCTGAACGGGCGCTGGAAGGCCCAGCAGGCGGATGGTGTTGGAGACGGCCGGGCGGCTCCGTCCCAGGCGCAGCGCGATCGCCTCATGGGAGAGGCCGAAGGTGTCGGCGCGCTCGACGATCAGGGTGTTGGCCTGGGGGATGTCGATGCCCGACTCGAT
>QHBU01000186.1 GCA_003244045.1 Candidatus Aeolococcus gillhamiae
GTTAGTTTCGGCGAGCGCCGTCACCGTTGCTTTGGAAGGGTCGAAGAGCTGAGAATGGGTCCTATCGCACTACAATTTCTTGATAGTGGCCGTAACAAGGAGATTACCCATGGCTCAGACCAACACCGTCGCTCGCTCGCTCCATGACTTGGGCCTCGCTGCCTGGTTCGGAGGCTCGCTGATGGGAGTCGTCGGCGTCAACAAGTCCGCAACCGCGGGTACCTCACGCGATCAGCGCGCCAGAGTGGCCGACGCTGCGTGGGCGGCGTGGACGCCGATCAACGCGGCCGCCATAGCCGTCCACACCGTCGGAGGCGCCATGCTGGTCGCGAACAACAAGGGAAGGCTCGCCGGTCAGCGCGGCGTGTTGGCATGGACCATCGGCAAGGGCGCGCTGACCCTCTGTGCTTTGGGCGCGACCGGGTATTCGCGAATCCTCGGGCAGAAAATCATGAACGCTGGGGACGTACCGGTCGAGGATGCTGTCACGCCCGCCTACGAGACGCCCCCAGAGGTCGCGACCGCACAGCGCCAGCTGAAGGTGCTCCAGTACGCGATTCCCGCCCTCACGGGCGGCATCCTGATCGCCAGCGCCCGCATGGGCGAGCAGCAGCGCCCCGCCTCGGTCGCTCAGGGCCTGCTCAAGCGGCTGGTACCAGACAAGCTGGCCGCCTAACGGCCCGGGCGGAGCCACGGTCCCTCTGGCAAGAATGGACGTACGCGTCGGAGGCGGCCGTCTAGTGTGCATGGCAATGGAAACACCCGGTCGCCCCGTGCGAAATGTGGTTCACGGCGAGTACTGCGAGGTTGTCAAGAACAGGCGGCTGAGGGTAGCGGGCATGTCACGCGGCGGGTGGTGGCGAAACAAGCACCGCGGCCTCTTGGCGATCGAAGCAGTCAACCACCAAGGCCCGGAGGCCGAAAGTCGCCCATTGCGGCTGGCCCCGGGTGGCCGCCGGCTGGATGTCGCGCGCTTCGAGTCTCCACCAACCAACTGACCAACGGGTTCAGGTCACGCGACGACCCTCAGACCCCGGTAAGCTCGCGGCACATCTCCAGAAGGTGGCGCTGCACCGCCGGGTCGACTGCCTGCGGCGGCAGCGGCCGGACCTTGCGGTCTTGGATGTACAGCCCCGTTTCACGCCCAAATCGCGGATCCAGTGCGTCGACCAGCTTGGCGGCCGCCTTGGCGGCGGGCTTGAAGGCACTGGCCCTCACGGGACGCAGGAACCACGGCATCCCCTCGCCGGTTGTGCCACGGGTCTTTGTCGGGCCGGGGCAACACACGCGGAAGACGATGTCACGATCGGCGTGCTCGCGCGCGAGGCCGCCCATGACCGTCGCCACGGCGAACTTCGACTGCGTGTATGGGCCGAAGAGCGGCCGGTTGTCCGTCGGGTCGCGCAGGTCTTCGACCTTGAGCGCACGCGTGTGAAGCATTCCCCGCGACCCGACCGTCAGCACAGTACCTGTGCCGCCGCCAGTGACCCGGCGAGCCCCCGCGCCACTTCTGACCGGGCTGGGCTCAGCGGAGCGAGTGTCGGACGAGGTTGCCACCCCCTCGGACCGGCAGCAGACCCGCACGGTCCTCACCTCCTCTACTGCTTCGCGTCCCGCACGAGAGTAGGACCCCGCCCGTCACATCCAGCCGGCCACGGCGGGCGACCCTCTGAAACGCCAACCAACCTGTGGGAGGAGATGCCCAAGCCGAAACCGGCAACATGCACCCTCGAACAGACGAGTGGGCAGCGCAGGCGCATGCAGTACGGACATCCGGGCCGCGGCCCGAGGGCAGGCGATGACGAGATCGAGACACGACCCCACCCCCTGGCGGACGTACCTGTCGGCATTCCACGAGGAGCGCCCAGGAATCACCGAGGAGATCCTTGCTGCGTCGAAGTCGGCGGGACAGAACCCGTACGAGTGGCTCCTGGAGTTGATTCCCCAGGGCGCGAACCTCCTCGACCTTGCCTGCGGCAGTGCACCCCTGTTGAGGGCGGGATGGACAGGCCCCTGGGTCGGCGTCGACCGATCTCCAGCCGAACTCGATGGCGCCCGTGCCAACGGTGGTCACTCCGTCGTCGCCGCCGAGGCAGATGACCTGCCGTTCGACGATCGCTCGTTCGCGGCCGTGGCCTGCTCCATGGCCCTCATGTTGCTCGACCCTCTCGATGACTGTCTCGCCGAGCTGGCCCGCGTGCTTGCTCCCGGCGGGATCGTCGCCGTTCTCCTGCCCGGTGGACCCGGTCCGCTCACTGGCAAAGACATCTGGCGATGGGGCCGCCTGCTCGTCGCACTCCGCCGGACGCGCTTCGAGTATCCGAACGATCGGAGCGTGCACCACCTGGACGAGACCGTCCGAAGACACGGACTGGCGGTCTTGACTGACGACCACCGACGATTCGCATACCCTGTTGCTAGCCGCGACGCAGCCAACCGATTCGTCGACTCGCTCTATCTGCCTGGTGTCCAGCCCGCCAGGGCGCGTGCCGCCGGACGTGTCGCCGACCTTTGGGTTGGGTGCGAGATTGGGATCCCCTTGCGACGAGTCCTCATGGCGGCAGTTGGGGGTGTCCCACGCTGTTGAGGTCGTCGACGTCCTCGCGCAGCTCGCCCGCACTCGCGCGGCCAGCAGCGAACAATCGGGCCACCGCCTGCTGGACGCCGACCGCCATTGAGGGATAGGCGTGGATGGCCTGCGCGAGCCGCCCCGCGAAGGCGTGCACCTGCATCCCAATGGCGAACTCGTGGATGAGCTCACCTGCGTTGGCGCCGACGATGTGCGCCCCGAGCAACGCGCCGCCGGCGGCGTGACCGATCAGCGGCTTCCCCGAAGTGATCACCTTGATCAGCCCCTGCGTCTCGCGGCTGATCACGGCGCGGTCAACGGCGGTGAACGGCAGCGTGCTGACGCGGATGTCGTCGCCGTGCTGGAGTCGCGCCTCGGGCTCGGTGAGCCCAACGTGCGCGATCTCCGGGTCGGTGAAGATGGCCCACGGGACGACGCGGTATGACGCCTTGCGCCGCTTGCCCATCGCGTTGGTGCTGGCCAGGCGACCCTGGTACGCGGCGACGTGGGTGAACGGCATGATCCCGGTGACGTCCCCGGCGGCATAGACCCCGTCGAGAGAGGTCCGCAGGTGCTCGTCGACGATGATCCCCGTCCGTTTCGTCTTGACGCCTGCCCTATCGAGCCCGAGACCGTCGGTGTTGGGCGCGCGGCCGGTGGCGACCAGCAGCGCGTCACCCTCCAGCGTCTGGTCGGCGCCGCCGGCTACCAGACTCACCCGGACGGTGCCTGCCGACGGGGCGACCGCGGTGATCTCAGCGCCAAGGGTGAATCGGACACCTTCGCGGTCGAACGCGGCGCGAATCACGCGTACGACATCGGGATCCTCGCGCGGCAGAAGCTGAGGAGCAACGTCGATCACGTGCACCGCGCTTCCCAGGCGCGCAAAGGCCTGAGCCAGCTCGAGCCCGATCGGGCCGGCCCCGATGATCAGCAGTCGTCGCGGTTGCTGTTTCAGTGCGAAGACACTCTCGTTGGTGAGAAAGTCGACCGTGTCGAGGCCGGGGATTGCGGGTACCGAGGGGCGGCTCCCGGTGCACAGCACGATGCGTGCTGCTTCGACGACGGCGTCGCCGACCTCGATGCTGTGACTGTTGGCGAGCCGCGCATGCCCGAGGCGCACATCGATCCCCGCTGCGCGCAGGTGGGCAGCATCTTCGTAGTGAGCGATGCGCGCGATGGCGTCCTGCACGTGCGCCATCACCGCGGCGAAGTCGACCTCGACCACCGGCACTCGCACGCCGAAATCAGCAGCGCGGCGCGCCGTGTGGCAGACTCGGGCGGCCTCGATGAGCGCCTTGGATGGGACACACCCATTCCACGTGCATTCGCCGCCGAGCTCGCCGGAGGTGATGAGCACGACGCGCTTGCTCGCCGCAGCCGCTGTCTGAGCCGCGGACAGTCCGGCAGCGCCTCCACCGATGACGGCGATGTCGTACTCATCGGTCATGTGCCTCCTCCGGTACCCGTGAAGTCTGCGTCGCGGCTGAACACCAGGCAGGCGTTGTGTCCACCGAACCCGAACGACGTGGACATCACGTGCCGCAGCTGTGCCTCGCGGCCGGTGTGCGGCACGTAGTCGAGGTCGCACTCCGGGGCGGGGTTGTCGAGGTTGATGGTCGGCGGGATGAAGCCGTCGCGCATGGCCAGGAGGCTGACGATGGCTTCGAATGCTCCTGCCGCACCGAGCAGGTGGCCGGTCATCGACTTCGTCGACGAGATCGGCACCGCATACGCCGCCTCTCCGAACACTTTCTTGAGCGCGCGCGTCTCGGCGATGTCGTTGAGAGCTGTCCCCGTGCCGTGAGCGTTGACGTAGTCGATCGCAGCCGGCTCGATGCCGGCGCGCTCGATGGCGCGATGAACGCAGCGGACCGCCCCCTGGCCGGTGGGGTCGGGCGCGGTGATGTGGTGCGCATCAGACGTCGCGGAGTAGCCGGCGATCTCTCCGTACACGCGGGCGCTGCGGGCCAGCGCGTGCTCACGTTCTTCGAGCACGAGCACCGCGGCCCCCTCGGCTGACACGAATCCATCGCGATCTCTGTCGAACGGGCGCGAGGCCCGCTTCGGGTCGTCGTTGCGGGTCGACAAGGCGCGCGCGGCCGCGAACATGGCCATGCCTGTCGCGGTGATCGCCGCCTCCGTGCCACCTGCCAGGACGGCGGTGGCGTCACCGCGGCGGATCCATTCCGCTCCCTGGCCGACGGCGTCAGCTCCGGAGGCGCAGGCGCTCACGATGCCGATGTTGGGGCCGCGAGCGCCGAGGTCGATGGCCACCATACCGGGAGCCATGTCGATGAGCGCGGCGGCGGCGGCGAAGGGCGACACCCGCGACGGACCCGTTGAGTCGACCACCCGGGTGGCGCGCTCGAGGATCTCCTGGCCGCCGACGCCCGAACCGATGCACACCGCGACATCGTCCGCCATCGACGAGATGTCGAGGCGGCTGTCGGCCACAGCCTCGCGCGCCGCCACCATCGCGAAATGGATCGGACGTGAGCTGCGCCGAGCCTCCTTCACTCCGATGAGCGCCGCGGCGTCGAAGCCCTTGACCTCCCCAGCGATGCGGGCGGGGAACCCGGTGGCGTTGAAGTGTGTGATCGCGCCCACGCCACTGTGACCGGCGCGCAGCGCGGCCCAGGTGGTGTCGGCCGTGTTGCCCACCGGCGTCACCATGCCGACGCCGGTGACGACCACGCGGACGCCGCCTGCGCTAGGCACGAATCCGCCTCGCCGCGCGCGAGTCCCAGGCGTCGATGAGCCCCTCATCGCGGAGCACGTGACGGCGCACCCGGGTCGTCGGTGTCTTGGGCAACTGCGCGACCACGCGGTGATAGCGGGGGATCATGAACTGCGGAAGCTCGGCGCGAAGATAGGCGTGCAGCGCTGCATGATCGAAGTCACCATCATCGCGTGGCACCACACACAGGAGGATCTCCTCCTCGACGGAGTCCGCGGCCGGGACACCGACGGCGGCGGATTCGCTCACCGTCGGGTGGGCGCTGGCGACGGACTCGACAGCGGCCGGAGCGACCATCTCCCCGCGACGACGGATCGACTCGCGCAGACGGCCACGGTAGACAAGGTCGCCGCTCGGCTCGCGACTCAGCAGGTCGCCCGTGCGGTACCAACCGTCAGCGTCGAGCGCTCCCCCGATCGGCTCGCCGTGGTATCCGTCGAAGATCACGTGCGCCGCGTGCGCACGCATCCACAGCTCCCCGGGTTCACCGTCGGGCGCCTCGCCACCTCCGGGTGTCACCAGCCGTGCCTCCCAGCGCTCCGTGGGCCGTCCCACTGTGCCCGGGCGCACCTTACCCGGCGTTGGCCGCGTCCAACACGAGGCCGTCTCAGTCTGTCCCCACACATCCTCGAGGACAAGACCGAAGCGCTTCTCGAACTGCTGCCACCGGTCGGCCGGAGCCGCGCTCCCCATCGCGCGCCGCACCGGGTTGTCGGCGTCGTCGGGCCGGGGCGGCCGAGACGCGAGAACGCTGACGATGGTACCGACGTACGGAAAGAACACCGCATCGACCGCTCTGGTACGAGCCCAGAACGCGAAGGGATCGAAGCGCTTATCCACAACCATGCGCCCCCCGCACAGCATGGTGCCGAGGAAGGTGCCCTGGCACGTCGCATGGAACATCGGCAGGCACGAGTATGCGGTCTCGCCTGGCGCGATCCGCACCAGCTCGGCGCCGTAGCTCACCGCGTGCACCTTCTCGGCGTGGCGGCTCCAAACCACGCCCTTGGGCTCACCAGTGGTTCCGGACGTGAACATCAGCTTGGACGGGGCCCCAGAGTTGTGACGTGGCGGCGGCGGCGCGTCGCAGGGCGCCCGTACGAGCGCCGCCTCGAAGCCGTCACTGTCCGTGGCCGGCCCGGACGCGATGACGTGCTGCAGCCCGGGAAGCTCAGGGCGCAAGCTGACCACCGCGTCGAGGAGGTCGGCATCGCAGACCAGGACGCGTCCGCCCGCGCTCGCCATGATGGTCAGCAGCGGCCTGCCGGTGAGCATCGCGTTCAGCGGCAGGAACACGGCACCCATCTTGATGCAGGCGAGCCACGTCGCCGCGATGGCGGCGCCGTTCTGGCAGCGCGTCATCACCACCGAGCCCTCCCGCACGCCGCGATCGAGAAGCACGTGGGCGGCGGCGTTGGCCATGCGATCAAGCTCTGCATACGACCATCGTCCGCTCTCGGTGACGAGCAACTCGGCGTCGCCATGGCGCTGCACCTGTGTCGCCAGCAGCTCCCGCAGCGACTGCTGGGGTGTGTCCACCTGGGTCATGCCGCTGCACCGCTGTCGGCGAGGGCCAGGTTTCCCATCCGCAGGCTGAGCGTCCGGTCGGCGAACGGGCGCACGCGATCGCTGTCGTGTTCGACGACGATCACCGCCGTGCCGGCGCGGGCGATGCGCTGCAGCTCGAGGAGCAGGCTATCACGCACCTCGCCGGCAAGCGCTGCCAGCGGCTCGTCGAGCAGAAGGACGCGTGGCCTGCTGCGCAACCCGCGTGCCAGCGCGACCAGGCGTTGCTCGCCACCGCTCAGCAGGCCGGCTGCGGTGTCGGCGAGACGGGCGATGCCGAATCGCTCGAGGAGGCTGCTCACGGGCTCAAGCTCAACGCGCCGCCCGGCGGCGAAGCCGGCCAGGTCGAGGTTGTCACGAACGGTCAGCGTGGAGAAGAGGTGGCGCTGCTGATGGATGAGGCTCAGGCCCGAGCGCGCGACCTGATCCGCGGTCATCCCGTCGGTGCGCACACCGTCGATGCGCACCTCGCCGGCCGCGGGCCGGAGCACCCCTGCCACTGACTCGAGCAGCGTGCTCTTGCCGCACCCGTTGGTGCCACCGATGAGCACGAACTCTCCCGGGGCCACCGCCAGGCTGAGGTTGCGGATCACCGTCTCGCTGCCACGTCTGGACCACAGCCGCGTCACCGCCAGCCGCGCGGTCATGCCGGCACCTCGACCAACCGGTCGGTGCTCACCTCGGCAGCCAGATGCTCAGCGGCAGCGGCGGTAAGCACTGTACCGGTGGGGCCCTCGTCCAGCACGCGGCCCTCGCCCATCACGATCACGCGATGGCACAGGGCGGCGACGACGCCGAGGTCGTGCTCGACCATGAGGATCGCCGTCCCCCTCGCAGCCGTGTCGCGGAGGACCTGCAGAACGTCACGCGCCTGCGCGGGGAAGAGCCCCGCTGTGGGCTCGTCGAGGATCAACAGAGCCGGCTCACCAACCAGTGCGCGGGCCAGCTCGACACGGCGGCGCTGACCATGCGACAGCTCGCGGACCGGCCGATCCGCAAGGGCGGCGATCCCGACGGTATCGAGCGCCGCGCGCGCACGTCGTCGCTGGGGTTGGCGGCGCCAGCTGCCGCTGGCGTGGAGGCCGAGCCGCACGTTGCTCTCGGTGTCGAGCGACTCGAGGAGGCGGGTGGCCTGGAAGGTGCGCGCCAGTCCGGCGCGTGCAAACGCCGCCGGGCTGGCGCCGGTGAGATTACGACCGTGGACCTCGACGCACCCATCCTGCGCGCGCAGCACGCCGCTGACGGCGTCGACCAGCGTCGTCTTGCCGCAGCCGTTGGGTCCGATGATCCCGACCACCTCACCGCTGTGCACCTCGACATCGACGCCGTCGAGTGCGTGCACGCCGCCGAAAACGTGGCGCAGGCCCAGCGCGCGCAACTCGGTCACGTCGTCCCCACGAGCGTCGCCGGCGTCCAACGGCGCCGCAGCAGTCCGTTGCGGTAGAGCACGATCAGGACTATGGCGACACCCACGCTGGCCGTCTCAACGGTCGGCCAGCCGCTCAGCACGTCCTGCAGGACGGCGATGAACGCGGCGGCTGCGATGACCGCGTACACGCGCCCGACCCCAGCCAGCAACACCATGACCGCGATGAGCACGGAGAGCACGACATCGAACGTGGGCGGGCTCACCGCGCCGATGGCGGTTGCCTCCAGCCACCCGGCAACACCAGCGAAAGCGCCGGAGATGGTGAACGCAAGCACCTTGTACGCGCCGGTCCTCACCCCCGCGCTGCCGGCGAGCAGGGCGTCGTCGCGGATTGCCTCCATGGCCAATCCCGCGCGCGATCCCCTGAGGCGGTCGACGAGGAGCACGCACACGACCAGCGCGACGAGCGCGACGGTATAGAGCCCGCGCTCGTCGATGAGCGCCGTGCCCGCAAACTGCAGGGGCGGCACGCTGGAGATGCCGCCGTTGCCTCCGGTGGCAGACGTCCAGTCGAGCAACACCAGCTCGACGAGTTGACCAAGAGCGAGCGTCACCACCGCGAGGAGGTCACCGCGCACGCGCAGCGCGCAGAGCCCGATCAGTGCGCCCGCGGCGGCCGCCACTGTCACGGCCACGGGGAGGGTCACCCAGGGGTCGACGCCCACCGTGGTGGTCAGGATGGCTACCGTGTAGGCACCGACGCCGTACAGCGCCGCATGGGCCATGGTGAACTGCCCGCAGAAGCCGAAGACCACGGTGTAGCCGAGGGCGAGAACGCCATACGTAGCGGCCGTTCGGCCGACGCTGGCGATGTGCTCCGACGAGGCCAGCAGCGGCAGAGAGGCGACGAGGAGCAACAGCGGCAGCCGGGCGATGGTGAGCCGACGACTCGAGAGAACAGTGCGGAGGCCGCGGGTGCGCCCGTCGATGACCGCGAGACGTCGAGGAGGATCACTCCTCAAGCGGCACCTCCTTGACCGAGGTTGGCGAGGTCTGGCGGTAGCCGGTGGCGAACTCGAACTTTCCCGAGGAGATGTGGAAATACCACAGCGTTCCCTGCAGGCGTGCCCCCGAGGGATCGAAGGTTAGCGGCCCCACCCCGGTGTCAGCGATCTCGATGGCGTGAAGAGCTGCCGCCAGGCCGCTTCGCTGCGCGGGGCCGGCCTCCATCGCCCTGGCCACCGCGAGCACCGCCTCGTA
>QHBU01000187.1 GCA_003244045.1 Candidatus Aeolococcus gillhamiae
GACTACATCGCCATGGAGCGCCTGTACGAGATCCACCAATCGGGGCGTTACGACCTGATCGTGGTCGACACCCCGCCTACCCGAAACGCCATCGACTTCCTCGCCGCTCCCGACCGCATGGCCGACTTCTTCTCCAGCCGGCTGCTGCGCTGGATCACCGGGCCGGGCCGATCGCGGGTGGTCAACGTGGCCAGCCGGCCCTTCTACCAGGCGGCCGATCGCCTGCTGGGCTCGCAGTTCTTGAAGGACGTGGCCGAGTTCTTTCTGTTGTTCCAACACATGTACCCGGGATTCGTTGAGCGCGCCAGTGCGGTCAAGCGCCTCCTCCACGACCGGCGCACGACGTTTCTCGTGGTCACCACCCTGGAGACGGCACCGGTGCGCGAAGCCGAGTTCTTCCTGCGGGCGTTGGCCGAACAGCGGTTCCACGTGGGGGCGCTCGTGCTCAACAAGGTGCTGCCGCCCTTGTTTGCCGACCGCGATGCGGTGCGGGTAGCCGAGCACCTGGTGTTTTCGGCGCCGGCCGTGGCCCACGCCCTGGACGGCGACTACCCCGCCGAGGCCGTGTCCCGGGTGTTGCGCGAGGTGGGGGCGAGCTTCCTCAACTTCGAGGTGGTCGCCAAGCGAGAGGCCGAGCTGCGAGACGAGTTGGCATCGGCGGCCGAGGTGGTGGTGGGCGTGCCGTCGTTCGATACCGACATCTTCGACGTCGCCGGGCTGGTCCGCCTGGGGCGGGAGGTCTGGACCTAGCCCCTACAGTTGTGCGCCTATGGCGTCGTTCGACGACCTGGCCCGTGAAACCGACCTCGATGCCGCCGCCCTGGCCCACCTGCAGCGCCTGGTGGCGTCATGGGGCTTTCTCGCCGACCTGAGCTTCGCCGACCTCCTGCTCTTCGTGCCCCAGAAGCAGGAGGCGTCTCCCCGGTTCGTCGTCATGGGCCAGATGCGGCCCACCACCAGCCAGACCCTCTACCGCGAAGACCAGCTGGGCGTGGTCGTCGACGAGACCCAGCGCCCCCTCGTGGCCCGGGCGTGGCGCCTGGGCCAGATCATCGACGCCGAGGTGGAGGCAAGCGCCCGGGCGGAGGCGGCCAACGTGCAGTGCATACCTGTCTATTGGAGAGATACCCAGCTCGGCGTGCTCACCCGGGAGTCCGCACCCTCGGTGGGCCGCCGCCCGGGCGAGCTGGAGCGCGTCTACCACGACATCTTCGACGCCTTCGCCCGCATGATCGCGGCCGGCGAGTTCCCCTTCGGCGCAGAAGGCACCGAGCCCAAGGAGTCACCCCGCGTGGGAGACGGCGTGGTCCGCCTCGACGAGTCAGCCCGGGTCGACTACGCCTCGCCCAACTTCGTGTCTGCCCTGCACCGCATGGGCATCCACGCCAACGTGCTGGGCGCCCGGCTGGGCGAGGTGGGCTTCGACGAAGCACCGGTGCGGGCCGCCTTCGCCATCGGCCTGCCCATCACCGAGGAGGTCGAGCTCAAAGACGTCACCCTCCTGGTGCGGGCCATCCCCCTTCTCGACCACGGGAAGGTGGCCGGCGCCCTGGCCCTGGTGCGCGACGTGTCGGAGCTGCGCCGGCGCGATCGGCTGCTGGTGTCCAAAGACGTGCTCATCCGTGAGATGCACCACCGGGTGAAGAACAACCTCCA
>QHBU01000188.1 GCA_003244045.1 Candidatus Aeolococcus gillhamiae
CGCTCCTTCAGGGATGACCTGCTGGCGGGCCGCCGCAAGCCGAGCATCGTCGAGAGCGATGTCGCGGCGGGCGGTTGTCCACCGCACGACCAGCGTGCAGGTGAGGCGGGCGCCTACGCAGCCGGCGTTGCACCCTTGGGCTTGACCCGGTTTGACGGACATCCACGATCAGGGGTGAAGCCCCGGAAAGGATGTCCATCATGGAGACCATGGAACGAGAGAGGCGGCCCAGGAGGTCGTTCTCCAGCGAGTTCAAGCGAGATGCGGTCGAACTGGTCCGCACCTCGCACAAGTGTCAGCGCCGAAGTAATTCCCTAGCTGGAGTGGTTTGACGCCGACGTAATTCCCTACCACCCCGTTGCCGTAATTCCCTGGTCCGTCGTCGGGACGAGGGATCCACCCGCCGGGCTCCTTGCACCTGTAGACGCCTTGCTCCCCGAGGAGTGAGGTCCCCACATGGCAAGGAGGCAGTTCGAAGTGATCGACGTTGTTGAGGTTCTGCAGCACTGGCACGCCGGCCGACCGAAGTCGGTGGTGGCGTCCAGCCTGGGCATCGACCCCAAGACGGTGCGCAAGTACGTGGCCAAGGCCACCGAGGCCGGGCTCTGCCCCGGCGGTCCGGCGCTGGGCCGGGCGGAGTGGGCCGAGCTGGTCCGGGGCTGGTTCCCCGAGCTGGTCGACGCCAAGGCCCGGAGCCTGACCTTCGGGGTGATCGACACCCACCGGGAGCGCATCGCCGACATGCTGGCGACGAACACCGTCGCCACCGCGCACCAGCGCCTGCGCGACGAGCATGGCCTGACGGTGGGAGTCTCCAGTTTCCGGCGATTCGTCGCCTCGGAGTTCCCCGACTCCTCGCTGAGGGACCGCGTCACCGTCCTTCGCCCCGACGTGGCCGCGGGCGAAGAGGCCCAGATCGACTACGGCCACCTCGGCTCCTGGCAGGACCCGGACAGCGGCCGGGTGCGCCGGGTGTGGGCCTTCGTGATGGTGCTGGCCTGTTCGCGACACATGTTCGTGCGCCCGGTGCTGCGCCTCGACGCCCGCTCCTGGGTGGCCGCCCACGTGGCCGCCTTCGCCTTCTTCGGGGGTGCGCCTCGTCGCCTCGTGCCTGACAACCTGGCCACGGGCGTGGACCGGCCCGACCTCTATGACCCCAAGATCAACCGGGCCTATGCGGAGCTGGCCGCCCACTACGGCGCTCTGGTGGACCCGGCAAGGGCACTGAAGCCCAAGGACAAGCCCAGAGTGGAACGACCGATGCCCTACGTCCGGGACTCCATGTGGCGGGGCCGGGAGTGGCGAGACGAAGCCCACATGCAGGCGGCGGCGCTGACGTGGTGCGTGGAGGTGGCCGGGCGCCGCCATCACCGCAGCCTGGAGGGCGCCCAACCGCTGGCGGTGTTCAACGCCATCGAGGCCGAGGAGCTGATCGCCCTGCCGCCGGCGGTGTTCGAGCTGGCCGGGTGGTCGACGCCCAAGGTCGGCCCGGACTGCCACGTCAAGGTGGCCAAGACCCTGTACTCGGTGCCGTGGCGCTACATCGGCCGCCCGGTCGACGCCCGGGAGGGCGAGCGCACCGTGGAGATGTTCGTCGACGGCGCCGTGATCAAGACCTGGGCCCGCCTGGACAAGGGCCGCCAGACCGACTGGGACGACTATCCACCGGAGAAGGTCGCCTTCTTCATACGCACACCGACGTGGTGCCGCCGCCGGGCCGCCGAGCTGGGCACCTCGGTCACCGAGGTGGTCGCCTCGCTGCTGGAGATCAACGCCCTGCACCGGCTGCGTTCGGCCCAGGGTGTGGTCGGCCTCGCTGACCGCTACTCCGCCGAACGTCTCGACGCCGCCTGTGCCCGGGCGGTCACCGTCGGCGATCCCTCCTACCGCACGGTGAAGGGGATCCTGGTCGCCGGCACCGAGTCCGAGTCCCCGGCCGAGACCGACGACGGGGCGACGGCGCCCGCCCACCTGCACGGTCCCACCGGCCTGTTCGACACCGCGACGGCGTCATGACCCGCACCCACCAGCTCGAGGCCAGCCTGTCCACGCTGCGCCTGTCGGGGATGCTCGACACCCTGGAGGCCTGCCTCGGCCAGGCCCAGGCCGGCGAGCTCGGCCACCTCGAGTTCCTCCAGGTGCTGTGCGAGGACGAGATCGCCCGCCGCGACGCGGCGGCGCTGGAGCGTCGACTGCGGGCCGCCCGCTTCGAGTCCGCCGCCACCATCGAGGACTTCGACTTCTCCTACAACCCGAAGGTCCCCGCCGCCCACATCCGTGACCTGGCCACGCTGCGCTTCGTCGACGCCGGCGAGTCCGTCGTGCTCCACGGCCCCGTTGGGGTGGGCAAGTCGATGATCGCCCAGGCCCTGGGCCACGCCGCCTGCCGGCGTGGCCACAGCGTGGTGTTCACCAAGACCTCCCGGTTGCTCGCCGACCTGGCCGGCGGCCATGCCGATCGCAGCTGGGAGTCCCGCCTGCGCCGCTGGGCCCGGCCGGCGATGCTCATACTCGACGATTTCGCCATGAGGGCCTTCAGCACCACCCAGGCCGATGACCTCTACGAGCTGATCAGCGAACGGGCCGGGGCCAGCGTGGTCATCACCGCCAACCGGGCGGCCACCGACTGGTATTCGCTGTTCCCCAACCCGGTCGTGGCCGAGTCGATCCTCGACCGCGTGGTCAACGGCGCCCACCACATCGCCATGCCCGGGCGCAGCTACCGGCCCAACCGTCGTCCCGGCTCCGGAGCCCGCTCGTGAGCACCGTGGAGGACATCGTCGCCATCCTGGGCGAGCTGAGCCTGCTGCGCCAGCGAGACCCCGAGGCCATGGCTCGACGTGAGCAGATCCTCGCCGCCAAGCACGAGCTCTTGGATCGAATCCGGGCCGAGGACGAATCGATCATGACCTCGTCGTCGAGACAGGGCGATGACGACGCGACCGCCCGCCGGCGATGACCCCCAGGCCCGTCGCATGTGCCGCGCCCGGTTGCGCCAACCTTGTCAGTCGCCGCTCGGGCCCGGGCCGGCCTTTCATCTACTGCTCGCCCGAGTGCAGGCCGAACCAATCCCGCCGGCCGCCTATCCGGGTCGAGGTCGACCATCCCGACACCAGCCCCGATGGCCGGCCGGTCCAGCGGGTGTGGACCGTCCGGCTTCGTCGCGGTCGACAGGTCGTCGTCATCGCCAATGACCTTGGCTGGCCCTCGGCCAACGCCCTCGCCGGAGAGCTCAGCGACCTTCTACGCCCCTCCTCCCGGCAGAAGGGAGGGACGATCGAGTAGAACACTCATCCCAGGAGCCCGGTGCGGAATAACGGCAACGTCGGGCTAGGGAATTACGGCGGCGCTCACAGCCACGTGGCCGGGCCCCCATTGCGGCTTAACGACCGGCATGACGCCGGTGGACAGGGCCTCGCTCTGCCCGGCCACGTGGCCGGGCCCCCATTGCGGCCCAAGTACCCGGTTTTGATAGACCGCCGAGCTCGAGGTCCTCTGCCCGGCCACGTGGCCGGGCCCCCATTGCGGCGCATTGGCCTTGTCCAACTTGGCGCTGGCCGCGGCGCTCTGCCCGGCCATGAATCGGCCTAGGTTTGATGGAGGCTCGTTGGGTTGGTTTTGCCGGCCAGCGGTTGGGCTGGCCGACGTGAGTGTGCATCACCGTGGCCGAGGGGACAAGGGGTCAGCTGTCGGGGCCGATGAGCTCGGCGACGGCGACGGGTTCGTCGCAGGCAGGGCAGTGGCCGCCGATGCCGATGCGGGTCATGAAGGTGCCGCACTCGTCGCAGCGTTGGTCGCCGAGGGATCGGCTGCCACAGCCAGCGCATCCATAGACGGTGATCGGCTTTACGCGACGCGCCGGCGGCAGCGGCAATGCGTCGTCCTTGACGTCGCGACGTCGTCGGTAAGCGAGAGCGCGGCATGCACCCGAGCAGTACTGCTGGCGGCCGACCGCTTCGAAGTCGTGACCACAGACCGGACAGATCATCGTGACGCTATCGTGACACAACGGGGATCCCGGATGGCACCAAGACACCAGCCGACCGCGCCGGGGGCCTCTGGGGCGAACGTTTCGGGCGGTTCACGCCGCGTCCTGCTGTCGGCTGTAGAAGGCGGCCTCGACCTCGGCCGGGGTGTGGTCTTCGAGCTCGCCGTGGAGGCGCTCGTCGTTGAACCACGACACCCACCCGCAGGTGGCGATCTCGAGGTCATCGTGTCCTCGCCAGTGCCCACCGTTGTCGGCCAGGACGGCGGGGTTGCGGTGCAACTCGGTCTTGAACAGTCCGATGGTCGTTTCCGCCATCGCGTTGTCGAAACTGTCCCCGACCGTCCCGATCGAGGGCGCGGCGCCGATCTCCTCGAGTCGGTCGGTGTAGGCGATGGAGGTGTATTGACTCCCGGCATCGGAGTGGCAGATGACGCCGTCGATGTCGACACCGCGGCGCGTCCAGGCGGCCATGTTCAGTGCGTCGATCACGAGCGACGCGTGCATCGTGGACGCCGCCTTCCAGCCGACGATGCGTCGGGAGAAGATGTCGATGACGAACGCGACATAGACGATGCCCGACCACGTCGAGCAGTAGGTGAAATCCGCGACCCACTTCTCGTTCGGGCGGGTGGCGGTGAAGTCACGCTTGACGAGATCAGGGGCGCGCACCGCGGTCGAATCGCTATGGGTGGTGAAACGCTTCTTGGCCCGGCTGGCGCCGCGGATGCCCACGCGGCGCATGAGCCGGGCGACCTGATCACGGCCGACGTCGTGGCCGGCCTTGCGAGCGGCCTTGGTCAGCTTGCGGCGCCCGTAGACCGAGTAGTTCGCCTTCCACAAGGCGAGCAGGATCGGCAACAACATCGCGTCGCGGATCGCCCGCGCCGAGGGCGGCCGGGTCTTGGCGTCGTAGTAGGTGGCGGGGGCGATCTCCAAGGTCCGGCAGATCGGCTCGACCCCCCATCGCAGCCCACCGGACACGTTCGTCCGGTGGGCGTCGATGAAGGCGACTACCTCTTCGGTCGACCGTCGAGCTCGGTCGCAAAGAAAATCGATGCGGCCTTGAGGATGTCGTTCGCTCGGCGCAGCTCGCGCACCTCGCGCTCGAGCTCGGCGATCCGCTGGCCGTCCGCGCTCGACGTCCCCGGCCGACGGCCCGAGTCGACCTCGGCCTGGTTCACCCAGTTCCGCAGCGACTCGGCGCCGACACCGAGCTGCTTGGCGATCCGGGTCACCGCGCCGTGACGCTCACCCGTCTCGGCGCGGACCTCCAGCACCATCCGGACGCCCCGCTCGCGCAGCTCCTCCGGGTACTTCTGCGGCCTACGCCGCGCACCACTCGTCGTCATGCTCCATCCTCGTTTCCAAGGTTAAGAGCCTCCGGGATACCCAGGCCGATTCAGGGATCGACCCTGCGCGAGGAGTCGGTGCTCTGCCCGGCCACGTGGCCGGGCCCCCATTGCGGCACAT
>QHBU01000189.1 GCA_003244045.1 Candidatus Aeolococcus gillhamiae
TTTTTCAGGGGAAAGTAGTTAAGACAGCATGGAGTGGGCGATCAGCCGTCTTCTGTGCCCTGCCGAACAGATGAAGAACTTGAAAGGCCCTCGCACGTCGATCGCATCGCCGCGGGCGAGAATCGCTCACCATCGGCGACGGCGAGAGTCACAGCGTCCGCCGCCAGGCCGGACTGGGGTCAGGCCGACGACTCAGTCCCGGGCCCGCTGTGCGGAATGAGCAACCGATACCAGAGCGTGCCGTCCGCCTCCACCGCCTCGAGTGTTTCCGGCTCGCGCTCGAGCCACTCCTGGAGGCGCGCGATCGTCTCGGCGAGATCCACGATCCTGTTGCCGGCATCCACCCCCCAGGCGGCGGTGGCGAGGTCGAACGGTGCACGGCGGCCCGGGTGGGCAAGGAGCACGGCGAGGACGGCTGCGTCGTCGTCGCTGAGGTAGTGGTGATCGCGACGCTCGAGGGGAACATACGGCTTGCCGGCGGCTCTGGCGGTTTGCGGCGGTGGCGTCCGGGGGAGGGCGTCGCGGAATTCTCCGGGAAAGGTTGTCGCGTCCACGGGGCGGTAGCGGGAACGATCGAGGACGAGCGGGGAGGTGGGGTGTCCCGGCACGAACAGCTTGATCGCCAGCGTCTCGTCGTCGAAGCTGTCGATTTCGGCCCTCGTCCAGATGTCGGCGATGAAGGCCAGCACGGGCTGGGGACTCACCGTCTGGCGCCACGTCATGAGGTCACCCCCACCCACCTTGGCCGACAGGCCTGCCGATGCCACCGCATCCGGAGGCGACCGAGAACGCTCGGGTTCCTGAACCCACCTCCACGACCTCTGCGGACGGGAGGACGGCAGCCTCGCTCAGGCACGGTCGCGCTCCGGCGAACGTCGGCTGGCACCGACCGAATCCGTGGGTACGACGACCACAGGATGGTGGGCGTGGTGGGTGAGGTGGTGGCTGACGCTGCCCAGCACCAGCTCGGCAAACCCTCCGCGGCCGCGCCGCCCCACCACGATGAGATCAGCCTGCTGATCGGTGGCGGCGTCCTCGATCACGACGGCGGCCTCGCCCTCGCCGATGAGCACCCGCCGCGGAGCGATCGCGGTGCCGACGCGGGCACACCACTCCTCCACCACGGCACGCTCCTGCTCACGGGCCTCATCGGACACCCCGGCGCCGGCTGCGGCCGTGGCGGCGGCCAGACCGCCGATGCTGGCCGCAACTCCGAACCGCAACGAGGATATCGGCGCGCGGGCATGGACCACCAGGAGCTCGGCACCGAGCGCGCCCGCAAGGTCGGCTGCCCAGCTGAGCGCCTGACCGGCGCCGTCCGATCCGTCGATGCCAACGAGGATGCGCTGGATCGTCATCAACTCCGGCTCCGCGAGGCCACCATCGCCAGCCTGAGGGCCCAGGAGGCGCAGAGTCCTCCCGCTTGCCTCGACGGATCGGGTGGAGCAGCCACGGTGGTAGGTGGCCCGGAGCTCCGTCTGCGTTGCACCAGTCCCCCGCGTAGGCGCCGGTGGGATGATCCCGAGCGCATTCGATTCACACCGAGGGACCTGGTTGACCCCCGACCCCACGACTGATCGCCGGCGTCTGTCGCGCACCTCGCTGGTGACCGTGCAGCGGGGGCCGGCGCTCATGGCCATCAACCAGGGGTCGACATTTCTGGTCTGCGCGACGGACAGCTCCATCGAGTCCCTCAAAGGGCAGGGGCAGGGGCTGTACGCGGACGACACCCGCTTCCTCTCCCGCCACCGGCTGCGGCTGAACGGCCAGGCCTTGAGCGTGGTCGCCTCGAGCCGCCTGTCCTATCACCATGCCCGCTGGACGCTGATGGCCTCGGAGGTGGCCTCGCTGGATGGCAACGTCTCCGACGTGCGCGTCATCGTCACGGTGGATCGGGTGATCGGTGCGCAGCGCCTGCACGAGGACCTAGCCGTGACCGCCTATGGTGCGACGCCCGTCCTCCTCCTTCTCGAGGTCATCCTCTCCAGCGACTTCGCCGACCTCTTCGAAGTGCGCACCGAGCGCTGGCAGCGCCGGGCGAGCCTGGCCACCACCTGGCACGCCCAGCAGCTGGAGAGCCGCTACCGGCGCGACGGATTCGTGCGCCGCTGTCTGGTGCGCAGCGACAGCGCCCACCCGGCGACGTACGCCAACGGGGAGCTGCACTTCCCCATCGACCTGCAACCCAATCAGCCGTGGCGCGCCCATCTCCAGTACGACCTGCTCACCTCGGCGCGGGCGCGGCCGGCGCTGGCCTCCTGCCCCGTTCACACACCTGTGGAGGATCGTGCCGAGCGCCTGCGGCGCCGTTGGCATCGGACCGTTTCGCGGGTGATCCCGACCGACCTGCGCATGCTGCAGGCGTACGAGCAGGCGGTCGAGGACTTCGCGGCGCTGCGGCTGTACGACCTCGACTTCTCGCAGGACGTGTGGCTGCCGGCCGCCGGCATCCCCTGGTTCGTCGCCGTCTTCGGACGCGATTCCCTGCTCGCCTCGATGCAAGCCCTGCCCGTGCATCCCCTCTTCGCCATGGGAACGCTGCAGAAGCTATCTCAGTGGCAGGCGACCGAGGACGATCCGGTGCGCGACGCCGAGCCGGGCAAGATCTGCCACGAGATGCGCGTCGGCGAGTGGGCGCAGTTCCACACCATTCCCCACTCTCCCTACTACGGCACGGCTGACGCGACCCCTCTGTATCTGCTGCTCTTGGCAGAAACCTATCGCTGGCTCGGCGATGCCGAACCGTTGGGCCGCTTCCGCGACACGGCCGAACGCTGCCTCGACTGGATCGATCGGTATGGCGACCGCGACGGCGACGGTCTCCAGGAGTGGGCACCCCGCAGTGCAACCGGCTACCGCAACCAGTGCTGGCGCGACGCCGAGGACGGGGTGCTCGACGAGCAGGGCGGCTTCCCGCCGCACCCGATTGGCACCTGTGAGCTGCAGGCCTACGTCTATGCGGCCAAGCGGGGAATCGCGGACCTTTTTGCGGCCTGGGGTGATGGCGCCCGTGCCCAGCGGCTCCGCGACGAAGCCGAGTTGCTGCGCGGGCGCTTCCTCGAGGCGTATTGGCTGGAGGTGGAGGGCACCGTTGCCTTCGCCCTCGACGGGAACAAACGGGCGTTGCGCACGGCCACCTCCAATCCCGGTCAGGTGCTCTGGCTGAGTCTGCTCGATCAGGATCGCGGGGAGCGCGTTGCCAATCGGCTAATGCAAGCCGACCTCTTCAGCGGCTGGGGGCTGCGGACGCTCTCCACCGAGCACCCCTCCTACGACCCCTACTCCTACCAGCGCGGCTCGATCTGGCCCCATGACACCATGATCGCCGCCGCGGGATTGCGCCGCTACGGTCGCATCGAGGATGCCTGGCGGCTGGTGGACGGCCTGCTCGCCGCGGTCACCTCCTTCGAACGGATCCAGATGCCAGAGCTGTTCTGCGGGCTGCCCCGACGCCACCCCGGCGTCCCGGTGCCCTACCAGCGTGCCAATGTCCCGCAGGCCTGGGCGGCGGGCAGCATCTTTATGGCGGTGCGCGTGCTCCTCGGCCTCGAGCCTGACGCGCCGCACGGACGCATCTACCTCGACCCCGCCCTTCCCCCCTGGTGCCCCGAATTGACGATCCGCAACGTGCGGGTCGGGGCACACCGCCTCGCCATCAGGGCCTGGCGCCGCCCCGACGGCTCCTGCGAGGTCAGCGTCGAGGGCAACCGTGCCGGGCTGGAGGTCGTGCGTGGCCGCCCACCGTGGCTGGAGCTGCCCTTGGCCTGAGCCCCTAGCGCTCGGCGAAGCCATCCGCGGTGCGGCGGCCGCTCGTCACCGCCAGAGAGTCGTAGAGGTTCAGGTAGCCGTCGGCCATTGCGGACGGGCTGAAGCGCGCCCGTGTCAGCGCGGCACAGTACTCCGGCTCGATGTCGACGGCGCACTGCACCGCCGCGACCATCTCATCGACATCAGCGACGAGGAAGCCAGTCTGACCCTCGTCGATCAGTTCGCAGGCGGCGCCGCGGGCCATGCTGATCGCCGCCGTGCCGCTGGCCATCGCCTCCACCACCGAGAGGCCAAACGGCTCATCCCACTGGATCGGCGCGAGCAGGGCGATGGCGCGCGCGAGCAGGCCGGCCTTGGCGACGCCGGCCACATTGGCGATGTGCACGACGCGATCGCCGTCAAGCGCCGGAGCGATGCGTTGCTCGAAGTACTCGAGCCCCGACGTGGTGGTCTCGACCTTGCCGGCCAACACCAGCCGCAGCCCGGTCCTCCGGGCCACCTCGATGGCAAGGTGCTGCCCCTTGTCGGGACAGATCCGGGCCAGGCAGAGCAGGTAGGGCTCCTTCTCCTCACGGCTGCCCACCCCCAGATGGTGGAGCGCGACCGCATTGGGCACGGTGCCGATCCAGGCCAACCCTGGCGCCGATTGGCGCTGGCTGCTGCTGATCGCAGCGAGGCCAAGCTCGTCGCCGAGCGCCGCGTAGAAGCTGGCGTCCGGCTCGTGAATCCCGCCGTGGACGGTGTGCAGCACGGGTGCGACACCAAGGTGGACACAGCCCAGCAGGGTGGCGAATCCGACGTGATCGTGGATGACGTCGAAGGGCCCGCGACGGCTGAGGGTCTCCAGAACACGGGCGGCGTAGGTCAGTTCGCGGAGACGTTCGTTGTGCTGTCCGAGGTCCGTCCGCCACGCGAGTGGCGCCTGAACCGTGGCCTGGCGATCGGACCCTTCCGCGGCCAGCAACGTGACTCGATGTCCGCGCGCGCGCAATTCCTCGGCGAGCAGGGCGACCACGCTCTCGATGCCACCGTAGCCGTGCGGTGGCACCGGGTACCAGGGTGGCGCCACCAGCGCAACGTGGCGGCGCATCGACATCGAGAGCGGCGCAGACGGCGGGCCTCCGTCGACGGGGCGCACGGTTGCCAGGGATGCCATCGGCTGATACGTACCGGCGCTGCCCGGTACGTATCACTTGGCCGACAACAGCTGCTGCGCGGCAGCCTGGCTTACCATCGATTCATCCCAGGAGCCGACGCCGACGCAACACCTGGAGGAGTGCGGAGATGACGGCAGACAAGGCGACAACAAAGCACGGCCTGGCCATCAAGAGCGTCAGGGATCCCGCGTCTGCCGACGACGGGCGGCGCATCCTCACCGACCGTCTCTGGCCGCGTGGGGTCTCCAAGGAGAAGGCCCGGGTCACCGAATGGTGCAAGGATTTCGCCCCGACCAAGGAGCTGCGCCAATGGTTCGGGCACGATCCCGCGCGCTGGGCCGAGTTCCGCAAGCGCTACCACAAGGAGTTGGTAGAGCGCGACCAGCTCGTCGCGCTGCGAGAACTTCGCAACCGCTCCCGCAAAGAGAAGATCACCCTCGTGTATGACGCCCACGATCACGACCACAACGAGGCGGTGGCCCTGTTGGAGTTCGCCCACAAGCTCTCATGAGCGCCCCACTGCCACCGTCGGAGCCTGCGGCGATCCGATCCGATCGGGATTGCGTCAACGGCAGCGTCGGCAGGCAGCGCGCGGTGCACGCTCTCTCTGAAGGTCCCGGGCGGTCACTCAGGTCGAGCCGCCAACTCAAACAACGGGGCTTGCCCGACACTCCCGGAATGCGCCACCTGCACGCCTTGCCTTGCACGGAAGCACAGAGTCACGAATGAGCGGTCCACGCCAGCCGAAAACCCCGCCGCGAGCGGCCGGCAGGCCGGCCGAGGAGGCCGAAGTCACCGAGCTGGTCCTTGCCGTCCGTCGCACCAACATGGTGCTCGACGCTGGATCCGTGGTCGCCCAGGCTGCACTGGGCATTGGCCGCAGCGATCTCGCCGCTCTCGAACTGCTCACCATCAGCGGCAAGCTTACTGCCGGCGACATAGCCGACCAACTGAGTATCAGCACGGGGACGGCGACGGCCGTCGTTGATCGCCTGGCCGAGGCCGGCTACGCGGTGCGCAACGCCGACGCTCATGATCGGCGGCGCATCTTGGTGTCGATCACTCAGAAGGGGCGGCGGCGGTTCCAAGAAGCGTTCCAACAGCGCTGGCAGTGGCTGCACGAGGTCGCCTCGGATCTCTCGTCGGACGAATTGGCGACCGTCGTGCGCTTTCTCTTGCGGCTGCACGAGATCATGCCCGAGGAATGGCGGCAGGAGGTCTCGGCGTCGCTGCCGACGCCGATCCCGGTGAGCCGCGGCCGCCGCAGCCGCTGACCGTCTCCCCTCTCGTCGAGGCGACACGCCCGAGATATTCCTCGGGCAACGAGAACCCACCTGATCGAGTGTTCGCACGGCGTCTGAGGGTTTGGCTTACCTAAAGGTCAAGCGGAGCTTGAGGAGTTGTCGGCTGACCCTCCACACTTCATACTGTGCCAGAGTATCTCGTATCCCGCGACAAACATCACACCAATCCTGCCGAAGACAGCAAGGATGCGTCGTATTGGAGCTGAGCCACCGGCCGTGGGAGCCTGAGGCCCTGGACGTGACCCTGGAGCAGGGCCGTCCCGAGGGCAACAGCATCCTCGGGGCGCTCCCCGCCGACGACTTCGAGAGGCTGCAGCCGAAACTGTCGCTAACCCCACTGCGCGTCAAAAACGTCCTGTTCGAACCGGGTGCGCCAATCGACGTCATCTACTTTCCGATCGATGGCGTCGTCTCGCTGGTCACTCCGCTGCGTGACGGT
Source organism: Candidatus Aeolococcus gillhamiae (assembly GCA_003244045.1). GTDB lineage: Bacteria > Chloroflexota > Dormibacteria > Aeolococcales > Aeolococcaceae > Aeolococcus > Aeolococcus gillhamiae. Next base: position 6,669 of record QHBU01000189.1, read on the forward strand.
GCCATCGTCGAGGTGGCCACGATCGGCAACGAAGGAATCGTCGGTGTCCCCTACTTTCTCCGCGGTGCGCTGGCGGTGCGGGCCATCGCCCTGGTCAAAGGCCGGGCGCTGCAGATTAAGGCGGCCGATTTCCGAGCCGAGGTCACCTCGCCCGGCCCGCTCTGTGATCTGGCGCAGAGCTACGCACAGGCCCTCTTCAGCCAGGTGGCCCAGACCGCGGCCTGCAACCGACTCCACTCGAACGAGCAACGCTTGAGCCGCTGGCTGCTGATGAGTCACGACCGGGTGGGGCGAGACACCTTCGACATCACCCAGGAATTCCTGGGCCAGATGCTCGGTTCTCGACGGGTCACAGTGACGCGTTCCGCTTGCAGCCTTCAGGCGGCTGGCCTGATCCGATATCACAGAGGCCATCTGACCATCGTCGACCGCCACGGTCTGGAGGACGCCGCCTGCGAGTGTTACCGGGTCATTGAAAAGGAGCTTGCCCGGCCTCTCGCGCTCGCCACATGACCGCACTTGAGGGAGAGCGTCAATAGCGGCACTCCAGGCTGATGGCTGGCGCTCTGTGCAGTGGCGATGTGAGGCCGCCGGGGCGCACTCGATGATACGTGGCACCCGTTCTGAGGTACGTACGAGTTTGCGCCGGCCTTCGTCAAGCGGCCGCGCGCGGGCCACCCTCGACCGTATCGACAAGGAGCGCGACACCCGAGCGGACGCGTCCGTGAGGCTGCCACGTACCACGGAGGAAACATGGACTCGAAGGCGCGGAATTGCCCGTCTCCGGGCTTGCGGGACGCTGATGCTCGCCAATTCGAGCCACACGCGCCGGGGGGGTGCCACAGCCTCGCCGACCAGGCGGACCACATCCAGGCACCACCTCGCTGGGCACGTGCGCACCTCTGCCGTGAGGATAGATCTCAGCGTGAGGTGCAGCGCATGAGTCGTGCCCGTCTCCGAGCGGCGCTCGACCCAGCGCCACTGTCGTGACCGATTACAGCGTCTTCCCGATCTGGATCGTCATCACCCACTTCCTCAACATGCTCTTCATCCTGTTCCTTGCACGCAGCGGGCTCGAAGTGCTGTCCGCGTGTCCGAAGTTCTACTGGAACGACCACTGCATGCCGGGCCGCGAATGGCTGCGCCTCACCAAGAAGACGTTCTCGGCTGAGTCCGCCAGACCGTGGAGTTCGCTGGAAGAGGAGGACTCGTGGTCGCCGGTGGTCGCGCTTCCAGGACGCAAGAACCTCGGCATCGGACGGCATTGGCACTTCATGAGCATCCAGTTCTGGATCCTCACCGGCGCCGTCTACATCGCGCTGCTCTTCAGCAGCGGCTACTACCGGACGATCGTGCCGACCTCCTGGGCCATCTTCCCCAATGCGCTGCGAGCGGCCGGCGACTACCTGCAGTTCCACCTGCCGCCGGCCCAACCGGGCCTGCCCTTCAATGCCGCTCAGCAGCTCTCCTACTTCGCCGTCGTCTTCCTGCTCGCCCCCCTCCAGATCCTCACCGGGGCCGCGATGTCCCCCGCGGTGATCGGCCGCTTCCCGGGCTACGCCAGGCTCTTCGGGGGCCGGCAGCGCGCGCGCAGCCTGCACTTCATCGGCCTGTGCCTCTTCGTGGCCTTCATCGCCGTGCACACGCTGATGGTCATCCTCAGCGGGCTGCCCGAGCTGTGGACGGTGATGGTGCTGGGGCATCGCGAGCGACCTCCCTACACCGATCAGGGCCTGGCTTTGGCCATCGGCCTGGCCGGTCTTTTCGGGATCGTGGTGCTCAACGTCGTCGCCACGCTGGTGTCGCTGCGCTACCGCCGCTCCGTCCAGCGCTTCCTGGGCATCGTCGTCGACCCCTTCGAGCGGCTGCTGTCGCGGGTGTTCACCTCCCGTCAGGGCTACTCGTGGGCCGACGTCTCGCCGTACTTCCGCGTGAACGGCTATCCCCCGCCGGACGAGCACTACCGGACGCTGGCCGCAAACGGATTCGCCGAGTACCGGCTGGAGATCGCCGGCCTCGTCGAGCATCCCCTGCTGCTCGGCCTGGAGGAGCTGCGCGCCTTGGGCTGGACCTCGCAGATCGTGCTGCACAACTGCATCCAGGGTTGGTCGGCGGTCGCCCAGTGGGGCGGGGTACCGATGGCCAAGGTCCTGGAAGCGGTCAAGCCCAAGCCGAACGCCCGTCACATCGCCTTCTACGCCTTCGACGACAAGAGCGTCACCGAGAACGAGGGTCGCTCGGGCCACTTCTACGGGACCATCCCACTCCACCTGGCGCTCAAACCCCAGACCATCCTCGCCCTGGAGATGAACCGCAAACCGCTGCCGGTGGAACACGGCGCCCCGGTCCGCCTGCGCATCGAGACCCAGCTCGGCTTCAAGATGGTCAAGTGGGTGCGCGCCATCGAGTTCGTCGAGGACTACGCTGCCATCGGCCAGGGCCAGGGTGGCTGGCGCGAGGACCAGCAGTACTACGCCAACGCGGCCGGGATCTGACGGACGTGAGCGACCTCTCGCGATCGACCCACACCGGGCGGCCTCGGGTGGTCGTCGTCGGGGCTGGCTTCGCAGGACTGGCGGCGGTCAAGGCACTGAAGGCCGCCCCGGTCGAGGTGGTCCTCCTCGACCAGCACAACCACCACGTCTTCAACCCCTTCCTCTACCAGGTGGCCACCGCCCTGCTCGAGCCGGTGGAGGCGGCCAATCCCGTTCGAGCACTGGTGCGCGGTCTGCGCAATCTCACCTTTCGGGTGGCCACCGTGAGTGACGTCCACCTGCGCAGCCAGCAGGTTGGCACCGATCGCGGCGTGGTCGCGTACGACTATCTGATCCTGGCCGCCGGCAGCGTCAGCGACTACTTTCACAGCGCCGACATCGCTGCTCGCTCATTCGGCATCAAGGACCTGGGCGAGGCGCTCGAGCTGCGCAACCAGGTGCTCAGCCGCTTCGAGCAGGCCAGCTGGGCCGCCGACCCTGTTGAACGGTCCCGGCTGCTCAGTTTCGCGGTGGTCGGCGGCGGCCCTACCGGGGTGGAGTTCGCCGCTGCCCTGGCCGTCCTGGTCGAAGGTTCGCTCGCCAAGGACTTCCCCAGCATCACCCGCGAGGAGGTCAGCATCGTCCTGGTCGAGGGCTCGGAGGCGCCCTTGGCCTCGTTCGCCAAGGGCCTGCAGCGGTCGGCGGCGCGCGCCCTGGCGAACAAGGGGGTGCGCGTGGAGTCCAAGGCCATGGTCGCCGACGTCGACGTCGAGGGACTGCTGCTGAAGGACGGACGCCGCATCGAGGCGGCCACCGTGGTCTGGGCGGCCGGGGTGACCGCCAATCCGCTGGTCGAGAGCCTCGGTGTCGAGCTGGGCTCCAAGCGTCGCGTCCCGGTGACAGCAACCCTCCAGTTGGCCGGCCATCCCGAGGTGTTCGTCGTCGGCGACCTCGCCGAGATCCCGGGACGGTCAAAACAACCCCTGCCGATGCTTGCCCAGGTGGGCCTGCAGAGCGGCGGTCACGCCGGCCGCGCCATCGAGGCCATGCTCGCCGGACGCAGGGTGGCGCGCTTCCGCTACCACAATCTGGGGACCATGGCCGTCGTCGGGCGCAACGACGGCATCGCCCAGATCGGCCCGCTCCACCTCTCCGGATTTGTGGGCTGGCTGGCCTGGCTGTTCCTGCACATCGCGCGTATCCACGGCCTGAGCGGCCGCTTTCTGGTCCTGGTCAGTTGGATCTCCGGCTTCGTCTTCGCCGATCGGCCGGTCCGGCTGGTGGTGGGGCCGCGGAAGGCGATTCCCCACGCCTCCCAGACCGCCGGACGACCGGGAGGCGCCGACGCCATCGAGCTCCCCAGCCCGAGCGTGGCCACTGTCGATGAGTGGGGTCCGGCAGCGGCGCTGGCATGGTGGACCCAGGACCTGCCGGGGCGCGAGCGCACCTGAGGTGCTTTTGGTCTGCGTCGTTCACTGCGACGCGATCCGTGCTGGACTACGCTGTTGACAACTCCACAGAACCGGAGGCCCGAGAGAAAATGAATCCTGACCCTGCCGAGGCCGCGGACGCTCGCCAACAGGGCGAGCGCGTCGGCGCGCCGGTGATCGAACTGGACTGCGCTGCGGACATCGCGGCGCTGCGGGCGAGCGACTCCTATGGTCGCGCCGACCATGCCGCCGAGACCGTTGCCAAACAATCCGGGCTTCGCGTGGTGCTGGTTGCGCTCAAGGCGGGAGGGCAGATGCACGAGCACCACGCTGATGCCCCGATCACCGTGCACGGTCTCGAGGGCCGAATCCAGTTCACCGTCGGCGGCCAAAGCCACGAGCTGGTCCCCGGACGCGTGCTCGTCGTCGCCGCCGGCCTGCGCCACGCAGTCCTGGCCATCGAGGAGAGCGCGTTTCTGCTCACCATCGGGGGACGGCACCCCGTCCACGACACAAAGGGACCGTAGCGTGGGCATCCGCGGTCGCGAGCCCAGCAGCGGTTTGCTCGCCAGCGACGCTGCTCAGCTCGAGGTGCCGGCGTCTCCTGCTCGGTCCCATCTCGACGATCGAGAAGCCCCCGGGTGACGGCGCGCTCGCGGCCGCCCGCACACCTCCGCACCGTGCAAGGACTGCTGGCCCGCGAGCACGCCGAGGTGCGCCACCACCTCGACCATCTGCGCGCGATCGCTGACGCAGCGCCGAGCGAGGAGCCGCTGATGTTGCGCAACAAGCTCGACGCGGTCTTGAGCTTCCTCCACAACGGCCTCCTCCCCCACATGGACCTCGAAGAGCAAAGCCTGTACGCGGCGGTCGACCGGCTCGCGGAGGGGCCGCACAGCGGCCCGGCGATGGTCCTCGACCATGGGGCGATCCGTGCCCTGGTCGCCGACGTGGACCGCGTAAGCAGTGGGCTCCGAGGCAAGCAGGAGACTGCCGAGCTGCAACGGCTGCTCTTCGTCCTCGAGGCCGTGGCCCGCCTCCACGTCGACAAGGAGGAGGAGCTCTACAGGCCCGCGCTCAAGCGTCTGCCGTCCGAGGTCCGGGCAGAGATCGCCGCGCAACTGCGCGCGCACGGGGTCAGCCACGGGCACGAGCGCTGGGGGTTTTCCGACCACCCGCGCCCCTGAGCGCTGACCACCTCAGCGGGCGCTCGCCGCGCGACCCAGACCACTAGGAGCGCTGACGTCGCTGCGGCGCTCGCCCGGCAGGCTGCGTCGGCTCCGCAGGAGCCACGATGCGGACGATCGGACGGCTGAGCGGTTCCCCGGTGGTGACGGTGATGGGCTCGCCGTGATGCACCAGTTGCAGCGGCGCACCCTCGAGCAGCGCGTAGGTCGCTGCGGCCGACGTCACCTCGACGCGCAGGCGTCGACCGTACAGAGAGATGGCGAAGGCCAGCCGGGTGATCCCCTCGGGGAGGCGGGGCGCGAAGGCCACCGTGCCGTCACGTTCGCGCGTCCCCGCCAGGCCGGCCACCAGCGCAGTCCAGGTGCCGGCCAGGGCGGCGAGGTGCAAGCCGTCACGGGTGTTGTGCTCGCGGTCGTCGAGGTCCATGAGTGCCGACTCGACGAGGTAGTCGTGGGCCAGCTCGAGGTGGCCGACCTCCGCCGCGATGACCGCCTGGGTGCAGGCCGATAGGGACGAGTCGCGCACCGTGATGGCCTCGTAGTAGGCGAAGTTGCGCGCCTTCTGCGCGGCTGTGAAGGCCTCGGAGCGCTTGTGCATGGCGAGCACCAGATCGGCCTGCTTGACCACCTGCTTGCGATAGAGCTGCACGTAGGGGAAGTGCAGCAGCAGCGGGTACTGGTCGGCGGTGGTGGCGGCGAAGTCCCAGACCTCGTGCTCGGTGAATCCCGCCGCTTGCTGATGCACGCCCAGCTCCTCGTCGTAGGGTAGGGTCATCGCCTCGGCGGCGGAGCGCCAGGCGGCGATCTCCTCGTGGTCGACCCCCAGCTCTGTGGCCCGATCGGGCTGGCGCTCAGCGGCTGCGGCCGCGGCGTCCAGGTTGTGCTGGGCCATGAGGTTGGTGTAGACGTTGTTGTCGGCGAGCGCGCTGTACTCGTCGGGTCCGGTGACACCGTCGATGCGGAAGCGACCGTGCGCATCGTGATGGCCGAGCGAGCGCCAGAGCCGGGCGGTCTCGACCAGCAACTCCACCCCGACCGCGCGCTCGAACTCGTCGTCCAGAGTGGCACCGACGTAGCGGACCACCGCGTCGGCGACGTCGGCGGCGACGTGGAAGGCGGCGGTCCCGGCGGGCCAGTACGCTGAGCACTCTTTGCCGGTGATGGTCCGCCAGGGGAAGGCGGCCCCGCGCAGGCCCAGCTGGCGGGCCCGTGCGAGCGCCATCGGCAGGGTGCTGTGGCGCCAGCGCAACTCATCGGCGGCGGCGCCCGGCACCGTGTAGGTCAGCAGCGGAAGCACGAAGGTCTCGGTGTCCCAGAAGGCGTGGCCGTCATAGCCGGGACCGGTCAGCCCCTTGGCCGGGATCGCCCGCCCCTCGGCGCGCGCCGCCGCCTGGTGGATGTGGAAGAGGCCGAAGCGGACCGCCTGCTGGACCTCGGCGTCGCCGTCGACCTCGACGTCGGCACGTTCCCAGAAGTCGTCGAGGCAGGCGCGTTGCTCGGCCAAGAGGCCCTCCCAGCCGGTTTGGCGCGCCGCGGTCAGCGCCGCGCCCGCCTGGTCACGCACCCCCGGTTGCGACCGCACCGCCGACCAGCCGTAGGCGACGAACTTGACCAGGCGGAGCGTCTGGCCGGGCTCCAGCGCGGCGGTGATCGTCACCCGGCCGAGGTCGGGCTCGCTCTCGGCGATCACCTGCGTCGACTGCGGGCCGTCGACAACGTGGTCCATGGCGGCGGCGACCAGAAGGCGGCTGCGCTCGGTGCGGTGGACCAGGGTCGCCCGGGCATCGCCGGCGCTGTTCTCCTGAGAGCGCAGCGGTGCTTCCAGCACCGCCGCCACCCGCGGGTCGTCGCTCGGCGGTGGCAGCCATTGGTTGGCTACGAGCTCGGACTGCACCACGACCCTGGCCGGGCCGTCGAGTGGCTCCACCTCGTAGCAGATCGCCGCGACCGCGCGCTGGACGAGCGAGACGAGGCGGGTCGAGCGGACGCGGACGGTGCGTCGGACCGGCGAACACCATTCCGCAGTGCGCGAGAGGACGCCGGCGCGAAAGTCGAGACAGCGCTCGTGGGCCCGCAATTGACCGTAGCGGACGTCGAAGGGCTCGTCGTTGACCAGCAGGCGGATCAGCTTGCCGCTGGTGGCGTTGATCGCCACCTCGCCGGACTCCGGGTAGCCGAAGCCGGCCTCGGCGTAGGGCAGCGGGGAGAGCTCGTAGAAGCCGTTGAGGTACGAGCCGGGAAGGCCGAAGGGCTCGCCCTCATCGAGGTTGCCGCGCCAGCCGATGTGGCCGTTGGAGAGTGCGAACAGCGATTCCGACTGAGCCAACACGTCGAGGTTGAGCTCGGTCTCGCGCAGGCACCAGGGCTCGACGGGGTACGCCGGATGCTGGATCACGGAGCTTCGAGCAGCTCGGCGAGGTCCTTGACGACGACGTCGGCGCCGTGCGCGCGCAGCTGCTCCGCCTGGCCGGCACGATCGACGCCGACGACGAAGCCGAACCTGCCCGCCCGCCCTGCCTCCACCCCGGCGAGCGCGTCCTCGAAGACGGCCGCCTCGGCAGGCGCGACATCCAGAGCACGGGCACCGGCGAGGAAGGCGTCGGGCGCTGGCTTGCCTTTGAGGTGGTCGCGGGTGATGACCACGCCGTCGATGCGTGCTTCGAACAGGTCCTCTATACCGGCGGCAGCGAGAACCTGTTGGCAATTGGCGCTGCTTGACACCACAGCGCGGCGCAACCCCGCATCACGAACCGCCCTGACGTAGCGAACCGATCCGTCGTAGACCTCGACGCCATCTGCCTCGATCTTGCGCAGCACGATGACGTTCTTGCGGTTGCCAAGGCCGGCGATCGTTTCGGCGTCGGGAGGATCGTCCGGCTTGCCCTCGGGAAGCTCGATGTGCCGCGAGGTGAGGAACGACCGCGTTCCATCCGCTCGCGGTTTGCCGTCGACATACTCGTCGTAGTCGCCGACCGCATCGAAGGGCACGAAGCTGGCACCGCTACGCTGGGCTCGGTCGCACAGGTAGGCGTCGAACATCTCCTTCCAGGCGGCGGCGTGGACCTTGGCGGTCTGGGTCAGCACACCGTCGAGGTCGAAGAGACAGCCGCGCACATTGTCCGGGAGACCCAACACGCGCGTCAGCTCCTCGGGGTCGCGGCACCGCCAGCAGCGGGACGGTTGTGATCAGCGGGCGCTTCCTTGGGCAGATGGACGACGACGACCGGGCACGGCGCGTGATGGACGCACTGCAGACTGACCGAGCCGAGCAGGAGATCGGCGAAACCTCCGTGCCCGCGCGACCCCACGACCAGGAGGTCATCGTGCCCGACGGCGCCTACCAGGATCTGGGCGGGGCCGCCTTCGATGAGTTGGCGCTCGATCTGGACGTCCGCGTCGCCGTCGACGACCTCGGCGATCGCTGCCGTGAGCACGTCCTCAGCCGCCTGGCGGAGGGCATCGGTGACGTCATTCCCCAGCGGTGGGTACGACGCGAGATAGCCGAAGTAGGCGTCGCCCGCAGCCGCTCCGCCCGCGAAGCCATACGTCCACGCGTGGACGATGCGCAGCGGAGCCTGGCGGAGGCGCGCCTCAGCAAGCGCCCAGCGCAGCGCCGCTCTGGCCCCCGCCGACCCGTCAACGCCAACGACCACAACAGGCTTCGCCGTCGTGTCGATCTCACTCATGTTCGTGCTCCGTGTTAGCGACGCGTTGGTTCCGGGCTGCTGCTGAGCCGCACCGAGAGGTCGTCGGACTGGTGAGCAGAACGGTCACAGCGGCAGGCCCTCCCTGAGCGAGCCGATGACGTAGTCTGCCCCGCCAGCGCGCAGTTGCTCCGCGTTGAAGTTGTGACTGGCCACACCCACGCAGGCGATCCCGGCGCCGTGGGCACCCTCGACATCGTGAGGGGTGTCGCCGACCACGATGCACTGCTCGGGGCCCAAGGCCTCGCCGTAGACGAGGGCGGCCCGCTGTAGGGCGATCCGCGTGAGCTCACCGCGATCGGTCGAATCGGATCCGTAGCCGCCGAAGGAGAAGAAGCGGTTGAGCTTGGCGCGATGCAGCTTGATGTGCGCCGCCGCCTCGAGGTTGCCGGTCACGATGCCGAGCAGGTAGCCCTCGTCGAGCAGTCGGGGAAGCAACTCCTCGACGCCGTCGAGGACTCGGTAATCCTTGGAGTCGGCCACCGTCTGATAGAGGTAGTGCAGGCGTCGCTCGAGCAGCTTGGCGAACTCGGCGCGGCTCGGTTGACGGTGCAGCACGGCCACGAAGGTCTGGCGGCCCACGTCGGGGTCGGTCATTCCGGTGTCGGTGAACTGGCCGATGTCGGCGGGGATGCCGTAGAGCTCGTCGAAGGCCATCCGCCACGAGGCGGCCCCGGCCCCGCCGCTGATGATCAGCGTCCCGTCGATGTCGAAGAGGATGGCGAGACGGTGCACCGGTTCGGAGGAAGCCACCGTGGCCGGGATGTCGCTCACCTGGCCACCTGCAATGCCGTTGCGGCGTCCACGACGGGGTTGTGCCAACCACCACTGGTTGCAACGAGCTTGTCGGCTCGCTTGGGACCCCAGCTGCCCGATTTGTATGGGAGAACACGGTGATGGTGTTTGACGACGGGATCGACAACCGCCCAAGCCGCCTCGACAGTATCCTCGCGGGTGAAGAGCGTGTTGTCACCCGCCATGGCGTCGCCGAGAAGCCGGTCGTACGGCGCCTCGTCGGCAAGCTGGGCGTCCTGCAGGCAGAACTCTTGCTGATCGCCGACGAACTTCTCTCCCTCCCGCTTGACGCGTGCGGCAATGGCGATGGCGGGGCTGGGCTCGAGTCGGAAGCGCAGGTAGTTGGCCCGCTCCACTGATCGCGGCGAGTCGGCAAAGAGCGCCTGCGGCGGCGGCTTCAGTTCGACCATGACCTCGGTGGCCGTCCCGGCCAGACGCTTGCCGGCACGGATGTACCAGGGGACGCCCTCCCAGCGCCAGGAGCCGATGAACATGCGCAGTGCGCAGTACGTCTCCACGTCGGAGGCAGTCGCCACCCCCGGTTCCTTGCGGTAGCCGGCGTACTGGCCACGCACCACGTCGTCCGGGGTCAGGGGTTGCATGGACTGGAAGATCTTGGCCTTCTCGTTGCGTTGCGCGTCGGCGCTCATCTCTGCAGGCGGCTCCATCGCCAGCAGCGCCACCACCTGGAAGAGGTGGTTCTCGATCACGTCGCGCAGGCAACCGGTGGTCTCGTAGAAGGCACCGCGCCCCTCGACGCCGAACTCCTCGGCCATGGTGATCTGCACGCTGGCCACGTGATCGCGGTTCCAGATCGGCTCCAGGAAGGAATTGGCAAAGCGGAAATAGAGCAGGTTCTCGACGGCATCTTTGCCGAGGAAATGGTCGATGCGAAAGATCGATGCCTCTGGAAAGACGGCCTGGGCAGCACGGTTGAGTTTGCGCGCCGAGGCGAGATCGCGTCCGAAGGGTTTCTCGATGATGACTCGGGCGTTGTCGGCGAGCCCAGCAGCGCCCAGCTCCTTGATCACCGTGGCGAAGAGAAGCGGCGGAATCGCCAGGTAGTGCGCGGGACGCGACGCCTTTCCCAGGGCCGCCTTCAGCGCCGCAAAGGTGCCCGGATCCTTGTAATCGCCGTCCACGTAGCGGAGCCTGGACAACAGGTCGTCAAGCGCGCCCTTGTCGTGGATGCCGCCCGCGCTGTGGGCGACACTGTCTTTGGCGCGGTCGCGCAGTTGGTCGAGGCTCCAGCCCGAATGGGCCACCCCGACGACGGGAACGTTGAGCACGCCTCGCTTGGTCATCGCGTACAGCGCCGGGAAGACCTGCTTGCGCGCCAGGTCACCGGTTGCACCAAAGAAGACCAGCGCGTCGGAGATCCCCCTCGCTGCCGTGGCGGTCGCCACCTCAGCTGCTCTTCTCGTCGTGGCCGCCGAACTGTTTGCGCATCGCTGAGAGGAGGCGATCAGCGTAATCAGCATCACCGCGCGACTCGAAGCGCGCGAACAGCGCCGCACTGATCACCGGCGCGGGCACCCCCTCATCGACCGCCGCCAACGCCGTCCAGCGGCCTTCCCCAGAGTCGGACACGCGTCCGCTGAACTCGGTCAGCGCCGAGTCCCCGACCAGCGCCTCCGCGGTGAGGTCGAGCAGCCACGAGGCGATGACGCTTCCCCGCCGCCACACCTCAGCGATCTGACCGATGTCGAGCTGGTACTTGTAGGCGTCGGGCTCGCGCAGCGGCGTGGTCTCGGCGTCCGCCCCCTGCTCGCGCAGCCCCACATCGGCGTTCTTGAGGATGTTGAGCCCCTCCGCGTAGGCTGCCATCAGCCCGTACTCGATGCCGTTGTGGACCATCTTCACGAAGTGACCGGCGCCATTGGGTCCGCAGTGCAGGTAGCCCTGCTCGGCCCGGCTGGCGCGTCCCTTGCGCCCCGGGGTGCGCAGAGCGGCATCGACCCCGGGCGCGATGCTGGCGAAGATCGGGTCGAGGTGCGCGATCACTCTGTCCTCGCCGCCGATCATCAAGCAGTAGCCGCGCTCCAGCCCGAAGACACCGCCGCTGGTCCCGCAGTCGACGTAGTGGATGCCGCGCTCCTTGACGGCCGCGGCCCGGGCGATGTCGTCGCGGTAGTAGCTGTTGCCACCGTCGATGATGATGTCGCCGGCCTCCATCCGCGCGGCCAGTTCGACGACGGTCTGGCCGGCCACGGCGGCCGGCACCATCACCCACGCCGCGCGCGGCTTGGTGAGCTTGGCCACGAAGTCATCGATCGACGTCGCCCTCTGGGCATGCTTGCTCGCCACCTTCTTGACGGCGGCGCGGTTGACGTCGAAGACCACGCACTCGTGGCCGTCCTTGGTGAGGCGCTGCACGAGGTTGGCGCCCATCCGTCCGAGGCCGATCATGCCGAGTTGCATCGTCTCTCCTCTCCGCGCTCGCAGCGAAGCGCCACCACGAGCCCGGGTGGTACCAGCACCGTGGCGCCGTTCATCGCCCAGCGGTGGCGGTGAGCTGCGCCGACTTCGAGCTGAGCGACTGCAGGAGGTCGTCCCACGCTTTCTCGAATGCGACCCCGCCGTCGGTCTGCAGCTTCTCGGCCAGGGCCAGTACGTCGACCCCGGCGGCCTCGACCCGGGCGATCACCGAATCGGCGTTCCCTCCATCGGGGGGAAGCATCTCGCCGACGGTGCCATGATCAACGAACGCCTCCAGCGTGGCCGGCGGGATCGTGTTGATGGTGTCCGGGGCCGCCAGCGCCTCGATGTAGTACGTGTCCGGCTTGGCCGGATCCTTGGTGCCGGTGCTGGCGAAGAGCAGCCGCTGGGGACGAGCGCCCTGGGCTGCAAGATCCTGCCAGCGCTGCGACGCGAGCATCTCGCGGTAGCTGAGGTAGGTCTGCTTGGCCACCGCGATGCCCAGCTCATCCTTGAGGTCGTCGGGGAGCTCCGTGATTGTGGCGTGGTCCCAGCGCGAGACGAACAGCGAGGCCACCGAGACGATGTCCAGACCGAGGCCGCCGGCCTGGCGCCGCTCCAGCCCGCGCTGGTAGGCGTCGGCGGCCGCCCGGTACTGTTCTGCCGAGAACAGCAGCGTCACGTTCACGGGTACGCCCTGAAAGGTGAGTTCCTCGATCGCGGGCACGCCCTCGCGGGTTCCGGGGATCTTGATGAAAAGGTTGGGGGTGCCCGCCTGATCGTGCAGCTCCTTGGCCTCGGCCACGCTGCCCGCGGTGTCGTGCACCAGGCGTGGCGAGACCTCCAGTGACACCCAGCCGTCGAGGCCCTTGGTCGCGTCCCACGCCGGCCTGAACAGGGCGGCGGCCTTGACGAGGTCGTCCAGCGCCAGCGCGAAGAACAATGCCTCCCCATCCAGCCCCGCCGCCGCCAGCTGGCGCGCCTGCTCGTCGTAGTCCGAGCCGCCGGTGATGGCCTTGTCGAAGATGCTCGGATTGGAGGTCAGACCGGTCACCGCAGCATCGGCGACGTAGCGCGCCAGTTGGCCGCTCGTCAACAGGCCGCGGGTGATGTTGTCGAGCCACAGGCTCTGGCCAACTTCGTGTAGTCGCTGGGCTGGGTTCATGATTCGCTCCTCTGAAATGATGTGTCGTCGGGCATGAGCCCTCGACAGCGCCGGATCAGCGCGTTGGTCGATGGGTCATGGTGCAGCTCCGGCTCGCTGTCAGCCTCAAGCTCGGGGATGATGCCTTGGGCGAGCATCTTGCCCAGCTCGACGCCCCACTGGTCGAACGAGTCGATGTTCCAGATCGTCCCCTGGGTGAAGACCTTGTGCTCGTAGATCGCCACCAACTGGCCGAGCGTGTAGGGGGTGAGCTTGGTCGCCAGGATGGTGTTGGAGGGGTGGTTCCCCTCGAACACGCGCGCGGTCACCTGCTCCTCCGCCACCCCCTCGCTCACCACCTGCTCGCGCGTTTTGCCAAAGGCGAGCGCCTCCGGCTGGGCCAGGAAGTTGGCGAGCAGCAGGTTCTGGTGTTCACCGATGGCGTGGTTGGGCTGGGCGAAGCCGATGAAGTCGCAGGGGACAAGACGGGTCCCCTGGTGGATGAGCTGGTAGAAAGCGTGCTGGCCATTGGTGCCGGGCTGTCCCCACACGATCGGCCCCGTGGCATACGAGACCGGCTTACCGTCCAGGTCGACCGACTTGCCGTCACTCTCCATGTCGAGCTGTTGCAGGTAGGCGGGGAAACGCTCCAGGTACTGGCTGTAGGGGAGGATGGCCTGGGTCTCGGCGCCGAAGAAGTCGATGTACCAGATGCCGATCAGACCCAGCAGTGCGGGAAGGTTGCGCTCGAGTGGTGCCGTGCGAAAGTGCACGTCGATGGCGTGGAAGCCAGCCAGCATCTCGCCGAAACGCTCGGGTCCGATGGCGATCATCAGCGACAGCCCGATCGCCGAGTCCAGGGAGTAGCGGCCACCGACCCAGTCCCACATCTCAAAGACGTTGGCAGGGTCGATGCCGAACTTGTGCACCTCCTCCGCGTTACTGGAGACGGCGACGAAATGCTTCTTCACCGCGGCCTCGTCATCGAGTCGTTCGAGCAGCCAGTCGCGGGCGCTGCGCGCATTGGCGAGCGTCTCCAGGGTGGTGAAGGTCTTGGAGCAGACGATGAACAAGGTCTCGTCGGGCTCGCAGTCGCGCAGCGACTCCCAGAGCTGGGTGGCGTCGACGTTGGAGACGTAGTGGAATGTCCGCCAGCGGTCGCTGTAGTCCTGCAGCGCGGTGTATGCCATGTGCGGTCCGAGGTCGGAACCGCCGATGCCGATGTTGACGATGTTGCGAATCGGCTTGCCGGTGTGTCCCTTCCACTCATCGGAGCGGATGCGATCGGCGAAGGCGGCCATCTTGCGCCGCACGCGATGCACCTCGGGCACGACGTCGATACCGTCGAGCAGGATGGACTCGCTTTCGGGCGCGCGCAGGGCCACGTGGAGCACCGCGCGCTGCTCGGTGACGTTGATCGTCTCGCCCGCGAACATGGCGGCGACGTGCTGGCGCAGGCCGGCGCGCTCCGCCAGGGCCACCAGTAGCCTGATCGTCTCCGGGGTCAGGCGGTTCTTCGAATAGTCGAGGTATACACCGTCGACCTCGATGCTCAACTCACTGGCCCGCGTTGGATCAGCGGCGAAGAGCTCGCGCAGATGCTGGGCACCGACCTCGGCGAAGTGGGCATCCAGCGCCCCCCATTCCGCCGACTCGGAGATGGTGGTGGCTGCGGCTACGGCGTCCATCGATCTTCCTCCACCAGCGTCCTGACAGGCGGGCGGCCCAGGTTCCACGCGGCGCACGTCGGGTGCGGGCGCTGGGCGTTCATGATCGGGTCGACCTCTGATCTTGGCAGGCTCTCAGCCAGTACGTGCCTCGACCTCCCGCAGCCGTTGCAGCCAGTTCCCGGGCTCAGCGGGGGCGTGGGGTCGCGATGCGGTTGCGGAGTTCGTCTCCGTTCATGTAGCGCCGCAGGTTGTCGACAAAGAGCTGGACGATCCGCTCGTTCTCGTGAATCGAGAGCGCCGTGGTGTGCGGACTGAGCAGCACGTTGGGCAACTCCCAGAGGGGGCTGTCCTCAGGAAGCGGCTCGACCGCGAAGACGTCCAGGGCGGCGCCGGCGAGGCGACCCTGCTGCAGCGCCTCGATCAGCGCGGTCTCGTCGACCACCCCGCCGCGGCCGGCGTTGACGAAGGTTGCACCCGGCCTGATCGCGGCGATGGCCTGCGCATCCACAATCCCCCGGGTCTCGTCGCTGAGCGGCAGGGCGACCACGACCGCGTCGACGGCGGGCAGCAGGCTGCCCAGCTCGTTCATGGTGTGCACCTCGTCCACAGCCGAGCACTCGCTTGTGCCCGTCCGGTTGACCGCCAGGACACGCATGCCGAGCGCTCCGGCCAGCCGGGCCACCTCGCTGCCGATCTTGCCGAGGCCGATGATCAGCAGCGTCTGGCCCTTCAACTCGCGCACCGGGTAGTGGTCCCAGTGGCGGGCCTGCTTGTCGGCCAGCAGTCGGGGAAGGTTCTTGCTGAAGGCGAGCAGCCCAAGGATGCAGAACTCGGCGAGCGGACCGGTGTGCACGCCGCTGGCGCTGGTGACGGCCACCCGGGCCAACTCCGCGTCGGTCAGGTCGGCGCCGCGCACCTGCTCGCCGGCGCCGGCAGCGGTGGCTTGCAGCCAGCGCAGCCGCGGGCTGCCCCGCACCGTCGTCGCCAATCCCTCAGCGCTGTCGCCGGGGATGCCGAACATCACCTCCGCCCGGGCCATCAGCTCGGCCCAGCGGACGGTACCCTCGGCGTCGCGCCGAAACGTCTCGACCCCACGGTGGTCGCAGGGGTACCGGGTGGGAGGCAGCAGCTCCGGCGCGTAGAGCAGCGTGACCCGCTCGTCGACGGCCACGATGCGCTCCACCAGCTCCGCGTCGAGCGGTGTGGCGATCATCACCAGCAGCGGATCAGCGACGGTCGGAGATATCACCGGGACTCTCCGGTCCCGTGTGCGTCGGGAGCAGGCCGAGCGCTGCGGCCGCGATGTGTGCAGCTGAGATGCCGGCCGCGTCAATCAGCTCGGCCGGAGTGCCCGACGTGGGCAGACGGCGCACCGCGCAGTGGGCCAGCCGCGGCCGCTGCGCGTCCTGCGCTAGGGCCTCCAGGACCGCGGCCGCCATGCCCCCCTGGGGGTAGTGGTCCTCAGCGACCACGAAGAGTCCGCCGGTCTCCCGACAGGCATCGCGGAGGGTGGCCACGTCCACCGGCTTGACGCTGTAGAGGTCGATCACCCGCGCCGCGATACCGTCGGCGGCGAGTTGCTCGGCCGCCGCCAGGCAGTTGTGCACGGTCACGCCTCCGCCGATCAGGGTGACGCGGTCCTTCTCCGAGCGGCGCAACACCTTGCACCCGCCCACCACGAACTCCTCATCGGCGCTGTAGAGCACCGGATAGGCGCCCCGGGTGGTGCGCAGGTAGACGATGCCGGGGGTGTCGGCCATCAGCCCAGTGAGCTTGACCGCTGCGGTGGCGTCGGAGGGGTAGAGCACCACTGATCCGTGCACGGCGCGCAGCGCCGCCAGATCCTCCAGGGCCATCTGCGAGGGGCCGTCCTGGCCGATCTCGCAGCCGGCGTGGGAGCCGACCAGGCGGATGTTTACCTCGGAGACGCCGGCCATGCGGATGAAGTCGAAGGCCCGGGAGAAGAAGACGGCGAAGGTGGAGGCGAAGGGGATGTAGCCGCGCACCGCCATGCCCACCGCGGCGCAGACCAGCATCTGCTCGGCGATGAACATCTCGAAGAAGCGCTCCGGATACTGCTTGGCAAACTCGTCGGCGTGGGTCGAGTTGCTCACCTCTCCATCCATCGCCACCACCCCCGCCCGATTGCCCAGGGCCAGGAGCGCGTCCCCGTAGGCCTTGCGGGTGGCCACCTTCGCGCCCAGCTCGTAGGTGGGCAGGGTCACCGTGCCGGAGACGTTCATCACGGCGGGTTCGCCCGCCTCCGGCTTGGGCGTGGTCACGGTGAGGTCGCGGGGACCACCGAGCTCGGCGATGGCCCGTTCGGCCATGTCCTTCGGCAACGCCTTGCCGTGCCAGCCGTTGAGGTTCTCGACCTCGCTGAACCCCTTGCCCTTGATGGTGCGGGCGAGGATCACTGTGGGCCGGTCGGTGGAGCGGCGGGCCTGCGCCAGGGCAGCGTCGATGGCATCGATGTCGTGGCCGTCGATGACGATCGCGTCTGCCCCGAACGCCTCGAATCGACGGCGATACACCTCGAGGTCCCAGCCGAACTCCGTCTCGCCGCGCTGGCCGAGGCGGTTGACGTCGACGATGACGGTCAGGTTGGCCAGCCGATGCCAGGCGGCCTTGTCGATCCCCTCCCAGATAGAGCCTTCGGCGATCTCGGAGTCGCCGCAGAGCGTCCAGACGTGGTAGGGCAGCTTGTCGAGGCACTTGCCGGCCAGGGCCACTCCCACTGCGATCGGCATCCCCTGGCCCAGCGAGCCGGTGGCCACGTCCACCCAGGGAAGGACCGGGGTGGGGTGTCCTTCCAACCGTGAGCCGCAGGTCCGGTAGGTCAGCAACTCCTTATCAGTGATCACGCCAGCCGCCTTGAACATCGCGTAGCAGAGTGGCGAGGCGTGCCCCTTCGAGTAGATCAGGTGGTCGTTGTTCGGCTGATCCGGCTGGCTCCAGTCGTAGAGCAGGTGGCGGCTGAGCAGGACCGCAATCAGGTCCGCTGCTGACATCGATGAGGTCGGATGGCCGGAGCCCGCCGCCGTGCTGCAGCGGATGCTGTCCACCCGCAGCTGCTGTCCCAGCTCTCGCAGGGTCTCGGTGTCCGTTGTGGCCATCGCACTGCTGGCGAGGCTTGTCATGGTGTCCTCCTGGGTATCGCGCTGGATCGGAGACTGGTCACGCACCCGCGCTGCGGAGCGAACCCGCCGTCGCCTGACTCGAGCCGTACTGATGGTCGTGATGGTCGCCAACCAGTGCGCCGCAAACCGGCGTCGAGGCAAAAGCAGCGGATTGGCGGTCCGGCATCCTGACTCATGAGTGTCACTCGCCAACCCCAGCGTTGCGGCGATCCACGGTCTCGTCGCAGCGGGCCGGCGCGGCCGCTCAGACCCGGTTAGGGCCAGCCTGCACTTGTCGTCGCCGTCCCCCGGTGCCATATTCGACCCACCCGTCAAACCCGGCAGCGAGGGAAACACCCATGAGTGAGCACAAGCACGAGCATGACCCCGTCGACGCCAGCCAAGGGTGGTGCTGCGATGGACGCACCTGGGCCGAGCACGCCAGCGAAGGCGGAGAGTGCTGCCAGCCGAAGGGGACCGACCTCGCCCACCTCCCAGCCGAGGCCCAGCAGAAGGCGAAGGAACGGTTGAGCGAAGCCAGCGCGTAGTTTGGGTCGCTGACCAGTGGAGGAATCACGTCAGCAATCCCGATCACGGAGCCGCGTGGCGG
Source organism: Candidatus Aeolococcus gillhamiae (assembly GCA_003244045.1). GTDB lineage: Bacteria > Chloroflexota > Dormibacteria > Aeolococcales > Aeolococcaceae > Aeolococcus > Aeolococcus gillhamiae. The sequence continues at coordinate 25,220 of QHBU01000189.1, forward strand.
AAGGTTGTCCAGAGGCCCTGGTGCCGGCAAACTGGGCTAGGGCGGCGCACCAACCCGGTCGCTGCGGTGCGACGCGCGGCGAACGAACGGCGCCAACCGGCGCGTCGTGGAGGGGATGTCACCACCCATGAGCTTCAACGAGCAGGACGCGGTCGAGACGCAACTCCACGGGCGTGGATGGCGCCGTCTCGCACCACCCCAGACAGTGCGATGTTACGTGGGGAGCGCGTGGATGGACGCACCCGCAACGGAGGTCAATGACGACACCCGTGAGATACGAATCGAGTACCTGGCCGTCACCCGCGGGGTACGGCATTTCATCCTCGATGCCTCACAGTACCGACCCTCCGTTGGGCTCTTCCGACGCCAGGCGGTCGCTCCGCTCGATGCGCCGAGCAAGGGTGATCGAGCGTCCCCAGGGATGTAGCACGCACGCTGGTCCGTCAGCGACGCACACGCCGGCCCTCGCGACAGCCTGACGCCAGCGCTCCGAGGGATGCGCCGTCAGGCGCTCGCGATCGCCACGCCGTACAGAGCAGCCAGGACGGCGGCCACCAGGCTTGCGGATCCGAGCAGCGTCGACGTCCACGGGCGGCGGGCCGAGTCAGCCCTCACACCCGGCGCTTGCAGAAGGGCATGGACGCCGGCAGCGAGACCGGAGAGAGCCACCAGGCCGAGCTTGACAACAAGCGTTCGCCCAGCCGGGCTGTCGAGCAGGTGCGACCATTGCAGTCCAGCATTGCCGACGTTGATGATCCCCGTGACTATGAGAACGCCGAATGCGGGCCATGCGACAGCCTGGTATCGCTGGCCGGCCACGCTCGCGAGCTGACCGTGCCCCCGCAGCACCGGAATCAGAATCGCCACGGCCACCTGCCCACCGATCCAGACGCAGGCCGCAAGGACGTGCAACCAGAGGACCAGCTCGGCCCCGGAGATGCTCAGCATCGGCTCAGCCTACCTAGCGCGTGAACGGGCCCAGCGGCGCCCATCGGAAACGCCGCCCTCCGAGTGCGAGGGCGATCAGAGCTGGGAATGCGAGAGCGCCAAGCAGGAGGAGCAGGCCGCCGGTTCGCGCGGCGGCCCCGGACCGGGTGAGGAACCCCGCCTCGAGGAGCAGCCAGCCCAGACCCAGGAGAGCCAGCTGCCCGACGCCGGCCCGGATCGGGATACGGTTTGCCGCCAGCGGTGCAGCGCCCGGAACCCCAGCGCGCGTCCAGGCGAGGAAGGGGAAGATGCGCGCCCCGTTCGCCGAGATGGCCAGCGGTGCCCAGCCGAGCAGCGCGCTGGTCACCGTCACCTGCGGCCATGGTTGCATCCCGGCGGCGGCCGGCAGCGCGACCAGCGCGGTGAGGAGGAACACGACCGCAGCGGCCACTTCGCCCACCGGCGTGATCCCCGGCCCCGCGGGCCAGCCCCGGAAACGGGTCAGGCGAACGATGTCGGTGACGTAGAGGACCGCTCCGGCGACGTAGGGAACGAGAGCGGCCGCGCGCACCGGCGGAGCGAGATCCGCAGCCAGGGCGACGACGCCGAGAACCAGCCCCGTCGAAAGCAGGAGCAGGACAGGTCGGGGCCACCGAGGGCGCACCGTCGACACGTTGAAGAGCGGCACCACCTGGTACGAGACGCCCACCAGGACCAGGCCCAGCCATCCGCCGACGGCGAGGAGAATCTTGGGGGCGAGGAGGGAAAGCGGATCTGCGAGCATCCCGGTGCGCAGAGACACGGCCAGCACAGCACCCATCACCGCGACGGCGTCGAGGCAGCCGACGGCGATCGCGATGTACACGGCGACGACGTTCCAGCCCGTCGCCCGCCTCATCACGGACACCGCGTGAGCCGTGATGGCGGCAATCGCGAGGGTGAGAGCGATGCCGCCGATCGGGGCGAGATCGTCATGCCCGCTGATCAGCGTCGCAGTGAAGACGGCGGTCGATACGAGGAAGCACCACCAGGTCAGCCGGCTGGCGCGCGCAGGGACCGGACGAGCACCGAGGATGACCGGAAGCATCTGGTAAAGCACCCCGGTCATGATCGCGGTGACGAAGCCGAGAGCGAGGATGTGGGTGATTCCCAGCGCCTCGGGCGTGTCCCAGCCGCCTGGCGCCACCAGCCGGTCGGCTCCGACGGCGATCAGGACGCAGCCGGCGAGCAGCGCCGTGCCACCTAGGGCAATGAAGCGGGCCGGGACATCGAACGGCGGCGCGTTGCCGAGGCTGAGCCGGAGCGGGCGCAGCCCACCTGCAGACTGCCCCCGAGCGGACATTACGACTGGTGGAGGTGGACAGCGCAGAGCCCCGGCGCCACGAACGGGATAAGCCGGAGCGATTCCGGATTGCCACCCAGCTGCGCACGAAAGACGTTGAGGGTAATCGTTGCGCCAGTCAGCCCAGGATCGAGAGTGCTCGACTCGAGGAGCGGCACCGACGACGCGACCGTGCTGCCCGCGCTCTCGTCGACTGCGCCCATCAGTTGCATCCCGCCGCTGTGCTGCTGACCATCAGAGCAGAACGTGCGGATCAAGAAAGACACCGTGCTGGAGCACCCGGATATAGACATCGGTGAGGACAACGCTGAAAAGGCTCAGCCAGGCCCACCGTGGATGGGGGTTGTTGAGCCGGGTCACGAATTGCCACGCGCGATTGCGTGTGACGCCGAGGCGCGCGGTCGAGTAACAGTCGAGCCCGCCGCCGACCAGGTGGCGAAGCGAGTGGCACCCGAAGGTGTACAGGCTCAACAGCGTGACATTGATGAGCATGATCGCCGTGCCAAGCCCGAGCCAGAGGTGGCCGCGGGAGCCGGGCTGGGTGGAGAGGAAGGCCAGGACGACGTCGTACCAGAGAAAGCCGAGGACGATCACGGCCGCATAGAGCGTGAAGCGATGCAGGTTGTTGAGGATCATCGGGAAGCGCGACTCGCCGTGGTACTCACGGTGGCGCAGCTCACCGATCGCGCAGGCGGGCGGATCCCAAAAGAAGGAGCGGTAGTAGGCCTTGCGGTAGTAGTAACAGCTGCCCCGGAAGGCCAGCGGCGACCACAGCACCCAGATCGCCGGCGAGATCGGTCCGGTCTTCCAGATCGTCGGCGAGAAGAACGGCGAGAGGTAGGGACCCCACTCGCTGACGTGATTGGCCGAGCCGGGCGGGGCGGCGACGAAGGCGGTCCAGAGGACGTAGAGGGTGAAGCCACCGAGGACCGTCACCACGGTGGCGGGCAGCAGCCACCAGGGTTGATCGCGGGCGATGCGCTGCAGCAGGCCCGGGCCCGCGTGCGCGCTCGGCGTGGGGGCGGTCACTTGGGCCATGCGGTGAACCTCTCGTCACTGCCCGGCGGGGCTGCGAGCATCGACACAGAACGAGCGCGCTGCGCCTGATCCTATAGCGAACCGGGCGGTGAGGGCGAGCTGGGATGTCGATCGCGGCAGCGAGCCCTGTCATATCGTCGTGGTATGCCGCAGATCGCCTGGCGCCACCCGTCGTCACTCGCCACTCCGAGCCTCAGTCTGCTTCACTGGCCAACCTGAAGTGATCGTCTCGCTTGCATGCGTCGCGCTGTACGCCGTGCTGGTCGGCGTCGCGTCGTTCATCGAGGTTCCGGTTGGTCGCGGATTCGGTGCCTTCCAGCTCAACGTCCTGATTCGCGTCGGCGGCCTGGTCGCCGCCGCTGCAGTGCTGGTCGCCGTCCACGGGCTGGCGTTCCCGGGCGGTTCATCGGCGCTCGCTGGGCTGGGCGTTGGTGTCCTGACCGGCGTGGGCTCGATCTTCTACTGCTTCTCCCTCAAGTACATGCCGGTCTCGCTGGTGGTGACCTTCTCGAACCTCTACCTGGTTATCACTATCGTTCTTGGCGTCATCGTCCTTGGCGAGCCCATCACAGCACTGAAGGTCGCGGGACTCACGGGGACGCTGGCTGGTGTGCTGATGCTCGCCCGCGCGCCGGTACGGTACGGCGTGCACAGCAAAGCAAGCTCTGCTGAGCAGCCGCTTCGGCTCCGCGCCTTCGTCACGATGGCTGCCTATGTTGTCATTGTCGGAGTCGGTGCTTTCCTCGAGAAGCCTGCGCTGAAAGGCCTGGATGCGACCGAGCTCAACGGCCTGATGGCGATCGCCATGACGGCGGTCGCCGTGGTCGCCCTGGCGGTGCACGGTCCTCGGATCCGGATCACCGAACGATCGCTGCAGGGGGTCGGGGTGGGAGCCCTGATTGGGGTCGCCTCAGTCCTCTACTTCCTGGGACTACGTGGCCTTCCGGTCTCCGTCGCCGCCGCGTTCGCCAACTCCTCTATGGTCGTCACCGTGATGCTCTCGGTCGTGGTCCTGCATCAACCTTTGACCCGCGTGCGCGGCGCAGCCATGCTCGTAACCCTGCTCGGGGTGACCCTCCTCGCCCTCTCGGTCGGGTGACGCGTGAGCAGGGTCATGGAATGAGCGAACTGGCCGCCTCGGGAGCCCCGGGCCGCGGCGAGCCGCCGATCGACTGGGTCGACGAGGCGTCCGAGGAGTCGTTTCCGGCGAGTGACGTGCCGGCGTGGCCGTCGTCGGCCCCGGCGCGCGAGCCTGCTCCGCAACTCACCCTCCTCAGCGACCAACCCGACGCCCCCGCCTATCCGCTCGGTCCGCGCCTCGAACACCTCTACGGCGGGCCGTTCAGCCTGGCGACCCCCTGCCTCTACGCGAACTTCGTGTCCTCCGTCGACGGCGTGGTGGCGCTCGGCCCGGGACATCCCGACCCCGGTGGAACCATCAGCGGACACAGCGAGGCCGACCGATTCGTGATGGCCCTGCTGCGGGCGAGCGCCGACGCGATCCTGGTGGGAGCGGGCACCTTGCGTGCGACCCCGGGCCATCGCTGGACGCCGGAGGATGTTTATCCAGCCGCCGCGGCGGAGTTCGCGGAGCTGCGCCGTTTGCTCAAGCGCGCCAGCCAGCCGCTCCTGGTCGTGGTGACGGCCAGCGGTGACATAGACGGCGATCACCCTGCCCTGCAGCAGGATGCGCTGGTGCTCACCACTGAGGCCGGAGCTGACCGACTCCGCGGCCGCCTGCCCGCCGCGGCGTCGGTGAGGTCGCTGGGGCCAGGAGCAGAACTGACCGCGAAGAGCATCGTCGAGGCAATCCACTCCGCAGGGTGCGGCGCGGTCCTGACCGAAGGCGGACCGACCCTGCTCGGGAACCTGGTCCGCGCACGGGTCTTGGACGAGCTCTTCCTGACCGTCTCGCCGCTCCTGGCTGGACGCTCCAGCGCCGCGCCACGGCCCGGCCTCGTCGACGGCGTGGAACTTGCGCCGGCCCAGGCTCGCTGGCTCAGCCTGCTGAGCGTGCGACGTGACGACGCCTACCTCTTCCTCCGCTACCGGCTGCGAGTTCGCACGGCCACCCGCAGCACGCCGTCGTCGGCCGCCGGGTAGGCCGACGCTCGGGCCCATAGCGAGGCACGCTTGGATTAACTGCCAGGGGCGATCTCGGGCGGCTCGGGTGCGCCAACCACGTTGGACTCGCCGGCAGACGCTGTGTCGCTGGGATCTGCGGGGGCGCCTTCGGACGGAGCGATCGTGGTATCGATCTCAGGCACGTCTGCCGCAGCTTCCTCGCCCGCGCCACCGGCAAGCGAACGGGCCACGTAGACGGCCACGTCGTCCACCGCGAGCCGATCCCCCAGCTGCTTGCTGGCGATCCCCTCGTCGAACATCGCCAGGCAGAAGGGGCAGGCGGTGGCAACCTTGGTCGCCGTCGTCGCGGCGGCCTGCTCAACGCGCTTGTGGTTGACGCGCGGTTGTTCCTCCTCCATCCACATGTGACCACCGCCGGCGCCGCAGCACATCCCCTCGCTGCGGTTACGGGCCATCTCGACCACCGTGAGCCCGGGGATCTGCTCAAGGATGTCTCGCGGCGGCGCGAAGATGTCGTTCCAGCGCCCCAGGTAACACGAGTCGTGGTAGGTGATCGTCTCCTCCTGCCGCTTGGATTCGTCGAGGGTGATGCGGCCCTCCTTGAGCAATCGCTCGATCATCTGGGTGTGGTGCACCACCTCGTAGTCACCCCCGAATGCCGAGTACTCGTTGGCGAAGGTGTTGAAGTCGTGCGGACACGAGGTGATGATCTTGTGCACGTTGTACTTGCGCAGCACCGCGACGTTGTCCTTGGCCCGCTCCTGGAAGAGGTACTCGTTGCCGATGCGCCGCGCCGGGTCGCCGCTGCACTTCTCCTCGGTGCCGAGGATGGCAAAGTCGACCTTGCCGGCCTGGAGAATCTTCACCAGCGCGGTGGCGATGGTCTTGGCGCGGTCGTCGAAGGACGACGCGCAGCCCACCCAATAGAGGTACTCGGCGTCGGGCCTGTCGGCGGCGAACTGCACGCCCAGGTCGCGCGCCCAGTCGGCGCGCGTCTGATGGGAGAGGCCGTAGGGGTTGAAGACGTTCTCGATGCCCCGCAAGGCTGTCTCGGCTTGCTTGGGCATGCGCGACTCGTCGAGCACGAGATGGCGGCGCATCTCGATGATCTTGGGCACGTGCTCGATGAGCACCGGGCATTGGTCCATGCATGCCCCGCAGGTGGTGCAGGCCCAGAGTGTTTCGTCCGCGATGGTGCCGCCGAAGAGCGGGCGCTCGCCGCCACTGGCCTCGACCGCTTTGGTCACCGCGTCGGGACCAATCCAGGACGGCTGGAAAAGCCCCGGGAGGTCGTGCCGGGCGCCGAGATGGTCATCCCCGGCGACCCACATCACTGCACCCTCACGGTCGGGCTTGCCCTCGCCGTCGGCACCGTGTTCGATGTGCGCATCGTGGGTAGTGGCGGCGTAGCCGCCGGCAAGGTTCTCGTAGAGGTGATCACGCATGTCGGTGATCAGCGTCTTCGGTGAGAGAACCTTGCCGGTGTTGTAGGCGGGGCAATGCGTCTGACAACGACCGCACTCGGTGCAGGTGTAGAGGTCGAGCATGTCCTTCCAGCTGAAGTGGTCGAGGGTAACCGGGCCGAAGTGCTGATCGGACTCGTCTCCAGCGTTCATCACCGCCTCGATGTCCAGGAGGGGCAGCCGCCCCTTCGGCTCGGTCCATTTGAAGAAGACGTTGGGGGCTGCCGTGACGATGTGGAGATGCTTGCTGTAGCCGAGGTACACCAGGAAGCCAAAGACCAGCACCAGGTGCCCCCAGAAGAAGAGCCCGTGCAACCCGATCAGCATGCTGCTGTGCGCCAGCGGGGTGAACAGCCGTGACACCGCGCTCGCGAACGGACGGTCGGCGGCCATTGCCTGCACCGGATTCCCCTGAGCGATGAGGGTGGCGTAGTTGAGGGTCATGAAGATCAGCAGGGTGCCGATCCAGCCGAGGATCAGCACCGCATCACTGCGATGGCTGCCGCGGAGCCGCAGTGGTTTGACGACGAAGCGGTTGATCAGCGCCAGGGCCACGCCGGCGAGCACGGCGACGCAGAATGCGTCTTGGGCGAAGGCGATGACGAACGCCGCTGGCAGGTCGCTGAAACGGAAGCCCTGCCACAGCGCTTCGACGATCGCCTGGGCGATGGCGCTGAGCAGGACCAGGAAGCCCCAGAAGATCAGCGCGTGCAGGACGCCCGCATAGGGCCAGCGCAGCAGCCGTCCCTGGCCGATCACGTAGATGAAGAACGCCTTGATGCGCTGGCCGACGCGGTCGAAGCGCGGGTCGGCGCGCTGGCCGCGCAGCATGGCCCTGATCAGCAAGCGCCAGCGCAGACCTGTGGCAACCACGGCGGCGCCGGCCACCAGGATCATGCAAGCGGGACTGACGATGGCGGTCACCCAAGGCCCTCCGGGAGCATGGACACGCGGGTCGCCGGTCGACGACCCGCTGCGCAAGCGATTATGTCGAGGTTGACTCTTGTCGCGGCCCATGCACTCCGTTCGACGCCCTCGGGGCCTTCATTGATGCGCCGCGTCTGAGGGATCGTCGCGCACGGCGGCTTACCCGTCGTCGGTCTCGGCGGCAGGCGTCGCTGCCACCCAGCCGGACGTCGCCAGGCTGTCGAGCAGGAGGTGGAAGTACACCAGGCCCGCGTAGGGCGCCCAGCGTTCGGTGATGTGATTGACGCCACGGTAGTCGAGAGGTTCTGGAAGGCTCAGCCAACGACGCAGCTTGTCGCGAGCGCCGACATCGTCGCCGGGAAAGATGTGGAGCCGACCAAAGCCGCGCAGCAGTAGGTACTCAGCGGACCAGCGGCCGATGCCATCCAAGGCACACAGCTCCGCGAGCACGGTTGCATCGTCCGCACCGGCCAGGCTGTCGAGGTCGAGATCACCGTCCGCCAGCCGCCTGGCGAGCGTGATGAGCACAGTGGCCTTGCGTGTGCTGAAGCCGAGCTCTCGCAGTTCAGCGCTCTGAGCTCGCGCAAGGTCCTCTGCTGTTGGAAACGCGCGCAACCCGTTCTGCGAAGCCTTTCCGTACCTGTCGGTCAGGCGGTTGAGCAGGCTGATTCCCACGTTCAGACTGAGCTGCTGGCAACTCACGGCGTTACCGAGCGCCTCGATCCAGCTCTGAAACCGCGGCGGATGGAGCCCGCGGAACCGCGTGACCAAGGACCGCAGAAGTGAATCCTGCTCGGCGAGGCTGTAGAAGGCATTCAGGTCCATTCCCAAGCCGAGAGAGCGGCTCAAGATCTCGCCGATCTGATCCTTCGCTGAGCCAAGGGCAGCTTGTGGGCCGGTCAGACGAACCAGCAGATCGGGATTCTCGGCAGGTCCAGTCTGCCCAACCTCGGCCTCGACCACCTCATCAGCGGTGGCCATGGCTCGGCGATACGATCTTCCGTCCCAGCGATCCAGGGCGTTGGTCGGGCGCCGGCGCAGCGCCCACGCGACCAGGTCCAAGCGAAATGGCGCCACCGGATGGAGCACGAACACCGTCGTGGTCATCCTTGCTTTCGGCCACGACGTCGGCAGCCACGGGCTGGGCCACTGTCTCGACCTGTCCAAGGCTGCTCCAGACGACACCGTGATGGATGCGTGCCTGGCCGTTGTCGGGCAACGGACTGTCCGCGTCGGGTCGGGATCGCGCGCCACAGGCGGGCAAGCGACTTCGGCTGCCTACTGGTCGCGACCCCCCGAGTTGCTGTTGCCAGGGCGGTCGACGTGTCGGCGGCCAGCGGCTCGATGAGCAGCTCGGCCGCGACCTTCTTCACCGGCGTCTCCTGCTGGCGGCACTACCGTCATCCACTTGCTGTGGGCTCCGAGGTGACCCGACCCAGGAGACACGGTAGCGCCTACCAGGCACCCCTGACCCGGACCGCGCCTTGTGCGGACGCTGCTGATACAGATAACGCTCTACTGGCACATACAACGTGAGACCGGGGTGGCGCCGCCTCGGCCTCACCACGCGGGACGGAGGTGAGGTAGTGACAGAGCCGCTCGTGGACCGTGTGATCCGCCGTCAGGGATGGCTCGAGCCGGTCGCTGACGTCATCCAGAAGGCGGTCAATGGCGCGTATCGCGTTCTCGGCAAGCCGGGAGCGGCACTCCGCAGCGCTCTGCACGGCACGCGCATCTTCGGTCATCCCCTCCACCCCGCCCTCACCGACCTCCCGGTGGGAGCGTGGACGGTGGGCGTCGTCGCCGACTTCGTGGCCCACTTTTCCAACCACATCCCCACCGAGGCCGGTGACCTGGCCCTGGCGGTGGGCGTGGTGGGAGCACTTGGCTCGGTGCTCACCGGCTACACGGACTTCCACGACACCGAAGGCCACGAGCGCCGCGTCGCGACGGCACACGGGCTGGCCATGACCCTCGCCGTAGGCCTCGACGCCGCGTCGCTCGGCCTGCGCTGGTGGGCTGGCCTCAACCTACATCCCCTGGCGGTCGGTCTGTCGACTGCAGGGCTGGGGGTGCTGTTCGCTGGTGCGTACCTGGGTGGGCATGTCGTCTTCGGGATCGGCACCATGGTCGATCACCTCGCCTTCATCGTCGGCCCCCAAGAGCCAGTGAATGTCGGTGCCTCGACCGACTTCGCGGAGGGAACGGTGCGCTGCGTCGACGCGGGCGACATGGCAGCGCTCGTGGTCCGCCGAAACGGCGTGCTCTGCGCCATCGCTGACGTCTGCACCCACGCTGGCGGCCCTCTCCATGAGGGTCCGCTCGAGGACGGGGTCGTGACCTGCCCCTGGCACGGATCCCGGTTCCGTATCGACACGGGACAGGCTCTGCGAGGCCCCGCGACCTTCCCCCAGCCCACCTTCACTGTCCGCGAGGCGGATGGCCAGGTCTCGCTGGAGCTGCGCCAGCCGAGTGCTTGAGCCCGCGGTCCGACCAGGCCCCGCGCCCCCGGAGGAGCGAGAGCGGAGACCGCTTGCGGCTCGTCAGCAGATACCCGGGAGGTCGTTTCCTGCGTTCGCGCGCGCTGAGAACGCTCCTTCCCCGTAGCTCCGCGGTCGTCACGTCCTCCCACCGGCATCTACCTATTGCGCCAACCCCGCCAGGAGGCGCGTTCATCTGCCTTCAGCGGATGCGCGCCGCTCAGAGCGCGCGGCTCGCCACAGAGTCCTGATCGGACGATGATCCTCGGCGTGCGAGGTGCGCGGGCCGTGGAGTCTCAGACATGATCTGGCGCTTGGCAGCACATCGTGGCATTCGGCCAAGCCGTTCCCCGCGCGGGCCAGCCTCTGGCATTCGAAACTCTGGAATAGTCCGGCACGCGGCCGCCGGCCTCCGCCGGGTTGGCCGCGCCCGTGAGCGTTGACGCGTGAGCGACCAACCGCCAACGGACGATCTGCGCCGGCCAGTCCCGAACGAGGCCCAACTGCAGGACGAGTTCCGCCACACGGCGCTGCTGGATCACGAGCAAGCCGAGCCGCGCATGTCGCTCGGCCGAGTGCACATGCGGGTGCGCGGCCGATTCGTCTCGGTGTGGTGGGCGATCCCGATCCTCACCGCCGCGGGCGTGCTGATCGTGCTCGCCGCCAAGCTGTACGCGGGCAGCCCGGCGGGGCGGGCGCTGATGGCGCAGTATCCCTGCATCCCGCACGACCCGCCCGTGCCCGCGGGTGTCCCCGCCTTCGTACGCTGGACCCACCTGCTCACCTTCTTCTTCTTGATCATCATCGTGCGCTCCGGCCTGCAGATTCTCTGCGATCACCCGCGGCTTTATTTGAAGGTCCACTGCACACCGGGACGGGAGTGGCTGCGCTTTCGCGGTCCGGTTCCCAGCGACGTGGTGTGGACCGCCAAGCAGGACGCGATCATGCTCAGCCCGCTCGTCGGGCTGCCCGGGGGGCGTCACACAATTGGGGTGGCGAGGCATTGGCACTTCATCTTTGACATCCTCTTTGTGATCACCGGCGTGGTCTATGTGGTGTTCTTCTTCGCCACACCCTGGGTGAATCGGCTGCTGCCCACCCACCTGTCGCTGTTCCCTGAGGCGGCCTCGTGTGCGGTCACCTACCTGAGCCTGCACCTGCCGCAGGGGTCGATCGGGTTCTTCCGCTACGACGCGTTGCAACAGCTGAGCTACTTCGCGGTCATCTTCGTGCTCGGACCACTGGCGATCCTCACCGGCCTGGCGATGTCACCGGCCCTCGACAATCGCTACCGCTGGTACGCGCGGCTGTTCGGCAACCGCCAGATCGCCCGCTCGCTCCACCTCCTGGTGATGCTCTCGTTCGTGCTCTTCTTCATCGGCCACATGACTCTGGTCGCGCTGACCGGCTTCGCGCCCAATCTCAACGACATCACCCTGGGTGTCAACCGCAACGACCTGAACGGTTTCGGCATCTGGTTGCTGGTGCTCATCCTGGTGGTCGGCTTCAATGTCTGGGCTGTCCGCTTGTCCTGGACTCACACCCGCGTCCTGCAACGGGTCTCCAATGCGACGGTGGGTCGGGGAATGAACCTGCTCTTCGACAGGTTCGCTCCCAAGGTGCAATACCAGCGCAAGGACATCAGTCCGTACTTCTGGCCCAACCACAGTCGGCTGCCCGAGGGGCGCGAGTGGGACGAGTTATGCGCCAACGACTTTCGCAGCTACCGCCTCAAGGTGCACGGGCTTGTCGAGCACCCCGTGGAACTGTCCCTGAATGACCTGCAGGAGATGGCCAAGCAGGAGCAGATCACCATGCACAACTGCATCCAGGGCTGGTCCGGTATCGCCGAATGGGGCGGCCTGCCGTTCTCCGCGCTGATCGATCTGGTCCGACCTCAACTCGACGCGCGGTGGGTGATGTTCTACTCGTTCGCCGAGGGTGGCCGCGGCGGCACCTATTACGACTCTCACAGCATCGAGGACATGCGCCACCCCCAGAGTCTGCTCGCCTACGAAATGAACGGCGCGCGGCTGCCGATCCTGCACGGTGGTCCGCTGCGCCTGCGGGTCGAGAACCAGCTCGGCTTCAAACACGTCAAGTGGATCAGCGAGATCGAGTTCGTTCACCACTTCTCAGAACGCTTCGCCGGGTTCGGCGGCTACCAGGAAGACCACGAATTTTTCGGGTACCGCGACCAGATCTGACACGAGCCAGATGGGACCGGACCGCATTCGACGCTCGTGATTCGGCCGTTAGCGTGGGCCGTCCCGCGCGAGGCCGCCGGTCACTGCGAGCGCTGGCAACGAGGACAGTGGTTCGTGCCCCGTCCTGCGACGCGGGTCCGGCGGATGCACGTTCCACAGACCAGGCAGGGCTGCGCCTGGCGGCGGAACAGTCGCGCGCCGGTAAGGTGACTGCCCCGGCCCCGAAAGACGTTGGCGTAGTCCTCGAAGCTGGTGCCGCCATCCTCGACCGCGGCACTGAGGACTGCCCGGATGGCGTGATGCAATCGGGTCACTGTGGCGGCGCTCAGCGTTCCCGCGGGCCGCTGGGGATGGATTCGCGCCAGGTGGAGTGACTCGTCGGCATAGATGTTGCCCACCCCGGCCACCGTCGTCTGATCGAGGATCACCGCTTTGATGGGGGCACGAGCATGGCGCCTGAGCTGTTCGCGGAAGTCCGCCACGTTGAACGCCTCGCTGAGCGGCTCCGGGCCAAGCCGCTTGAGGAACGGATCAGCGAGAAGCGCCGGCGTATCCACCAGTGTGATCCGGGCGAACTTCCGCTGGTCGTTGACGAACAGCACGGTGTCGCCGCTGAGCCGGATGATCACGCGCGTGGTCACGTTCGGCATAGGCGCCAGCATGCTGCGCGAGGGGTGGCCGCCGGCGAACCGCGTGCTGCCGTGCTCGGTCACCACCAGCTGCCCGGTCATCCGCGGATGCAGCAGCAGATGGAACCCGTCGTCCAGGTCGATGATCAGGACCTTGCCGCGACGGCCGATGCCGACCACTCGATGATCGACCACGACACGGTCGATCACCGACTGCGGCGCGTCGAATGACCGCTCCCAGAGCACATCGACGCCCTCGACGCGCTTGCTGGCCACGGTGGCGAGCAGTCCGCGCCGCATGGTCTCGACCTCGGGAAGCTCGGGCACAGGAGGTCTAGGGCACGGTCACGGAAGCCGGACCGGACAATTGGGGGCTCACCATTGCTCGTAGCATCGCTAGAGGATACCGCCAGCTTCGAATTGCTCGGCCACCGTGAGGCGTGGCGGAGGACGTGGCTGCGCGAGCGGGCACCCATGGTGCGCACGAGCCTCCGGGCCGGGCGCGGCGTCGGTCGTTACATCCAGAATGTCGAGGCGCTGTCCCTGATGAGGCCGAAGGATGTCACCCTGGCCGTTGTGGGTTGGAACGTCAGGCAGACGCCCAGACGACGACATCGCCGTCGACGACCTCGACACGATACGTCTCGACGGGGACCACCGCCGGCGGGTTGAGCACGTCCCCGGTGCGAATGTCAAATCGTGAGCCGTGCCGAGGGCATTCGACCGTGCAGTCCTCGAGCTCACCGTCGCTGAGCGGATAGTCCTCGTGGGTGCAGTTGTCGCGGAGTGCGTAGAAGCGACCATCGTCAGCACGGATGAGACAAACTGGTGTGTCATCCACAACAAGACCCCTCACGCTGTGGAACGGGACAGTGTCGGCGCGCGCAACCACGTGTCCAACTTCATCCGAGCCATCGGTCGCCACCGACTCTCCAGCAGCGGCGCGCTCATCGTGGTGCGGTTCGCCGATGGTGAGGAGGAAGGCCGACTCATCCAGGGCAACAACGCTGTGCGGCAATCGCTCGGTGACCACGAGCAGTTGGCCCGGGGTGAGCTCGTATGCTGCTCCCTCGACCTCGAAGCGAATCTGACCGTCGAGGCAGTGCACGCTGATGACCGAGTCGGCGTGGTGCTCGTCGACACGGCCACGAGCCTTGAGCGCAACGAGAACGACCCGGAAGGTCGGGTGGCTCGCCAGTGTCCTCGACGCCTGGTCCGCCGCCCGGTACGAGTCGCCGGCGCGCAGCGAACGCAGTTGTTCCTTCCAGTCGAAGGAGACGACCGGCGTCGAAGGATGTCCAAGGGTGTCTGCTGACCCGTTCGTCATGGCAATTCCTTGACAGGGCTGGTTACGAGAAGGTTTTCTGAGTTGTAGGCAGTCTGACGCAGGCCCGCTCGGAACGCGAGAGCTCGCACGGTAGCGGGTTTCCTCAGAACGGCACGGAGTCACGTTTGACGCTCGTGCTGCCGGTGACGGGCGGCGAGGAGGTCAAGAATGGATACCGTGTAGCAGGCAAGACCGTCCCCACCAGGGGACGTCAGACACAGGCTGAAGGAATCAAGCATGGCCTCCGTGCTGGTCACTGGCGGAACCGGGAGGCTGGGCGCGCGCATCGTCGCGCATCTCGCCGCCAGGGGACACTCCATCCGCGTCCTCAGCCGCACCCGTGGTTCCGATGCGCCCCGCGGCGTCGAGGAGGTCGTCGGCGACCTCGCGTCTGGAGAGGGACTTACCAGCGCGGTCGCCGGTATCGATACCGTTATTCACGCCGCCTCTGATTCCTCCGATCCAATGGCGACCGACGTGGCCGGCACCCGCCGCCTCATCGTCGCGCTCGGCGAGGGCGGCGACGCGGCGAAGCTCGTCTACGTGTCCATCGTCGGGGTGGAGCACAGCAGGCTCCCGTACTACGTCGCCAAGCGCGCCGTCGAACGAGAGGTTGAGAGCAGCGGCTTGGCCTGGAGCATCGTGCGGGCGACCCAGTTCCACAGCTTCGCCCTGTCCGTCCTCCAGTCGCTCGTGGACGACCGCGGCACTTTGACGGTTCCCGACGGGACGCTCTTGCAACCGGTGGACGCCGACGAGGTCGCGGAGCGTCTGGTCGCCGTGGCAGACGGCCAACCCTTACGTCGAATCGCCCTACTCGGCGGCCCCGAGGTGCTCAGCCTGGAGCACATGGCCCGCGCCTACCAAGAAACGCGGGGCTTGCCCGCCTCGGTCCGTGTTGGCGTCGTCCACGACCCGATGCTCGACGCCTGGCAGTCACGCGACCAGCTCACCCCCGAGCACGCCGAAGGTAGGCTGACCTGGCAGCAGTTCCTTGACCGCTGACGTCGGGCGATCCGTGGTCAACCAGTTGGGTGCATTGACCGCGGTCAGCCAGGACAAGCAGCACATTGGCGGGCCGTCACCGTGGAGTCCCATGTCCGCTGGCGCACCGACACGACCCCCAGCTACGGCGCCACCATCTGCAGTTCGGCACCTCACTTCGACTCGAGCCGCTCGCGGGTGCCGGTGGGGGCGGTGAGTACAGCGCTACCCTTGTAGGCGGAGGATGTGTCGGGAACATGACGCGGCCACGGGTGGTCATCATCGGCGCCGGTTTCGGCGGCATCAGCGCGGCTCGCGCCTTACGGCACGCGGAGGCCGACGTGCTGCTCGTGGACAGGCACAACTACCACCTCTTCCAGCCGCTCCTCTACCAGGTCGCCTCCGGGTTGCTCGACCCGTCAGAGATCGCACACCCGATTCGCACGATTCTTCGAGGTCAGCCTAACGCCGACGTACAGATGACCGAGGTGCGGGCAATAGATCTCGCTGAGCAGGTGGTGCGCGCGAGCGGCGGCGATATCCCCTACGACTATCTCGTCGTGGCCGCGGGTGCCGCCACGGATCATTACGGGCGCGACGACATCGCCAGCCACACGCGTGGCCTCAAGGGGCTCGACGACGCGCTCACATTGCGTGGCGCCGTCCTTTCGCACTTCGAGATGGCCGCGGGGTGCGCCGACGAGCGTGAGCGCCGCCGCCTGCTCACATTTGTCATCGCCGGAGCCGGGCCCACCGGAGTGGAGTACGCGGGTGCGCTCAGCGAGCTCTTCTCGCACCTTCTGCCCAAGGACTTCCCGCGGCTGGACTTCGGGCCAGTGCGGGTGATCGTGGTCGAGGGCAGGACCCGAGTGCTCGAGTCGTTCCATCCACGACTCGCTGCCAAGGCCAGTTCCGTTCTTCGTCACCGCAGCGTGGAGTTGCGGCTGGGGCGCACCGTCTCCCACGTCGACGAGCGCGGCGTGACGCTCGACGACGGGACGCTCATCGAGGCGGCGACGGTGATCTGGACAGCGGGTGTCCGCGCGTCCGTTCTCGGCCAGAGCCTCTCCAGGCAGCTGCGACGGTCCGGTCGTGTCCCCGTACAGCGCACACTGCAGCTGGCCAATCACAGCGAGGTGCAGGTGATCGGTGACCTGGCCGAGTTCGCGGACGGTCGCATGCCCCTGCCGATGCTTGCTCCGGTCGCGATCCAGCAGGGGAAGCATGCCGCCGCCAACATCATCCAGCTGCTCGATGGTGGCTCCGCGACGCCCTTCCGCTACCGCGGCAAGGGAACGATGGCGACCGTCGGGCGCAACGTGGCGGTGGTGCAGCTGGGCCCGATCAGGGTAGCCGGCTTTGTTGGATGGCTGATGTGGCTGGTGGTGCACCT
>QHBU01000190.1 GCA_003244045.1 Candidatus Aeolococcus gillhamiae
ATCGAAAATCAACACCCTGCTAGCCCAGCGCCTCGTCGGTTGTTGCTCGTCAGCTCCATGAGCAGTGGCTCGATCTCATGCCACGACATGGCCCGTTTGCTGCCTTCCGTCGCACCCCTCTCGCGGCCGACGATCCGCGCGACCGAGTGAACCCCGGGTCGATGGCTGACCGGTAGGCGGGCTGACGGTAGTTCAGCGGATATACATGAAGCCTATCGCCGTGAGCGCTGTAGCCGCGAGTTCCGGACGCCAAGCGTAGGCGACGGAGTTATCCGCTGAGGTTTCTGCGCCCCCGACGCATCCTTTCGGATCAGAGCGACGACCTGATCGTCCGCGGCATCACCCGGTGGCCGACTCACCCGCGTAGGTGCTCAGCCAAAATCTCGGCGTACTCCTTGGGATGCGACATCTGCGGCACGTGCCCCGCTCCTTCGAGCGTCGCTCGTTTCGTCCCGGCGAGAGCAGGCGCGACCGTGTCAAGGATCATCGCGAAGAATGGTGGACTGGCATCGCCTTGAGTCAACAACACCGGGCCCTTGTAGTTTGAAAGGGTGGTGACTTCAACCGTGAGGGCATCAGGATCGTTGGCCTCATCCAAGAACGTGCCCGCATTGCGGACGAACGTCTGACGCGCCGGAGGCGGAAGCAGGTCCCACTGACCCGGCCCAAGCGCGATCTTTTCGACGAACTCGCGGGCGGCTGCTTCGTTCTGACCGGACGTCAGCAGCGCGATCACCACACCCATCCGCTCCCCGAACCCCGCGACGAATGGACCCGCGGCAGGATCGTTCGTCAGCAGCGTCATCAGAGGTGGTTCATGGGCGCTCACGGTGCGAATAAGGCCCGGGTTTTGCGCAGCCAGCCGGAGCGCGATCGATCCGCCGAAGGAATTGCCGACAACGTGGGCGGGGCCGTTCCCGACATGCCGGATCAGGGCGGCCAGATCGGCAACATCGTCGTTGACCGTCCCTTGTCCGGCGGGGCTGGCGCTGGCGCTATGGCCGCGCCGGTCAAAGGCAACAACTTGGAACTCGTCGGCCAGGAGCGGAGCTAGCGCATCCCAGTCGTGATGATCGCCCCATGAACCGTGCACGAGAACGAGCGGATCCCCCGTCCCTAAGACAACGTAATGCAGCGCTACCTCATTGATGACGTCTGTCGGCATGCCATCACCTCTCCGTAGATCCGTTGGCGACTGTGCAGGAATTGTGCCCGGCCGTTAGCTGCGATTGTGATCCACCGCACGACGGCTCCGCGCCGATGCTTACCTTCAGCGGATGTACATGAAATTCCGTCGCAGCACGTCGAGGTTGTCGACCGCCAGCGCCGTGCCGCGCACGGTGCACTCGTCCGGCTCGCCGGCGACGCGCGCGGAGCAGCCGCTGACCACCCCCAGGTGACGCTCCAGCCCCTCGAGCCGGGCTCCTCCACCGGTGAGCAGAAGGCCGGCGCGCTTCACGTCCTGGCGAAGCGCGGGAGGCGTGTCATCGAGGACCTCGAGGAGAGCGCCATCCAGGGTGCGGAGGTGTTCGGTGACCAGGGGGGCGAGCTCGTGCGACGACAGCAGTACCCCGCCGATCTCGGCGGTGCGCTCCTCGTGGGAGGCTGCCACCAGGAGGCGTACGGCCCGGCGCAGCTCGTCGCGACTCAACGACACGCCGTGCACCGCGTCGAGGTGCCCGGCGAGACGATCGGCGAGCGCCTCCGAGCCGATGCTGAGAGACCGGCCTGCCACCGTGCCCTCCAGCGCCAACACCGCGACGTCGGTCTTCCCCGCACCGATGTCGATCACCATGCTTGCCCGTGGCGAGGTGACCGCCACACCGGCGCCCATCGCCGCCGCGATGACCGCGTCGATGAGGTACACCGTCCGCGAGCCCGCCCTTGCCGCGGCCTCGAGGACCGTCCGACGGTCCTCGCCGTTCATACCGGACCGAACGGCGATGACCAGGTCCGGCTTGAAGATCCGCTGCCTGCCCGCGGCGCGGTTGACGGCGTGCTGGACAAGCGCCGTGAGCGCGCGCCGGTCGACGATGTTTCCGCCTTGCAAGGGCCGGCGCAGTTCGAGCGTGCTGTCGTCCGCGGCGGCGGCGATGGCCGACGACCCCATCAGGCTGAGCACCGGCTCGCCTTCCTTGATGGCCACCACGGTTGGTTCGGTCAGCACGGTGCCCTCACCGCGCGTGATGACCCGCGTCGTCGCCGTCCCGAGATCGACGCCGAGCTTCTTGCCGAGCACGTGCTCGTCTAGTCGCCGACCACGCCGCTGAGGTCACGCGCAGCGGGGTCACTGTCACCGTCCACGCTGATCCGCTGCACGTCGGCTCCGAGCCCTCGGAGCTTCTCGTCCAGGGCCTCGTAGCCGCGGTCGAGGTGGTACACGCCGTCGAGGTGGGTGGTGCCGTGGGCGCAGAGTGCGGCGATCACCAGGGCCGCCCCGGAGCGGATGTCGGGCACCGTGGCACGCGCCGCGTGCAAAGCCACGGGGCCCTCGACGATGGCGCTGCGCCCCTCGACGCTGATCCGCGCGCCGAAGTCGAGCAGGGCCGGCACGTGGCGGAAGCGGTTTTCGTACAGGGCCTCGCTGACGATGCTGGTGCCGCTCGCCTGGGTCATCAGCGCGCAGTACTGCGGCTGCAGGTCGGTCGCGAAACCGGGATGCGGCCACGTGGTCACGTCCACCGAGCGCAGGCGGCCGCCGCGCACGCGTACCTGGCTGGCGCCCTCGACGACGTCGGCACCGGCGCTGCGTAGCTTGTTGATCAGCCAGCGCACGTCGCTCGGACGCATCCGGTCGACGACGACGTCGCCGCCGGTTGCGGCCGCAGCCGCCATGTACGTGCCCGCCTCGATGTAGTCGGTGGTGACGCCGTGGCTGGTGCCGTGCAGGAGCCCGCTCTGACCCTCGATGACGATGAGCTCGCTGCCGGCGCCGGCGATGTGTGCGCCCATGCCCACCAGGCAGCGCACCAGGTCGAAGACATGCGGCTCGCGCGCGGCGTTGGCGATGACCGTGATGCCCTCGGCGAGCACCGCCGCCATGATCAGGTTCTCCGTGCCCGTGACCGTGGGGATGTCGAGGTCGATGCGCGCCCCGCGCAGGCGCGGCGCGTGGGCGGCGTACATGTCGGCTCGCTCCTCGACCCTCGCGCCCATCAGACGGAGGCCCTCGAGATGCTGCTCGACGCGGCGCATGCCGATGTCGTCACCGCCGGGTTTGGCGATGGCCGCCTCGCCGGTGCGGGCGATGAGTGCCCCGAGGAGCAGGAAGGAGCCGCGCATCCGCCGGGTGAGGTCCGCGCCAACCTCGACGGAGCGCACCTCGGCGGCGTGGAGGCGCCACGAGGAGGGCGACAGGCGGTCGACGGCGACGCCCAGGTGGCGCAGCATCGAGGCCATCGCCTCGATGTCCTCGATGTCGGGCACGTTGCGCAGCTCGAGTACCTGATCGGTGAGCAGAGATGCGGCCATCACCGGAAGGGCGGCGTTCTTGCTCCCAGAGATCGAGACGGTGCCCTGGAGTGGTGTAGGCCCGGAGATGCGCAGGAGGTCCATCAGCGGCGTAAACGTATCCGAGCGAGGGTCCGTTCTGCGCCCGGGAGCGGGCACGGCCGCCGACAGATCGGCGAAACTGACCCCGAAGAACGCAGCAAGGGAGAGACACGCGATGGCGATGGCGACGGCGACGACAACCCCGCTCGGTCGGATCGAGAGCCTGCTAGGCAGCGACGCTCAGGAACTCCTCGAGCACCGTTGCGAAACGGTGTCTAGGGACCTGCTCCACCTTCCCGGGCCCGACTTCGTCGATCGGGTGGTCTCGTCGAGCGACCGCAACGTTCGCGTCCTGCGCAGCCTGCAGGCCCTCTTCGACCACGGCCGGCTCGCCGGCACCGGGTACCTCTCCATCCTCCCGGTCGACCAGGGCATCGAGCACTCCGCGGGCGCCTCGTTCGCCGCCAATCCCGCCTACTTCGACGGCGAGAAGCTCGTCGAGCTCGCCGTGGAGGGCGGCTGCAACGCAGTGGCCTCGACCTTCGGTGTGCTCGGTTCGGTGGCCCGGCGCTGGGCGCACCGCATCCCGTTCATCGTCAAGCTCAACCACAACGAACTGCTCACCTACCCCAACCGCTTCGACCAGGTGATGTTCGGCGACGTCCACCAGGCCTGGGAGATGGGAGCCGTGGCGGTTGGAGCGACCATCTACTTCGGCTCTGAGGAGGGGATGCGCCAGCTGCAGGAGGTGACGGAGGCGTTCCACGAGGCGCATGAGCTGGGCATGGCCACGGTCCTCTGGTGCTACCTGCGCAACGACGCCTTCAAGAAGGACGGCGTCGACTACCACACCGCCGCCGACCTGACCGGCCAGGCCAACCACCTCGGCGTGACCATCCAGGCCGACATCATCAAGCAGAAGCTGCCGACCGACAACGGGGGGTTCACCGCGGTCAACTTCGGCAAGACCGCGCCGGCCGTGTACGACAAGCTCTCCAGCGACAACCCCATCGACCTGACTCGCTACCAGCTGCTCAACTGCTTCTCCGGCCGCTCGCCGCTCATCAACAGCGGCGGCGAATCCAAGGGCACGAGCGACCTGGCTGAGGCGGTTCGCACGGCAGTCATCAACAAGCGCGCCGGCGGTGCCGGACTGATCACCGGGCGCAAAGCATTTCAGCGGCCCACCGCCGAGGGTATCGAGCTGCTCAACGCCGTCCAGGACGTCTATCTGCTCAACGAGGTGACTGTGGCATGACCGAAGTGACCCGCCCCGGCGACGGCGACAGCGAGCTGGCCGCGCCACTCGACCACGGTGTGTCCACCACCGACGATGGTGGAGCGGCGCTCGGCAGCGACGCCGGCGACGTGACCGTGCGCAGCAACGGCCGTGCCCGACCGAGCAACGCGGTGCTGCTTCTTGGGGCCATCCTGGTCATCGTGATCGCGCAGCTGGTGGCGACGTGGTTCGTGCTCTCCGCCACCACCCAGTCACGCGACCAGTACACCGCGGCCAACGGGCTGCAACGCTGCCTCATCCGCGCCCAGCTCAACGTGAGCCAGGCCACCGATCCGTCCGGAACCGGGTACAAGACTGCCGTCGGAAACTGCCTGAAGTAACCGTCTGACCGACGGGTCAGCCGGCGGACTTGCGCAGCTCGTGGCGCGCGATCGACTGCAGGTGCACCTCGTCGGGGCCGTCGAGGATGCGCAGGGCGCGGGTCCACGCGTACATGCGCGCCAGCGGCAGGTCGTTGCTCATCCCCGCACCTCCATGCACCTGGATGGCGCGGTCGACGACGTCGCAGGCCACCTGGGGCGCGGCCACCTTGATGGCGGCGATCTCCGCGCGCGCCCCCTTGGTTCCCTGCGTGTCCATCAACCATGCGGCCTTGTGGCAGAGGAGGCGCACCTGCTCGAGCTCGACTCGCGACCGCGCGATCGCCTGTTGCACCACGCCCTGCTCGGCGAGCAGCTTGCCGAACGCGGTTCGCGTCCGGGCGCGCTCGCACATCAACGCCAGCGCTCGCTCGGCAGTGCCAATGACACGCATGCAGTGGTGGATCCTTCCCGGCCCCAGCCGCGCCTGGGCGATGGCAAAAGCGGCGCCGCGCTCGCCGATGAGGTTGGCGGCGGGGACGCGCACTTCGTCGAACATCACCTCGCAATGGGCGCCCGGATCGTCATACCCGAACACCTGCAGCTGGCGAACGACGCGCACGCCGTCGGCGTCCATGGGCACGAGGACGAACGAGTGGCGCCGATGAGGTTCCGCGTCCGGGTCGCTGAGACCCATGAGCAGCGAGACCCTGGCCATGGGGTGCGCGGCGCCGCTGGTCCACCACTTGCGTCCGGTGATGATCAGCTCGTCGCCGTCGTGCTCGATGCGGGTGCTGATGTTGGTCGGGTCGCTGCTGGCCACGTCGGGCTCGGTCATGGCGACGCAGGAGCGGATCTCGCCGGCCAGCAGCGGCTTGAGCCAGGTCTCCTGCTGCTCCGGCGAGCCAAAGAGGGCGAGGACCTCCATGTTGCCGGTGTCGGGCGCCGAGCAGTTGATCGCCTCAGGGGCGATCAGGCTGTGCCCGGTGATCTCGGCCAGCGGCGCGTACTCGAGGTTGGTGAGCCCGGCGCCGAAGCGTTCGTCGGGAAGGAACAGGTTCCACAGACCGCGAGAGCGGGCCTCGGCCTTGAGCTCATCCATCACGGCGGGAATGTGGTGCGGCACGGTCGCCGCCGAGAACTCCGCGAAGTAGCGCTCCTCGGCAGGGAACACGTGCGTGTTCATGAAGTCCCAGAGCTGTTCGCGCAGCTCCACGACGCGCGGCGAATATGCGAAGTCCATCAGCCTCCTCCTGAGAGCCCGGCGAGGCCGGATGCGCTCGCCCGTTCCAAGGCCCGGTCGACGATCAGCGGAACCGCCGGTCCCATGGTCTCGAATCCCTCGCCGACCGTCATCCCGAGGAGAAACCGAGCGTTGATCCCCTCGGCGATGATCGCCAGCTTGTAGTGTCCGAGCGCGACGTACCACTCGAGGTTGGAGAGGTCACGATCACTTCTCGCGGCGTACCGCGCGAGCATCTGCTCGCGGTTCGGGAATCCCTCACCGAGGCTGACGCGTCCGCCGGGAAGCGCCGAGGCCGCCGCCTCGCCGGGGTCGGTCACCCAGTACACGACAAGCAGCCCGAGGTCACACAGCGGGTCGCCCACGGTGCTCATCTCCCAGTCGACGACGGCGTCGATGCGGCCGGGGTCCTCGGGGGCGTAGATGACGTTGTCGAAGCGGTAGTCGCCGTGGACGATGCCCGCAGCCGACTGTGCCGGGATGGCCTCGAGGAGACGGCGATGCAGTTCATCGATGGCCGGCAGCTCCCGCGTCTTCGACCCCTCCCACTGCCGCCACCAGCGTCGCACCTGGCGCTCGAGAAACCCTTGCGGGTGGCCGAAATCACCGAGTCCGATGGCGTCAGGGTCGAGCGCGTGCAGGGTGAGCAGCGTGTCCACCAGCGCCGCCGACATGGCCTCGCGGGTGGCCGCCGTGGCCGGCCACTCTGCGGGTAGACGGTCGCGCACGACGTGGCCGTCGACGAAGTCCATCACGTAGAAGGGCGCGCCCATGACCGTCGCGTCCTCACACATGACGACCGCCCCGGGCACGGGGATCTCTGTGTCCTGCAAGGCGCTGATCACGCGCCATTCCCGCGTCATGTCATGGGCGGTGGGCAGGACGTGGGCCAGCGGCGGACGCCGCACCACCCAGTGATGCGCACCATCGGTCACTGAATAGGTGAGGTTCGAGCGGCCGCCGGCGATCACCTCCCCACTGAGGTCTCCGGCCGTCGACACGCCGTGCGATTGCAGGAACGATGTCAGCGCGTCGAGGTCGAGACCCGGAGGACTGTCCATGGCCGGGCAAGCCTACAGAGATAGACTGCGCGGCGCGATTCAGCGGCACAGTGAGGTGAGTCATGGCCGGCGATTCGGACAAACGAGAGGGCACCAGGGACGTTCCCTGGCTGCTGACCACCCCGAGCGGCTCGTCCGAGTACGCGATGTATCGAGACGAGAGCCTCGATCCGCCGGCGCTCGTCTGCCAGGTCGGCACCACCCAGCTGCGATACCACCTCAGCTGCATCGAGGATCTCCACGCCTGGCTGAAGAGCCAGGGCGACTGGGTGCCGCTGGGGAGCGCCGATGAGCAGAAGCCGGCCGCCGAGGGCACCGTCGAAGCCTGGGGCCGTTCACCCGACAACCCGGTCGGTGGCTGGTACGGGCTGAAGAAGGGTCTGCGCGGACGGTTCGGGATGTACCTACCGCCGCTGCTGGAACGGTTGGGCCTGGCCGAGGTCGAACACAACCCGCGCAACAACCGGATGCGCGCGATCTGACCCTCAGCCGCCCTGGTCGCCGCGGCGGTCGCGGTGATGATGGCGGCGGATCTCGGCAACCCGCAGGCGGAAGATGGAGTGCTCGAGCTGCACCGCCGCCTGCACGTCGCTCTCGTCCTGCGCCAGCGCGTCCTGCGCTGCCTTGCGTGCCTCCTCGGCCGCGGCCTCGTCGATGTCCTCGGCACGTTCGGCCACGTCGGCGAGGATCACCACCTTCTCAGGCGTGACCTCCAGGAATCCGCCGCCAACGAAGAAGTACTGCTCCTGGCCGTCGTTGCGCACCATGATCTCGCCGGTGCGCAGCGGGGTCAGCAGCGGGATGTGCCGCGGCAGCACGCCGAGGTCGCCCTCGAGCCCGGGGGCGACCACGAAGTCCGCTTCCTCGCTGAGCACGTGCCCCTCGGCAGTGAGCAGCTCGACCTGCAGCTTGTTGGCCACCTAGCTGGTCTTCCCCTTCTCCGGCTGGTCCTTCTCCCCCGCCTTCGCGGTGGGCTTGGACTTCGCCTTGGGGTCGGCGTTCTTTTCCCCGTCGGCCTTCGACTTGGCGACTGTTGTCGTCTCCTTCTTGTCAGACCCGCTGTCGGCCTGCTTCTCGTCGGCGGTCTTGGCAGGCTGCTGCTCACCGTCCTCGGCGGGAGCCGCCTCACCCTTGTCGGCCGTCGCGGCGCCGTCGGTGGACTCGGCCTTGGTGTCCTTGGTTTCGGTGGTGTCCTTGGTCGCCGCCTTGGCGCCGTCGTCGGCTTTCGCCTCGCCCTTGGGCTGCTTGTCCTTGGCCTCGCCGTCCTGCGACTCCTCGTTCTCGCCCTCGGCCTCGCCTTCGGGGCCGACGGCCTTGTCCTTGTCGTCGGGGGCGTCCTCGTCCTCGCCGCCACCGAGTTCCTTGGCCTTCTCCACGGCCTCGTCGATGGTGCCGACCATGTAGAAGGCATCCTCGGGAAGGTCGTCGTGCTTGCCGTCGAGGATCTCGGCGAAACCGCGGACTGTCTCCTCGAGCGGGACGTACTTGCCCTCGCGGCCGGTGAACTGCTGCGCGACCGAGAACGGCTGCGAGAGAAAGCGCTGCACGCGACGGGCGCGCTGGACGGTCACCTTCTGGTCGTCGGTCAGTTCCTCCTGACCGAGGATGGCGATGATGTCCTGGAGCTCCTTGTACTCCTGGAGCACGCGCTTGACGCCCTGGGCGACGCGGTAGTGCCCGTCGCCGACCACGGTCGGATCGAGCGCGCGGCTGAACGAGTCGAGCGGGTCCACCGCGGGATAGATGCCGATCTCGGTGAGGGCGCGGCTCAGCGCCACCGTCGAGCCGAGATGGGCGAAGGTCGTCGCCACCGCCGGGTCGGTGAAGTCGTCGGCGGG
>QHBU01000191.1 GCA_003244045.1 Candidatus Aeolococcus gillhamiae
CAGTCGGCGTTCAGCAGCAGCACGGCGTCGCCCTCGGTGCCCGCGACCGCCTCGTTGATCGCAGCCGCGTACGTGCGCCGTGGCGCGAGCGCGATGCACCGCACACCTAGGCGAGCTGCCAGCTCGGCTGTGGCATCGGTACACGCGTTGTCCACCACCACCACCTCCTTCGGCGCCGGTTCCTGCACCAGCGCAGCCGGGAGCGAGCGCTCGAGCATCGCCGCCTCGTCGACGCTCAGGAGGATGATCGTGACGTTCACGGTGCGCGGGACTAGGCGCGCGATCCGGTCGGCGCCGAGACCTGGGCGAGCGCCCTGCTGGACGTGTTCGAGCGCTCCCGCTGGCAAGCCCGACTCGAACGCATGGACGTGCCACCCTTCGAGGAGGAGCTGATCCAACGGTGCCGGCAGCGCGGCGACCAGCACGCTGCCGCGGTCGCAACTGCCCTCGCTGCGGTGGTACCGCCTCCTGACCGCCACCTAGCGACATCGGTCGCCGGCGAGCTGCGAGGAGTGGTCGCTGCTTCACCCGGCTGGTTTGGCTCCGTCGGGCTCGTCACCCCGACACGAGGCTGGATCGCCTCGGATGTCTTCGGCGACCAGGAGTCTTTGATCCTCAGGTTCCGCCAGGAGGGCGCGCCTGGCGAGCACGCACTCGTCGTGCTTGTGGACCACAACCTGTCGGGCCAGGCCAAAGACGTCTGGATCGGAGCTGACCTCGACGATGTCGTCGCGTCATGGAGGTGCGCGGTCGATCCGCACATGAGGCTGGACGAAGCCCCCATCGACAAGGTGTTGCGCCAACTGCGCGACGCGATGGCGATGTCGGACCTTTGGAACGGCGACACCGAGCTGCGATCCGATGACTTCGCTCACCACAGAGCCCTGATCTGGGCACGGCTGCGGCGGGCGGGCGTCACCGACGAGCGTCCGAGCGACACAGAGGTCCCCCAAGCAGACCGGGAACTCCTTGTCAAGGAGTTCATCGCCTCCCCGCAAGGGGGGGGCCTCACCAGCCAAGTGCCTCGGGCTGATGTCGAGCTCCTCGCTCAGCACTTGGTAGACCTCCGTTCCGACTACGAGGGCCGGCCGCTGCGGTGGAGCCCGAACGTGGTCTCCCTGCTTCTCGGCGACCTGGCGCCGCGCAAGCTCCTGCTCGACTCCGATCAGGCAACCGCGCTCCCCGCCGTCGTGCGGGCCTTCGCCAGGTTCTGCGCCGAGCGCACCGGGCTCGATTCCGCGTTCGTCGACGAGATCCTCGCCACCGTCGACGAGTTGGAGCCGGAGTTCCTCGACCGGATCGGCGATCCCGCCGTCGCTGGGCCAGCCAAGGCCGTGCTCGCGGCCCTCAAGGCCCGTGGCGTGGACCTTTCCGACATGGATGCGATCAACGAGGCTCTCCAGCGAAGTGGCCCCATGAAGCTGCCGCAGCCAGCTTCGAGGAAGAGGCCCAGCACCGCCACCGCGCCGGGCGAGGTGATCGCGTCGGCGGAGGGCACTCCCGTGCTGTCTCGCTTCAAGGTGCTGACCGGCTTTTACGGCGACGGACGCAAGCTGACCCAGACAGGCCAACCGACGCTCGCCGACGCGAGGAAGCTCGTAACGCTGCTCGGAACCATGGATCGCATCGACCAGACGATCGGTGAACACACCTTCAAGACGAGGTCCGCCGCGGAGTTGCCCGAGCTCGGATTCATGATCCGCTGGGCGATCTCCGCCGGCGCGCTTCGCAAGGTGCACGGCAAGCTTCGAGCCACGGCCGCATGGGGAGCGCTCGAGGACAAGCCTTTGCAGCGGTGGATCAAGGCCACCGACGCGCTGCCTCCGCTGGGCCCACTGGCCGCCTTTTATGCCAACAACCGCTTTCGCGGCCACGAGGAGCTCCTTGACGAGTTGACTCCCGAGATCCTCGACATGCTCGAGCGGCGTCCGATGGCTTTCGACGAGGTGCTCGACTGGGTATGCGAGCGCGCCGACGCCGACTACGAGTGGCTCGCTCCCTTCATGCAGGACCCAGATCAACGTCGGATGTCCCTCGGGTGGGATCTCGAGCTCCTCGCCCGCATCCTGGGATGGGCCAGCATCGCGGACCGGGTCGACGC
>QHBU01000192.1:0-1312 GCA_003244045.1 Candidatus Aeolococcus gillhamiae
AACGCCCGGGCGATCGCCACCCGCTGCTGTTGACCGCCAGAGAGGAGGTCGGCACCAGCATCGGCGAAGTCGCCCAGCCCCACCCGGTCGAGGCAGTCAAGGGCGATCTCCACGTCGGCAGCGGGGAACCTGCGCAGGGCCACCCGCCACAGGGGCACCCCGGCCAACCGCCCCACGAGCACGTTGTCGACAGCGCTGTGGCGCCGCACCAGGTTGAACTGTTGGAAGATCACGCCCATCTCCCGGCGCACTGCCCGTAGCTCCGCACCCGAGAGGGCACCCAGCTCTCGTCCGCCGATGCAGACCCGTCCGCCATCAGGATCGACAAGGCCGGTGACCGAGCGGAACAGCGTCGTCTTGCCCGCGCCGCTGGGCCCGATCACGGCCACCACCTCGCCAGCGTCGACCTCAAAGGAGACGCCGTCGAGCACCCGGCGCTCGCCGTAATGGTGGACGAGGCCCGCAACGCTGAGCACGGGCGTCGGCCTCACCCGAGGGAGCGACGGAGCGCCGAGGACAACTGGTCGATGGCGGTGACCATCACCAAGATGACGGCCACGATCGTGGCAAGCCTAGGGAAGTCCAGCAGGTCGAGGCTGTTCTTGAGATCCTGGCCGATCCCCCCGGCCCCCACGATGCCCAGCACTGTCGAGGCCCGCACGTTGAACTCGAGCAGGTACAGGCCCACCGACGCCAGTCCGGGCATGGCATCGCGCAAGGTGGTGAACAGGGCGACCTTGAACCGGCTGGCCCCGGTCAGCTCAGCCGCTTCCATCGGGCCTCGGGGCAGGCCCTCGATCGTCTCGCTAAACAACTTGCCCATGCTGCCCCATGTGTGGAACGCGATGCCCAGCACGCCAGCGAAGGGGCCCAGGCCCACGGCGACCACGAACAGCAGGGCGAACACGAACGAGTCGATCCCCCGCAGCCCATTGAGCAGGAGGCGGGCGGGAAGGCGAACAAGAGGGTTGCGGCTGACGTTGCGCGCCGCCGGCAGGCACACGAGAAGAGCCAGCACCGCGGCGATGGAGGTGCCGACCAGGGCGATGGCGGCGGTCTGGGCGGCCCGATAGCTGAGCACGCCTATCTCCCCGGTAGCAGGCGGGAACGCCCGTCGCACCCAGCCCCATATGGTCGGGACGCCGAGAGCCAGCTCACGGGGTCGGACCCGCACCAGCCTGATCGACTCGACGTACGCGGCGGCAACGACGGCAGCGATGCCGACCCGCCGGACCTTCTCCCACGGGGTTCGCCGCCTTCGGCGCCGACGTGGCGCCGAACGGCGGCTCGGCAGGGCCCGAGCGGCCCCCTG
>QHBU01000192.1:1367-3293 GCA_003244045.1 Candidatus Aeolococcus gillhamiae
CCCCTGAGCGGGAAGCAGGGCCCCGGGGCTCCAGACCAGCTCCCGTGTCGGTCACCGGGGGGCTCAGCCGGCGAGCTTGTTCAAGCTGGTGGCGGCGTCGCGGATGATCTTGTAGGTGTCGTCGGTGGCGACGACGAAGCCGTCGTAGTGCTTGGGCAGCAGGGTTGCCGCCTGCTCGGGAGTGATCTTGGTGATCACCTCCTGCAGCTTCTTGGCCAGGGACGGACTGAGCCCTGATCGCACCGCGATGGCGTCGTTGGGCAAGTCGGGCGACGTCCACACCACCTTGGTGTCGCCGTCTTTTATCTCGCCCCCCTCGATCATGGCCGTGCGGTTGCGGTCGTAGTCAGTGGCCAGGTCGACCTTGCGCGCTGCCACCGCCGTCTCCTGGGCAGGGTGGGCTGCCCCCTCCGAGTACTTGAACCAGGTGTGGGGGTCGATGTTGCGCGTCTTGAGGAAGTAGGTCGGGACCAGCCAGCCCGAAGTGGAGTCCACCTCCGCGAACGACATCGACATGCCCTTGGCGTCGTCGGGGTAGTTGCGGACCGGCGAGTCCGGTGGGCCGATGACGATCGAGTGGTAGACGGGCTTGCCGTCGTAGTTGGCGGTTGCGATGGCCTTGGCGCCACCGCTGTGGTTGGCGATCACGTACCCATACGGTCCCAGCCAGGCCAGGTCGACCTTCTTGCTCCCCAGAGCGACGGCGATGCCGCCGAAGTCGTTCGTCACCTCCAGCTCGTACTTGGCGCCCACCTGCTTGGCCACGTAGGCGAAGAAGGGTTCCCATGCTTTGCGGGTATCGGTGGCCGTGGGCTGGTAGGGGCCGATGCCAAAGCGGAGGGTCGCCGGCGTCGACGACGAGCTCGCGCCGCCACTTGAACAGGCCCCCAGGACGGCAGCCAGTACCGCAACACCGGCCGTGGCTACGGCCTGAAGACGACCTCTGTTCTGGACAGGTGTCTTCGTTATTGGAGTGTCCCTAAAGGCTGCTGATAAAGGGTTGTCAACATCGGAAGCAATTTGGGCGGCGGGTTCATTCATTGGACTCGTTCTCTTGTTCACGGTGGGTTATGCGCTGGCGACACGAATGAGATCCAAAGGTCGTTGAACCCGAGCGAGTCCCGGGCCAATCCGTGTGGGGGGCAAGCGCCAACCAGGGGGGCCTGCCCCGGCTCACCTCCGCCCCCAGCCCCGACGGCGGGCCCACCCCGGCGTGGACCACCGAGGTGGTCTACGACGCCGCCGGGCGGATGGTGGCCGCCCGGCGCAATTCCGATCCCTGGACCTGCCTGACCTACGACGCCCGGGGCCGACTGCTCACCAAAGCCGTTCCCGCCGTCGCCGGCATGGCCGGCGGGGCCCGCACGGTGACCTACTCCTACGCCGGCCTGCTGGGCGACCCCCGGGTCAGCACGGTCTCAGATCAGACCCGGCTGGTACCATCACCACCACCGTGGACGTGCTGGGCCGGGTGGTGTCCTATGCCGACGCCTTCGCCAACAGCACCACCTCGACCTACGACCAGCCCGGACGGGTCATCGACACGGTGGGGCGCGACGGCACCCGCCACACCGACTACGACGCGGCCGGCCGCCCCACCGCCCAGAAGCTCGATGGGGCCACCCTGGCCACGCCCGCCTACGACTCGGCCGGGGAGCTGGCTTCGGTGGCCTACGCCAACGGCAGCGCCCTGTCGTCGCTGGGCCGGGACCCGGCTGGGCGGACCACCGGGCTGGGTTTCACCCAGGCCGGAGGGGCGTCGCTGGTCAGCGACAGTGTCACCCGCTCCCAGGCCGGCCGAGTTGTGGCCCAGACCGTCGACGGCACCCCGTCTGCCACCTTCACTTACGACGGCCCAGGACGGCTGACGGGGGCCACCGTCCCCGGCCACACCCTCACCTACGCCTTCGCCCCCACCGGGGGCTG
>QHBU01000193.1 GCA_003244045.1 Candidatus Aeolococcus gillhamiae
GTCGGGTATTGCTCGGCGAGCCGGACGCGGCCGCCGTCATCGGGGCTCTGCGCAGCTTCGATCTCCACGCGCCTCCACCGAAACCGAAGGCGGATGGCCGCCTATAATCCTCGTTATGTAAACTAAGCGGGTCCTACCTTGCCCGTGTGACAGCGGATTGTCAGCGGCTGGACTCGCTGCTCAGGGACTGACGACCACGCAGCGGAGACCTGGTGCTCGTCCGATCCTCCGATCGAGCGTGGCGAGGGTCGCGCCGGTCAGCTCGGCGACCGCCACATAGCTGGCGTCGTAGACGGACAGGTTGTCCCGCAGCTGCCAAGACCGGGCGGCGACGAGATCGTACGGCCACAGCTCCAACTGAACATCCATGAGGTCGACATGGCCCTGGGCGGCCTGGTCGGCGCTCACCAGGCCGGCGGCCGCCAAGCGGCGCAACACGTTGGCCGCCTCGAAGACCAGGAGGTGCGGCGCGAGGAGGTCGGCGTCGCTCAATACGGAGGTGGCCCACTCCCCGTCCGATCCGCCGTCCACCAGCATGGCCACCAGCGTCGAGGCATCGCAGACGATGCTCGGGCTCACCGTCGATCGACGTCCCGGGCCTCGAGAATGGCATCGGCGTCGACACGGATGCCGGTCGCGGATACCCGGGCGCGGGCCCTGGCGATCACGTCCGTCACCGCCGGCTTCGACACCGCGTCGACGAGGAAGCCGCGCAGGTACTCCTGCAGAGACTTGCCCGCCCGCGCGGCGCGGGCGGCGAGCTCGTCCCGGACCTCCGGCGGGACATCCCGCACGGTGATGGCCACTCCCATGCCATCAGTCTAGCTGCAGTGCCTGCATATTGGCTAGTGCCTTCTCAGGCGACAATACTGAGCCAGCTAGAGGCCTAGGAGTAGCGCGAGCGCGTTGTCGACGGCGCCCAATTCGCTTGCTCCCAAGCGTCCGGCACACGAGCCAAGTCGTTGTGGGTCGATCACCGTAGTCTGCTCCACCATGACCCGGGTCTCCCTTCCATCCAACGAGATCGTCGGGCGGAAGCTCGTCGGGCGAGCACTGATGGACGTGGGTGCGACGAGGATGGTCGAGAGGTCCAGGAACTCATCGGCTTGCACAATCACCGCGTAGCGGGCGCCGCGCTGCTCATGCCCTCGTGCGCCTCGCGGTGGGGGCAGGTGGAATAGCTCGCCACGGACCATTCAGTCGGGCGGCGACGGTGCCAGCTCGGCCATCTGCTCCCTGATACGTCGCATCTCCTTGCGGTCGTCCTCGTCGGCTGCAACCTGACGAACCTCTTCCCGAAGAGCTGAGCGGGCTCGCCGGCGTGACGCCGCCTCGCGAAGCGCGGTCCGTACCGCCTCGGAATCGCTCATGCCGCCGGCGCGGACTATTTGGAGAGCGGCTGCTGACAGGTCATCGAGGCGGACGTGTATCGAGCGAGCCACCCTGAAAGCGTAGCATGAATGGTGCTACGGCTCGCCAAGGGGTGCCGTGGTCACCGCAGACCGCGATCTTGCCCGGTTCCCTGGCCTCGATTGGTTCGACCCGGCAGCCTGAATGTCCATGACCGCCGTCCCTCAGAGCGACTGGCGCCCGATGTCGGTGGCGATCTCGCCGGCTCGGCGCCACCAAGGCCGCCGCTTCCACGCTTCCAGGTCGATCTCCCGGGAGACGCCGAGGTCTTCCAGGAAATGCTTCTCCAGCTCGGCGACCAGACCCCCGTCCATGAT
>QHBU01000194.1 GCA_003244045.1 Candidatus Aeolococcus gillhamiae
CTTGGTGTCGTATCCCTTGTCGCGCATTGAAGAGCACGCCGCCTGTCGTGTTGTCCGGGCTGAGCGGCTCGACGATGAAGTTCGACCGGCCGGTGTTGCTTCCCGATAGCAGTCCAGGTGACGTGTCGTAAGGCGCCGGGACGTTCATCACTCCATCCCCCCGGCCGCTCAATACCACCGTAGGATTCGGCGTCGGCAACGGGGTGGGCAGTGGGGTGGGTGCCAGGGTCGGCGCAGACGTGGCCGCGGTGGGGGCGGTGGAGTTGACCGGGTTGCTCGACGCCGTGCTGGAGCCACATCCGGCGAGCCCTATCACCGCGAGGGAAGTAGCCATGATCCGCAGCACGGGGCGGATCTTGCCCGATCGCCGAGGCGGATTCAAGAGCAGTCCGCCCGACCCACCGAGTAGCCACGCTGGCAACGCCGGCCGGCCAAGGCGGTCGCTGTGCGCAGGTGGTGACGCGCCGGGTCGGCAGGTCAAACAGTCACTCTGTCACCTTGGGATGGCCGGTGACCGCATCAGTCAGCCACACCGTACGGTGCGCGTCGTCAATGCAGTACCAGAGCCGGCCGGCTCCGGTCACCTCGTACTGCCACTGCTCCATGGGCGTGCCGTTGACGAGGCGGCTCCCCAAGCTGCCTCGAAGCGGATGCTGCCTTGCATCCCGCTGACGAGGATCGCTCGTGATCCGCTCCCACGCAGTTCGGCTGTTGGTGGGTGCGGCAGCGCACACATTCGCCCATCCGGTTACCGCTTCGCTGGTCGCGTATCGGAGGTCCCACTCTCCCGCTCGAGGCGGCGGCGCGACGCGTTCCCGTCGCTTCGGCATGCGCTATGCGGCGGGCAGAGCAACGCGCCCGCCGGCGGCATCAGTCGGCCGGCGAAGCCGCCGAGCCAGCTTCGGATCCGCGTGGATCTCTGCCGTCGCCCGCCACTCACGTACGAGCTGGCTCATTGGCCCGTACGTGTCGAGGTCGGCCGCGGCAGCGGCTACGCGGGAAAACTCCTCGACAAACGAGCGCCGATCTGCACCGGGCAGGAACTCGAGCCAAGGAAATGCGTCACCAAGCGCATCCCCGAGCGCCCTGGGGTTGTGGACAGCCAGGTTGCGCAACGTACGGCCGAATGCGGCGAACGCCGCCGCCCTCTCCGTCTCCCGGTCCGCCCGCGTCAGCCGCAGATCGGGTTCGTCGCGACGGCGAAGGACGACATCCCCTTCATCTACCTCGATGGCAACGTCCTTAGGGTGTCTGAGGAGATCTGAAAAGGGCCGTTCTGTCACTCTCATGGCCAAATGATATCAGAACTACTTCGGAAGTAGCGCTCTACTGCCCTCGCCCGAAGGCGCGGAATAGGACGAGGCGATCGACGCCGAGCAAGGGCGGCAGAGCGCCCTAGGAGGCCCGGAGGCTTGTCGCATAGTCGAAGCAGTTCTACGCTCCCAGCCGTGGACGTTGATCGTGACCTCGAAGTCCGGTCGGCAGCGATGGCGCATGTCGAGCAGCTTGCCTTGCGGTTCGGTCGAGATGCCATCCCATGGCGGATCATCGCCGCCGGCTTCTCCTTTCGCGGAAGCACGGTCAAGCTGATGGGTCCACAGGGGATCTTCAAGCCTTCGATCCTCGACCTACCTCTCACCATCACAACCTCCCCGCGCAACCCGTACGGGGACCTCGTTCAAGACGACTATCTGGTCTATCGGTACTTTCAGACCAATCCCAACCACCGCGACAACAACGGATTGCGTGAGGCGATGGAGGCGCGTCTCCCGTTGATCTATTTCCACGGAATCGTGGAGGGGATATACGCGTTGTTTAGCCCGGTGTACGTTGTCGAGGAACTGCGTGGGCAGCTGGCGTTCCGCATCGCGGTCGCCGAGACCCCGGCCAGCGTGCCGGTGGATGCGGCAATGTTCTTCGCCGAAGAGCCCGCCCGCGCGTATCGGGCGCGCCTGGTACTTCAGCGCTTGCACCAGGCCGCTTTCAGTCAGCGTGTACTCCGCGCGTATCGGCATTCGTGTTCAGTCTGCAGCCTCCGCCATCGTGAGTTGCTAGACGCTGCACATATCGTTCCTGACGCAGACGTCCGCGGAGTGCCCCGCGTGACTAACGGCCTCGCCCTGTGCAAGTTGCATCACGGCGCATTCGACAGCAATATGATCGGCGTCTCACCTGCTCGGGTCATCGAGGTTCGAAAGGACATACTTGATGAACACGATGGACCCATGCTGCTGCATGGTCTCCAGGGTGTTCATGGGCAGCCAATCTCCCTACCCCGGCAGCGAGCTGACCATCCCGCAGTTGAGTATCTCGAGGTCCGTTATGAGCAATTCCGCAAGGCCGGTTGAGGCGGCACACGTGCGGTGACAGCATGCAAGAGAAGGCACCATCAGTAACTGCCGTCGCTTCCTCCGCGCTAGAGTTCGCACATGGCGGACCCCACCCTCGCGAGCGCACTTGCCAAGCTCGTCGTCGAGGGCGGAGCGGGCGACGCAGCGCTGCGCATGATGAAGGCGAAGCGAAAAGGCCAGCCCTCCGATCCTGGGCTCATGTTGAGGGTGGCTGTCGCTCCGGACAGTTTTGACCTCGCCAGAGAGACAGAAATCACGAAGACGGCGCTCTTATACGGTGACACCGTTGAGCTGGTGAGCCCCACGGCAGCGATGCTCTTCGTCGTCCGCAACCTGCAAAGCATGACGGCCGACGAACGACTCACGATGAGTGGCCCGATTTCCGCTCTCCTCGGACAGGCCGATGCATCCACCGCGCTCCCAGAACTGAGATCGCTGCTTCGGGCGCGCCATATGTCCGGCCGAGCCCTCGTGCAGCAACGGAAGCTTCAACGCGGATTCGACGAACGGTGGGATGAGATCAGTGCTGTCGGAGATCGGTTGTGGACGGAGGCTGGCGGCAGGGAGCTTGATGTCGCCTGGGACGCCGGACTCTTGAGCTTCGGGCTGGTCCAAGAGGCTGTCGCGGATTACGACCGTCTTGTCGACCATTTTGTAGACGGCCTGCGTGAAGCGGTCCAGGGGACCCGCGCGTACCCCCTCTTCGACGACGCGAGCGGCAGTTTGGTATCGACCGCTATCGCGGAAGGGGCGTGGCGGATCCCCGAGCTCACGGCGCGTCGGGTTTCGGAAGCGACGATGGCTACGGGGTTGGTCGGCAACCTTCCGGCGTATCCAACGGCCTCAATGCGTGGAGTCATCGAAGCTCGTGAGGCGCTCGGCGAGCACTTGCCCGCATTCCGTAGAGCGGTCACCCAGCTTGACGCGGTCGCAAACGATCCCCTTGATGAATCATTCAACGACGCGATCCGGGACGTATACCTGAAGGAGGTCGAACCGGCCTTCGCAGATATACGTACCGAGCTCGCCCGCGTAGAGGGAAGTCTTCTGGGGGCGGTCGGAAGCACCGCTCCAGCTCCCGTAATTGCTACCGCACTCAGCTTTGGTCACCTCGACGCGCGGGTGGCTGCGGGGCTGTCTGCCGCATCATGGGCGGTCCTTGCAGGGGCAAGGATGCTGTCGGAGCGGGGCGGCCGACTCCGGTCAGCGAAAAGACACCCGTTCTACTTGCTATACGGCGCGAATGAACACTGGTCCTGAGTCGGCCGTGCTAGTCTGCGGAGAGTTGGCTTGTGACGGCACAGCGACCGCTGGCGTGCAGTAGCCGCGCCGGATGCCCCCGGGAGGTGCGATGTCATCCTGATTTGCCCGGCTGACGAGAGGATCTGTCCCGCGCGAGGGTCCATCATCCTTCTTCGAAGAAGTCGAGGTCGATCCGTGGAACAACGTAGGTCCGATCGGTTGCGATGCCGACGCAATGTTCGATCATTAGCTCCGCCAACGTGGGCCCGTCGATGAGCACGATCCGCTTTTCGATCTGGTTGACGTAGCTCTTGGCGTCAGGGGTGAACGATGACGTCGTGATCATCACGCCTTTGCGAGCCCGAGCTCCTTCAAGGCTCCCCGCAAAGGCTTGGATCACCGGCCGACCCACCACGCTCTGCCATCGCTTCGCCTGGACGTACAGAGCGTCAAGTCCGAGGCGGTCCTCCTTAATGATGCCGTCGATGCCCTCGTCGCCACTTTTGCCCACGACCGAAGCTGCGTCTGCGTAGGACCCTCCGTACCCCATCGCAACCAGCAAGCGAACCACCAGCTCTTCGAAGAATCGCGGAGACGCACTTCGGACCTTCTCGAGCACCTCCACCGCTACCTGCGTGCGCAACTCGCGCCATGTCCGCTCGAGGGTCTCATCAGGCGTCTCCGCGGTACCCCCAATGGTTGGGCCACTACTCCCGTCGAGTGCTATCGCTCCGGGCACAGGTGGCGCCTTGGTGCGGCTCTCGAAATCGACGAACGCGGGGTACTTCCTCAGGAAGGCAAGATCGATTCGCTTCGGGTTGGTGGAGATGACCTGGCGCCCCTCATCAGACAGACGGATGTAACCCCGCTTTGGGGAAGTCAGCAGCCCGGCTTGGTACATGTACGTGCGGGCCCACTGAACCCGGCTGTAGAGCACTGTCGCTCTCCCGCTGGGAACCAGGGTCGAGCGTTCCTCCTCGGAAAGCCCGAACTCGTCCGCCAGCCTGGGCAGCAGTTCACTGGTCCGGTGGGTCTCGCCGTCGGCGACAGCCCGGAGCAGCGGCACCATGAATGTTTGGTAGTCGGGGATCACTGCTCGCGCAGGATACCCGCCGACGCCGGGGCGCTTGGCGATGCCGGCATGCTTATGGGCTATCGCGTTCGCCTACCGGCCCCTCTCCTTAAGCGCCGGCGAGGACACTATCGCGGGTTCGAAGCCGCGACGGCGCGCGGTCTGCCGGGGCGCAACGCTGGGAGCAATGGCCAGGTCATCTGGAATGCGATAGGGCGTACGTCGCCCGAAAC
This sequence comes from Candidatus Aeolococcus gillhamiae, assembly GCA_003244045.1. Lineage (GTDB taxonomy): Bacteria > Chloroflexota > Dormibacteria > Aeolococcales > Aeolococcaceae > Aeolococcus > Aeolococcus gillhamiae. The sequence goes on from QHBU01000194.1 coordinate 4,899, forward strand.
CAGCTCGCGCGAGTGGTGGATCTATCACGCCAGCGTCGACGAGTACTCGGAGCGACTGCCAGACCTTGCCGGGACCCGTTGAGAGAATCTTTCCGAGTTCGGGCTGGGTGATCTCCGCTCGGCCAGTCGAGTCAAGCCTGGCCAGCAAGGCGAGGAAGGTCGATAGCGGGAGGCCAGAAAGACGCAGAGCGGCAACCCGTTCGAGGCCTGCGGCCGAAAGGTGGATGGCATGCTGCCCGTCAGTCACGCGTTGATTAAACCTACTCCCACCAGGGAGGTGCCACTGTGTGTATTGGGGTCGGGCGCGAGCCAGGCGGGAATGCACGGGGCGGGGACGTCAGCAGGCGACGGGTTGACGATAGCGACGAGCAGGTTGCACGACTGTCAGCGCCAAGCGACGGGTGGGCTGCAGCCGGTGTAGCGTCGGCACCGTGGCTCTGACGATCGACGACTTCGCTCGCAAAGGCCTGACATCCTCGCGATCGCTCGGCGGCACGGGGCGAGCCACATCCGCGTCTTCGGCTCGGTTGCCCGCGCTACGGCAGACGATGTTAGCGACGTGGACCTCCTCGTCGACCTCGAGGCGGGGCGCACGTTGCTTGACGTCGTGGCCCTCGAGCGAGAGCTCAGCGCCCTCCTCGGATACGCGGTGGACGTCGCTAGCCGTTTTCGTCCTTCGCTTCGTCGCGCGGTCGAGCGCGACGAAGTCGAGCTCTGAGCCACGCCGGCCGGGGCAACGGCCAGGTGGTGCTCACCCCGCTCGTCACCTGCGATGAACACACTGTGCCGAGCTGTGCCGAGCGTTTGCGTCCACCGTGGGTTCATCGGCGGTCCATCCGATCCAGGTACTTCGAAACCCACGCCGACCGTGTTCAGGGCCACCCCGGCTGCGTGTCCATGGTGTGTCCCTCGCCAGTCCAAGCCGCTGGCGATGCTCGGTGGCATGCTCACACGGATCGCTTTCGACCAGGAGTTCGCTCAGGCACTCCGCGTCCGCGGATTGACGCTGACCGAACTGGCGGTGCGTGCCCATGTGACCGTGGCTACCGCGTCCGCCGCCGTCCAAGGACGACCGCTCAACGTCTCGACGGCCACGCGCCTCGCCCGGGCGCTGGCATCCGCGCCGGTAGTCTCCGAGCTCGAGCGGTGGGCGCGTGCCCCCGCGAACCAGCAACCCGCGCGTGGGCGGCGCGCGACCGTCGCCCTCGTCGCACCGGCGCCGACAGACCATCCCCACCCCTCGCGGCATGCGGCGCCGGGCGCTCGCGCGGACAGCTATCAGCTCCCGCTCGACGTCGCCTGACCCTCAGTCGCTCCGCTTCTTCCAGGCCTCGAGGAGGTCGGCCTTCTGGTAGTGGACGTAGCGGCTGACCATCGCGAGGGTCGTGTGCCCGAGCACCCGCTGCAGGGCCATGACGTCCACTCCGGCGCTCAGCGCACGCGTGGCAAAGGTGTGCCGGAACTTGTGCGGATGCACCCGAATCCCGGTCTCCATGCTGATCCGCCGCATCACCAGCTGCACCGCCCGCCCGGTCAGCGGCTCGTACACGCCACCCCGCGACCGCTGCGACAGGAAGAGCGCCGACGACCCCCCATCCGTGGCTGGCCGCGCGTGCCGGATGTAGTCGCGCAACTTCTTGCTGAGCCGGACCTTCCCGGTGTCGAGCGGGACCACACGGTCCTTTGCGCCCTTCCCCTGCCGCACACGCAGGTAGGCGCCCTCGGGTCCGTCGATGACATCGTCGACCGACAGGTGGGCCACCTCCTCGAGGCGCAGGCCGGTCCGCATCAACACCTCGATTAGCAGCCGGTCCCGCGGCGACCGGGCGGCCTTGATGATCCTGCGCTCGTCCTCGGCGCTGTACGTGTCCGGCTCTCGCTGGGGTTGCCGTGGCGCCTTGACGGCCAGCACGTCAGGGTCGGCACCGTAGCCGCGCCGGATGCAGAACCCGGCGAAGTTTTTCCACACCCTGTGGAAGGAGTGCACCAAGGCCGGGCTGACCCCTGCGGCGAGCAGCTCTGCCTGGAGCGCCTCCAGCATCTCGCCGTCGAGCTGTCGTGGCGAGATGACCTCGTGGTCGGCAAGGAAGATCTTCGCCCGCGAGCCCGCGAGATGCCACTCGTAGTTCTCGAGCGTCGCCGGGCTCAGGTTCTCGGCCCGCTTGCTGGCCAGGAATCGCTCGACCGCCTCGTTCCAGGACAGGCCGTGAGGCGCGCGGGAACGGGCCGGCGAGGTGCGTCGCTGGGGCCGAACCGCGGGCTGTGGCATGAGGGCATCGTATTCGAATAGGAGCGTGATCGTTTGGAGCCTGACACCCCTAGGAGCGCTTTATTCGGCCTTTTTGGAGCCGCTTAGCTATTTGCTCCTAAAAACCGAAAGCGCTCCAACTTGAGATCAAAACTGACCTTCACAGAGGCGCTGGAGCGGGAGAAGGGACTCGAACCCTCGACATCCAGCTTGGAAGGCTAGCGCTCTACCAACTGAGCTACTCCCGCTCGGCAACCCTCCAGGAGTATACGGACGGCACAGGCGTGGCTCCCGAGCAGCGATCGGACCGCGTCTTAAGACCAAGGTCGCGTTGTCGGCACCCGCGGTCCGGCCGAGACTGCGCAATGCCAACAACGGCACTCGTAGCGGAGGAGCGGACATGCGGAGATCTGTGCTTGGCGTCGGGCTGCTGCTTGCCTCACTGGCAGCGCTCTCCCTGCCCTCACCGACCGTGACAGCGGCGGGTGGCGATGGCCACGGCCGCTTCAACGCGAAGGGGAACCTGCTGATCTCGGACCAGTTCAACAACCGTGCGATCGAGGTCGACCCCGCGTCGCGGACGATCGTGTGGAGCTTCGGCTCAGGAAACCCGTCACTGTGCAACCCAGGTCCGGGCGCCATTATCGGACCGAATGATGCCGAGCGTCTCGGCGACGGCCTCACCCTGCTTGCCGGAACCGGCATTCCCGGCTGCGCCGACAACCGGGTCATCGTCGTCACCCACAACGGCGACATCGTCTGGCAGTACGGCCAGGCGGGCATTGCCGGCTCCGGGCCGAACCAGCTCAACGTGCCCGTCTTCGCAATCCAGCTTCCCAATCGCAACATCATGGTCGTCGACCAGAGCAACAACCGAGTCATCGAGATCAACAGGTTCAGCAGGTCGATCGTCTGGTCGTATGGCCCCGCGTCCGGCCCCGGCGCCCTGATGAACCCGAACAGCGCGGAGCTCCTGCGCAACGGCCACATTCTCATTGCCGACGAGAACAACAACAGGGTCATCGAGATCACACGCTCCGGTCACATCGTCTGGCAGTACGGTAGTGGCGACACCGGGATCACAATGCCGCTTGACTTCGCGGCGTTCGCAAGCCGGCTGACCAACGGCAACACGCTGATCACCGACTCCGGCCACAGCCGCATCATCGAGGTGACCGAGGACAAGCGCATCGTCTGGCAGTACGTCACCAACAACGGACCTCACAGCAACACCGCGCCGCTGCCAACCAACGCCGTCCGGCTCGAGAACGGCGACACGTCCATCGCCGACCAGTTCAACCATCGTGTTCTGATCGTCAACGAGGACAAACAGCGGGAGGTCCAGTATGGGCGCACCAGCGTCGCAGGCAACACCCACGGCCTGCTGAACGGCCCGTACACTTCGTTCGTCATCGGCGACTACACCGGCCAAACACCACCGCCGGACGATTTCTAAGCGCCGATGCAGACACGCCGATCTGAACGGTCGTGGAGATCGCGTTGCTGCGGTGCGTTCAGCCGCTGAGGCCTCCTCCACTGCCCACAGAGCGCAGCGCCAGCAGCATCAGGACGAACCAGCCCACCGCCAGGATCGCGGACACGGCACGGTCGGACCGTCCCGCGGCGACGCGTCGCGCCAGCGGGAGCGCGACGAGAGTCAGCGGCCCCACGATGAAGTGGGTGGCGCCATCAGAAGGACGGTTTCCCATGATCGCCAGCGCGACGCCGAACAGCGCCTGCAACCCGATGAGGCCGGACATCGCCCCCGTGAAGGTGATCAGCCGCGGATGGACCGCACCGCGACGAAGCCAGTCGTGGACGGCCCAGATGCTGCCCCCGAGCGAAAGGAGCACGACAAGCAGCGCAACCGTCCGGTGAGCGGCGAGGATGGCGCGTCTCCCCGCTCGACGATCAGCGGATCAGTGCGAGCAGGCCTTCGCCTCGCCGGCGCTGTCGGCGGTCTGGAAGCTGTGGCCGCAGCCGCAGGTCTTCACCGCGTTGGGATTGTTGATGGTGAAGCCGCCGCCCATGATGGCGTCGACGTAGTCGATCTCAGCCCCGTCGAGGTACTGCGCCGAGTAGGCGTCAACGTAGACGCGGAGCCCGTTGACGTCGACCACCTGGTCGTCCGACTTCGGCGGGTTCTCGTCGATGCCCATCCCGTAGGAGAAGCCGGAGCACCCACCCGACTGGATGTACACGCGCAGACCGACCTGCTGCTCTGCCGCCTGCTCGGAGAAAAGTGTCTGGAGCTGGCCAAGGGCCGTGTCGCTGACGCTGATCATTTGGGGCTCCCTGCCTCAGGTGAACGGAATCCGGACCACCGCGCTGGTGCCTCCTCGATCATACCGTAGGTTCGTTCCGGATCCACCCCCCGTGTCCCCGCCTCAGACCTTGCGGAACTCGGGCACCCAGGAGCCGTCGTCTCTGCGGGTGAAGTCCTGGAAGAGCCCGGGCGCCTCCTCCACCATGATCTCGCCGAGCCGCCCGAAGATGAGGCGGAGCTCCTCCTCGGCGCCTGTGTCCGTCCTCATCTCGATCACATGGCGGAGTGTGCGCAGGTTCATGGTCAGGATCAGATCGGTGCTCAACCCGATGGGCGCCAGGCGGCGGAGCGCCGATGTAACCTCCTTCTTGACGTGGAAGGGAATGCCGTCGTCATCGATCTTCAGTTTCTCTGCAGCCGAGACCTGGAACTCCTCGAGGCGCTCGACCAGTTCCAGGCACTCCTGACGGAGTGGCTCGAGGGCGGGTGGGACCCGGAAGCCGATGTCGACGAGGCGCACGTACCTGAGGCTCTCCTGGCTGTAGGCGGCGCCGGCGCGGTGGCGGACGATCTCGTGGGTGGCTACGCGGCTCACGTTGCGCAATGCGAACGAGTAGTTGGCGTGCTCGAGCACGCTGCCGTGGGCGCTCTTGAGGATGTTCTTGAGGTAGTCGCGCTGGTCGGTTCTGACCTTGGTCACGTTGACGTTGAGCCCGGGCTCCCAGCTCCGGTAGCAGGCGCGCCCACCGAACTCGACCAGCAGCTCGCCGGCGTTGGGCGCGGTGTCCGCCGCGGTCCGGCGCTCGAGCCAGGAGCCGCCGCCGACGTCCTCGAGGTAGGCGCGCATCCCCTCGAGGTCCACGGCGGGACGCGCGATGAGGTGGATGGACGGGGTGGTTTCATGCGCCATGGCAACCTCGATGCTGGGACGGATGGGGGAGCCTGAAGGCCGGCGCAAGCATGGCGGCTGCCCTTTTGCAGCGTCAACGCGAGTGGCGGAGCGCGCGCCATCCCGCCCCGTACAATTCCGCCGGTGACCGACCTGGCCGTCCCGCCGCGCTTTCTCGAGGACGTCTACCAGGCTGCCAGCGAGTGCAACAAGTGCTCGCTGTGCCAGGCCGTGTGCCCGACGTACGTCACCAACCCCGTTGAGTGGGAGACGGCGCGCGGCCGGGTCTCGCTGGTGCGCGACGCCATCGAAGGAAGGATCGAGCTGCGCGACATCGCCGACGGCCCTCTCTCTACCTGCCTCACCTGCGACAACTGCGTGGCGGCCTGCGCACCGCGGGTGCCCACCGCCCAGATCGTCAGCCGCGCCCGCATGGAGCTGCACGAACAGGAGGGCCATCCCTGGGGTCAGTCGGTGGCCTTCCGCTCGGTGCTGCCGCGTCCTGGCGTGCTCAGCTTCCTGCATGGGCTGTCTCGCGCCGCCCAGGTGACCGGGTTGCACGCGTTCGCGCGGCGCACCGGCCTGACCCGCTGGCTGGGCACCGGTGGTGCGCTCATGGAGCACGTCGGCCCGCTGCCGCGCCAGACCGCGTACCGGCGGAGCCGCTCGCTGCCGGCCGCAGCTGCGCCGGTGCGCGGCCGGCTGGGATTCCTGGTCTGCTGCTACCAGAACCTCGCCGTGCCGCAGGCGACCGAGGCGACCATGCGCGTGCTCCTTGCCAACGGCTTCGAGGTGGTGGTGCCGCAGCTGGCCTGCAGCGGCCTGCCCGCCAAGTCGCTCGGGGATCGCCAGGCGATGATCGACATGGCTGCAGCCAACGTCGACGTGCTTCGCGAACTCAAGGTCGACATCCTCGTCGGCGACGTCGCCTCGTGCACTGCCCACTACAAGCAGTACGACACCATCCTCGCCGAGGACTCACTGCACGCGATCGATGCTCAGCGAGTCGCCCAGCGCACCATTCTGGCCACCGAGCTGCTCGACGACGCCGGTCAGCGCGCCACTCTGGGACCGCTGCGCTGGCGGGTGGCCATCGACGAGCCCTGCTCGCTGCCCATCGAGGGGCCGGCTCGGTCCGCGGCGTGCCGCCTGCTCGCCCAGGTGCCCCGCCTCGAGATCGTCCCCCTCGAGGAGGCGGCGATGTGCTGCGGTGGCCCGGGGATGTACTTCCGTGACCAGCCGGAGCGTAGTGAGGCGATCCTGCAGCGCAAGTTCGAGCACGTCGTGGCCAGCGGCGCCGAGGTTCTGGTCACCGAGAACGTCTCGTGCTTGCTGCAGCTGCGCAACGGCGCCGCCCGCTACGCCCCGGACGTGCGGGTCATGCATGTGTTCGAGCTGCTCAACGAATCGATCGAGACGGCGCAGCGGCGCAGCGCCATCATCCCGGAGTAGCTCGCACCCGCCGTCAGCCGATCGCGGCCAGCGCCTCCTCCGGCGTCATCAGCATGCAGGTGAAGGACGGCACGTCGCGCACCGTGTGTGTCGACGCCTCACTCTCGCGCATCTCCTGCACCAGGTCGAGGAAGTCGGCGATGGAATCGCTCTCGAAGGCCACCACGAACTCCTGGTCGTCGAGGCCGAACGAGTAGGTCGTGTTGATCTTCACGCCCGGGTAGCGATGGCCCATGGCGATGTGCTCGCTCATCTGGCGCTGGCGCTCCTCACGGCTCAACCGGTACCACGCCCGTGTCTTCACGAAGGGGTAGACGAAGAGGTAGCGACGGTTGGTGGGAGCGATCACCAGCCGGTTGCTCCTCCCCTCCTGGTTGCGGTGCTCGTGCTTCTCCACGTACATGCTCTGCTTGGTCATCGAGAAGTAGCTGTACGGGGAGGTCAGGTGCGCGCCCATAACGGTGCGGTTGAGCCGCGCCGAGAACTCGTGCAAATCCTCAAGCCGGTCGCTGACCAGCCAGACCATGAAGTCGGCGTCGCCGCGCGTGCCCACCAGGCTGTAGGTGCGCACCAGAGCGTTGTCACGGCTGTCGATGTCGCGGATCAGCGCCGCCACCTCGGCGCGGTCGGCGTCGCGCTGCTGCTCGCTGCGCTGCCGCCATTCTGGCCGCACCGCGAAGAAAGCGAAGCGGATGTGCTGGCGGGCTGTGGGCGGCGGCGCGGTGGCGTCGCGAACGGTCAGCGGCAGCGCGGCGATGTCGGTCACAGCGAACACTGTACCGCGGCGGCGGCGCAGAGCCGCCCCCCGGGATCGCTCACCGCAATACCTCGAGCGCAGCGCGGACCAGCGTGCCCACGCCGATGGGCAGGCTGCGCTCGTCGATATCGAAGTCCGCACTGTGGTGCGGCGCCACCGGGTGCGTGGCGATATCGCCGGCGCCGACCAGGAAGTAGCAGCCCCGACCCGCCTCGTTGATGAGGCAGGCGACGTCGTCACCGACGGTGATCGGCTGGGGTGTGACCACGTTGTCTGCGCCCACCGTCGCGATCGCGGCGCGGCGCACCAGCTCGACCGAGTCGGCGTCGCTGACGACGGGGGGACAGCCGTTGGCGCGCTCGAAGTCTGCCGACGCGCCGGACGCCGACGCGATCGCGGCCGCCACCTCGGCCACCCTGCGCAGCAGCCGATCGCGTTCGCTGGCGTCCAGCGCGCGGACCGTGCCCCGCAGGCGCACCTCGTCGGCGATGACGTTGAACGCTGACCCACCCTCGACGCGCCCGACCGTGACCACCGCGGGCGAGAACGGCGAGGTCTCGCGGCTGACGATGGTCTGCAGCGCCAGCACCACGTGGGCGGCGGCGACGACGGGGTCGATGCTGGTGTGGGGCATGCCACCATGGCCGCCGCGGCCGCGAACGGTGATCCGGAACTCGTCAGCGCTCCCGAAGATCGGGCCATCCTTGACACCAACCTGGCCGACCTGCAACGGCGCCCAAAGATGGATGCCGATCACCTGGTCGACGCCGTCGAGCGCGCCGTCCTTGATCATCGGGACCGCTCCAGCGGCGATCTCCTCAGCGGGTTGAAAGCAGAGGCGTACGCGGCCTCGCCACGCGTCACGCAGCGATGCCAGCACGGTGGCGGCGCCCAGCGTCATCGCAACATGGCCGTCGTGGCCGCAGGCGTGCATGACCCCGTCCACCTCGGAGGTGGCCACCCGATCCTGGCCACGCTCGAGGATGGGCAACGCGTCCATGTCGGCGCGCAGCATCAGCGTGACCGGGTCACCATCGCCGTCGCCGCCGGAGCCGTGGAGGTCGGCGATCACCCCGGTGCCGCCGACGCCGGTGCGGACCGTGAAGCCCAGTTCCTCGCTGCGCGTCGCGGCGACCTCGGCGGTGCGACGCTCTTCGAGCGAGAGCTCGGGATGGCGGTGCAGGTCGCGGCGCGTTGCGACCACCTCTTCGCGGACGCGGTCGACCTCCGAAGCCACGCGGGCGGCGAGGTCAGTCACGCTCTCGCCCAATGAGCCGGAGCGCCGCCTCCTGAAGAGCTCCGTTGGTGACCACCTGGTCGGCCCCGTGCTCCATGGCGCGCACACGAACCTCGCGGTCGTCGTGCTGGCAAAAGCCGATGATCCGTGTGTCGCCGCGCGCGCGCAGCGCGCTGATCAGATCGATCCGCGCCTCCACCTCATCATTGAGGTCGACGAAGACCATGCCCTCGGCGGGGAGCTCACCCGCCGCGGCCATGGCAACGCGCGTCGTAGGGGCAAGGACGGCGCGAAGGCGGCTGGCGAAGAGGAGATCGCCGCTCACCAGGGCGACGTCAGGGGTGGGCATCGCCCGCCATCATAGGAGGGCCGCCGGGACGGCCAGTTCGTGGCGACCACCCCGCGTCCCGGCAGTCACTGGAGGAAGCCATGGAGATCAGAACCGTCGGCATCGTCGGTGCGGGGCTGATGGGCTCGGGTATCGCCGAGGTGTGCGCCCGAAGCGGATTGCGCACCCGGGTCGCCGAGGCCGGCGAGGAGCTGCTCGCGACCGGCCGGCAGCGGGTCGAGAAGTCGCTGGAGCGAGGCCGGCTTGGCGGCAAGCTCAGCGATGATGACGTCGAGCGCATCAGCGGGCAGCTCAGCTTCAGCACGGACCTCGACGAGCTGGGTGACTGCGACCTCGTGGTCGAGGCCATCGTCGAGCGGCTTCCCGACAAGGTGGAACTGTTCGGGCGGCTCGACCACATCGTCCCCGAGCACGGCATCCTGTCGACGAACACGTCGTCGCTGCCGATCATGGAGATCGCGCGGGCCACCCACCGCCCGGACCGCGTCATCGGCACCCACTTCTTCAACCCGGCCCCCGTCATGAAGCTGCTCGAGGTCGTCCGGACGATCGCCACGAGCGATCAGACACTCGCCGAGACCAGGGCGCTCGGCGAGAAGCTGGGCAAGCGGGTCATCGTCGCTCAGGACCGCGGTGGCTTCATCGTCAACCTGCTGCTCATCCCCTTCCTCAACAACGCCGTGCGCCTCTACGAGTCGGGTTTTGCCACCAAGGACGACATCGACGAGGGGATGCGGCTCGGCTGCGGCCATCCCATGGGACCGCTGCAGCTACTCGACTACATCGGTCTCGACACCGCGCTCTTCGTGTGCGACGCGCTCTACGAGGAGTACGCGATTCGCGACTACGCCGCCCCGCCGCTGCTCAAGCGGATGGTCGCGGCTGGGTACCTGGGTCGCAAGACCGGACGCGGCTTCTACACCTACGACGCCGAACAGCAGCGCTAGCCTTACGCCGGCGGCGGGCTGCCCGGCTGAGACAGGGGCATCTGCTGTTCGAGCACGTGCAGCCGGACCGTGCTCAGCAGGGTTCCCTCGCGCCAGAACTCCGCAGCGTACTCACCGGGCTCGCCGAGGGTGGGTTGCAGGATGGTCACGGTCGACACGCTGACCTCCCCCGCCCCTGACGGCGGCGGCCCCGCGGACTCGAACCGCATCGTGGTCGGCGGCACCACCAGCTTGCCGAGGTTGTCCACGAAGCGCAGCTCGATGATCTGGACCTGGCCGGCGTCGGCGCTGGTGAAGCGGAAGCCGGCGACCACGGCGAAGCTCGCCATCCCAGGCAGCTCCGGCAGGGCGAGCGCGCTGAAGCCGCCGCCGAGCACGTATACCTTGCCGTCAGCAGGGACGGTGGCGGCGTCCGCGAAGAAGGCGAAGCTCATCTCCATGCGGTCGACTCTGACGCACCGCGGACGACGCCCGCTGCGACGCTGTGCACGCCCGCTGCGTCACCATCGAGAGGTGGATCCCACCCCCGCCCAGCGCAACCTGCACGTCTTCGTGTGCACCACCGTCGGCCGCCACCACTGCGGGGGCATGGGTAGCGAGAGGATCCTCCTGCGTCTGCGCGACGAGCTGGAGCGGCGCGGCCTCACCCACGTCCGCACCACCCGGATGGGCTGCAACCAGCAGCACCACCAGGGTCCGATCCTGATCGTCTACCCCGACGGCGTGTGGTACGGGAACCTCCGTGTCGAGGACGTCGACGAGCTCATCGACGAGCACCTCATCGGCGGCCGTCCGGTCGAGCACCTCCGGATCACCCCGGACGGCGAGTGGGCTTCGACGGCACTCACGTAGTAGGGTGGTCCCGTCGATCAGCACCCTCGAGGAGAGCAGAGATGGGCTACGTCCGCGGCTTCGTTCACGGCAGCGTCATCGGGGCCGTCGTCGGCATCTGCGTCGCCCCCCAGCCCGGCACCAAGACCCGCCAGCAGCTCGCCGCCTTCGGCGCGGCCGCGCGTGACGGCTACCAGGTCGCGGAACGGACCGTCCGCAGGGTTGCTCCGTTCGCCAGCGCGGCCGCCGACATCGCCCGCCACCAGGTGGACAAGGTGGTCCACGACGACGACGCCGTCTCGGTCGAGGGCTCGGTCCGCATTCACAACGAGACCAACGGGCGACACTGACCGAGGGGCGGGGCGGATCCTGCTCAGCCGCGCAGCACCGAGCGGGGTGCCGGCTCCGGGTCCTCGACAGTGCCGAGCGCGGCCAGGATGGCGACCACACCGACCACGAGGTCGAGGATGTTGAGCGCCGTCGTGAAGTGCAGGCCCAGCACGTCCTTGGTGGCGGCGGCGTCATCACCGACGAGGAAGCCGGCGACGGCCAGCGCGAACAGGACGACTCCGACGACGCCGACGATCATCCTGCCCACACGGCGTGGTGCAACGAAGCCGACATAGGCGAAGAGCACGAGCAGGACGATGTCGAGGGCGTCACGCGCCCAGGTGAGATGCAGGACGAGGCTGCC
>QHBU01000195.1 GCA_003244045.1 Candidatus Aeolococcus gillhamiae
GCCGAGCACGATCGCGCCGGCGAGCCCGCGGTGGTCATCGCCAATGGAGCGGAGGGTGAACCGTGCTCGGGCAAGGACCGTCTGCTGCTGCGCACCCGACCCCACCTCGTCCTCGACGGGCTGCGCCTCGCCGCCGAGGCGGTGGGAGCGACGGACACCTTCGTGTATCTCCCGCACCGGGATCGCGAAACCCGGCGCAGCGTCAGCGAGGCGATCAGGGAGCGCGCCCGCCAGCTGGCGGGCGAACCCCAACCGGAGCTGGTCGCCGCTCCGCCGCGCTACGTGGCCGGTCAGGAGACAGCGGTCATCGCTCGGGTTCAGGGCAACGCGGCGCGACCCATCCATACGCCGCCCCTTCCCTTTGTTCGCGGGGCGTGGGGACGACCCACCCTCGTCCAGAACGTCGAGACACTGGCGCGGGCGGCGCTGATCGCCCGCGGCGCCGACAGCGCTGGTCTGGCCCTGATCACGGTGACCGGCGCGGTCGGTTCACCAGGCATTGTGGAGATTGCCGTGGGGTCAACGGTTGCCGAGGCGGTCACCGCGGCCGGTGGCACGGTGGGGCAGGCTGGCGCGGTGCTCGCGGGGGGCTACTTCGGACACTGGCTCGGGCCACCGAGCTGCTGGGGCCTGGGGATCGGGACCGACGTGCCGCTGGGAGCCGGGGTGATCGCCGTGCTGGACCGCGGTCACTGTCCCATCGCCGAGACGGCGCGGATCGTCGCCTACCTCGCAGCGGAGAGCGCCCGACAGTGCGGCCCCTGCCGATTCGGGCTGCCTGCGGTCGCCGAGGGGCTGGCCGGACTGACGGCGGCGCGACGCCCTCGACCTCGCCTCGACCTGCTCCGGCGAAGGCTCGACGAGATCATCGGACGGGGCGCCTGCCACCACCCGGACGGCGCGGTCATGCTCGTCCAGAGCATGCTCACCGTCTTCCCCGCCGAGGTGGAGCGGCATCTCCGCCAGGGCCCCTGCGCCGCCTGCGCAGGCGCGCCCCTCCTGCCCATCCCCTCAAGCCGCGGTGGCTGGCGGTGACCGTTCGCCTCATCGTCAACCCGATTGCCTGCCGCGGTTTCGGGCTGTGTGCCGAGCTCTTTCCGGAGCGGATCCGTCTGGACGAGTGGGGCTATCCCATCGTGGAGGGCCGGCCGATCGAGCACCGCCTCATCGAGCACGCCGAGCGGGCGGTGCACGAATGTCCCGCGATCGCGCTCCGACTCATTGGCGAGGCGCCGAGACCGTGATGACTCCACGGGGAGGTCGGCATGCGCCTGCTTGTCGCTGAAGACGATGCCGCCTTGCGCTCGGTGCTCGTGCGCGGGCTGATCAAGCACGGCTACGTCGTCGACGCCACCGAGCGTGGTGACGACGCCTTGCTCCTGCTGGCGAGCAACCGCTACGCGGCCGCCATCGTCGACTGGCGCATGCCCGGCTTGGAGGGAACCGATGTGGTCAGTCGCGCCCGGCAGCGCGGCGACGCCACCCCGGTCCTCATGCTCACCGCCCGCGATCTCAGCGTGGACCGTGTCGAGGGCCTCGACGCTGGCGCCGACGACTACCTGGTCAAGCCTTTCGACTTCGCCGAGCTGCTGGCCCGGCTGCGCGCCCTGCTCCGTCGGCCCCCGCTGGCGTCGGCACCAGTGCTGCGCGTCGGCGACCTCTCCCTCGACCCGTCGACGCACGAGGTCCGGTCGGGCGAGCGCTCGGTGAGCCTGACCCCGCTGGAGTACGCGGTCCTCGAGATCCTCCTGCGCCGGGCTCCGCACGTCGCGTCCCGGGCGGTCGTCGCGGAACACGCCTGGAGCGCCGGCGAGAGCATCTCGATGAACGCGCTTGAGGCGCATGTCGCCCGCCTGCGGGCCAAATTGGTCGGCTCCGGACTGCGGATCAGCGCGGTGCGTGGCGTCGGCTACCGGATCGTGGCGACATGAGCCTCCGCCCGTCGCGGCCGCTGCGCCGGCGCGCCCTGCGCACCGCGACCATTAGCATGGCCGTGGTCGGCCTGCTCCTCGTCGTCCTGCTGACCGCCACCGACCTGCTGGTGGCGCGCAACCTCACCGCCGGGGTCGACGATCGACTCCGCGATCAGCTGACGCGAACCGAGTCGACGGCTCTCCCCCTGCAAGCCGATGCTTCAGCCGAGCAAGACTTCGCCGAGCCGGTGTTGCGCTGGTCGATCGATCCGCGCGGCACGGTGAGCGCGGAATCCGGAACGCCGACGCTGCCCACGCAGTTCGAGGCCATCTCCGGCTATGTCTCCGGCAATGTTGCCGGCACCCAGTTTCGGCTCACCGGCACAACGCTGCCCGACGGACACCGCCTGGTCGTCGCCGCCAGTCTGCAGTCGGTCGACCACGCCACCGCCACCCTGCTGATCAGCGAGCTGATCCTCGGCCCGCTGCTGCTCGCCGGCGTCTTCGTGGGATCCTTTGTCATCGGCCGGCGGGTGGCCGGTCCCATCGAAGCGATGCGCCAGCGTCAGCTCGACTTCACCGCCGACGCATCCCACGAACTGCGCACGCCGCTGTCGGTCATCCAGGCGGAGACGTCGCTGCTCGGCGAGGACGCGGCGGGGGAGACGCGCACCTCGCTGCAGCGCATCAGCGGCGAGACCGACCGCATGCGCCGCATCGTCGAGGATCTGCTCTGGCTGGCACGCTTCGACAGCGAGCCGCGAGCCCCCAGCAGTGAGGCGGTCGACATCGCCACCCTCGCCGCGGGAGCGATCGAGCGCTTCCGCACCTTGGCGACCACCCGGGCGCTGACCCTCCAGCTCTCCGCCCCGGACAACGAGGCCATCGTGGTCCACGCGCCCCCGGAGTGGCTCGATCGACTCGCCGGTGTGCTGATCGACAACGCCTGCCGCTACTCGCGCCAGCACGGCTCCGTCATCGTCGCGGTGACACTCGACGGCGGCCGTCCCCGCCTGGCGGTGCGCGACAGCGGTCCCGGCATCCCGGCCGCGCAACGCCAGCGCATCTTCACCCGCTTCCACCGGGCCATCAGCGAGGGCGACGGGGCCGGTCTCGGGCTCGCCATCGCCGACGCGGTGGTGCGCTCGACGGACGGAAGATGGGAGGTCTCCAACCGTTCCCAGGGAGGCGCCGAGTTCGCCGTGTCCTGGCGCCGGCTGCGCCGTAGCGGAGCAATCGAGGGCGCGGTGCCGTCTCCCGCAGCATCCGGATGAGCCGAACAACTCCTGCCGAGCGGGGCCGAGTGCGCGGGTCAGCTTCTGTGGATCGTGGTCGTGCGATCAGGTGCAGACCGGGTCGGAGCCGCGAGGCTCCCGTCGATGACCAATCCGCCCGACGGCACACCCGCACCGGAACCGCTCGCCATGGCGCGCGCGCGATCCGGCCCGCAGCGAGCAGGAGCACTCATGGTTCTTGACGACTTGCGGCAAGTCATCGACGCGGATCGGCGGCTTGTCGAGGCCATCCTGCCCTGGCGGCTCAACGATCGGACACCGTGCGCCGGCTGGGACGTGCAAGCGCTCCTCGACCATCTCGTGTCCGTCAACTGTGTCTATGGCGCACTCATCCGCGGCGATCCACCCCCGAGGCACGATCCTCGGCATGTTCCTCGCACCGGCTTCGGATACACAGGCGGTGATCTCCTCGAGGCGTTCTCTGCGCCCGGTGCGCTCCAACGCGGCGTCGCCACTCCCCTCGGCGAGCTGCCCGGCTCCGTCCTGGCCCAGCACGTCGTCAACGAGCTGGTGGTCCACGGATGGGACCTGGCACGTACCTTGGGGCAGCCGACTGACCTGGTCCCCGAGGTGGCCTCGCACGTTCTCGCGACGCTGACTGAGTGGAAGCCGATCTTTCGCCACCTGGGCGAAGCCTGCCAGGGCGACGAGCAGCCTGCGCCCCATGGCGCCGCCGCGTTGGACCGCGTCGCCGCGATTCTTGGGCGAACGGTCTGACCACGGTGTCCGAGCGCACACCTCGTCGCTCACCGTGCGTGGTTGGTCACCCGGCGAGCTCGCCGTGGCTGCGCCGACACAGCGCGCAGCGCAGTGATGGCCATGACCTCCCCATCGACGCATCTGGCCCTGGCAGACGCGGCGAGCGCCAGCGCGTCTGGGCCCGACGACGGCTGCGCACGCCCGTCGAGGGCGGCTGCCACCGCGTAGCGCGCGTCGACGGTACGCGCCGTCTGCGGGCCTTGACCGAACGGGAGAGTCGATGAGACGGCAGAGCTTTGATCCGCGCCCGCGACGCAAGGGACGCCGCGTGGCCCTCGCCGCGTTGCTGCTCGGGCTCGTGGTGGTGTCGGCGGCAGCCAGGATCAATCCGCTGCGGCGCGCCCCGCACATCGCGGTCGGTGGTTCGCTCGCCGTGCATCCGGGCCCCCTGGCTCCGCAGCAGCCTCCCGATGAGGCGCTCCCGCCGGGAACGCCTCATCCGGCCACGGTGGCGGTTCCCCTCGGACCGCACCTCACCGTCCCCATCCTCTACTACCACTACATCCGCACCATCGCGCCGACAGCGCCGAACCTGCTCGGCTTCCGGCTGTCGATCTCCCCGGGGCTCTTCGCTGAGCAGATGGCCCTGCTCCACGCCGAGGGGGCGCACCCGATCACCCTGAGCACCCTCATGGCCGCGCTCGCCGGCACGGCGACGCTGCCGCCTCATCCCATCGTGCTCACCTTCGACGACGGCTACGCCGACTTCGCCACCGCCGCCGAACCGGTGCTGGCCCAGTACGGCTTCGTGGCCACCGACTTTGTGGTCAGCGGCTTCATCGGTCGGCCCAGCTACATGAGCGCCGCCCAGGTGCTCGCCATGGACGCCGCCGGGATTGTGATCGGCTGCCACACCGTCCACCACGTCGACCTCGCCGCGGTCTCACTGGCCACCGCGCGGACAGAGATCGACGGCTCCAAAGCCACCCTCGAGCAGTTGCTCGGCCATCCCGTCCTCGACTTCGCCTACCCGTACGGCGGTTTCAGCGCGGCCGTGGTGGCGTTGGTCCAGCAGGCGGGGTTCCGGGACGCGGTGAGCACCATGTACGGCGACACGCAGGCGCTCAGCGCTCGCTACCTGTTTCATCGCACCGAGATCGGGGGCGCCCCCCGCCTGGCCAGCTTCGCGCGCGATGCCGGACTGCCGGCGCCGACCGGCTGACACCATGTCGCAGCGTTCCGTTCGCCGCCGCGCCAAGCATCGTCGCGGCCCGCCGCCCCCCGTCACCACTGCGCCCGTGGATCCGCGGATCCGCTTTGGGGTGGTGCCGCTGCGCCTCTTCCTTGCGGTCACCTTCATCTATGCCGGGATCCAGAAGATCACCGACCCCGGATTCTTCACCCCCGACGGCAGCACCTACATCGGACGCCAGCTCTCCGGCTTTGCGCGAACCTCGCCGATCGGCGGCCTGCTTAACTGGCTCGGGGAGAACCTCGCGGTCGAGGTGGGGCTGCTCATCATCCTGGCGGAGCTGGCGGTCGGTGTCGGCGTCCTCTTGGGCATCGGGACTCGGGCTTGCGCGCTCGTCGGGGCGGCGATCAGCCTGCTGCTCTTCCTCAGCGCGACTTGGCAGGTACAGCCGTATTTTCTGGGCTCCGACAGCCTCTACACGGTGGCCTGGCTGACCGTCGCGCTCGTCGGCGATGGCGGCATCTGGGTGCCGGTGGGGCGCTGGCTGCAGAACGTCTGGGCCGATGGAGAACCGGCCACCGTCGTCGATCCGGCTCGGCGTGAGTTTCTGCTCCGACTCGGCGGTGGCGCGGTCGCGCTGGTCTGGGGGCTCGCGCTGCTGCCCCGGGCCAGAGCCGGGATCGCCGCGTTGTCGTCGGGCACTGGGACGACGTCGCCGACGACCACGCCACCCACTCCAGCCTCGACTGCCCCGGGCAGCCCGTCGCCCGGGGCGACGGCACCGGCGTCACCGGCCCCGCAGGGGACCCGGATCGGCAGCCTCGCCGACCTGCAATCGGCGGGAAGCCTCACCTATCAGGACCCCGCCAGCGGCGACCCCGCGGTCGTGGTCGGCATCGGCGGTCAAAGCGTGGTGGCCTACGACGCCGTCTGCACTCACGCTGGGTGCACCGTTCAGTACGACCCGAGCCAGCGACTGCTCGTCTGTCCGTGCCACGGCGCCGCCTTCGATCCGGCGCACGGTGCCCAGGTCGTTGGCGGACCGGCGCCCAGCCCGCTGGCGCCGCTGAAGGTCACGGTCACCGCCGACGGCACCGTGTACACGGCGTGAGCGTCGAGTGAGTGCCCTCGCCGTTGGCGGTCACGACGGTCCTGCAGCCAGGAGTGAGCGGCGCCCCGATACGTCTCGGAGCCACTCATGACAATCGCCTCTGGCGAGCAGCGCACCCCCGCTTCGGCGCTCGCAGTGCGGCGTCGGATTCGGATCGGTCGCTTGGGGCGTGCCGGCTGGCGCCTGGCGCTGGTCCTCGTCGTCCTCGCCGGCTTGGTGCTGGCGCTGGCGTCCGTGACCACGCCATCGGTCGACGACGCCGCCACGAGGGTAACCGTGTTGGACACCGCCCATGGCTCGGTCCCGGTACCCGTCAGCGCCGCCGAGCGAATCGCGGTGGCGGTCGTCGCCGCCGAGGACGGCCGCTTCTATTCGCACCACGGTGTCGACACACTGGGCGTGGTTCGCGCCTTGTGGGGGCGGCTCACTGGGACCGATGCGGGCGGTAGCACACTCGACCAGCAACTCGCTCACGTGGTGTACGAGCCCGCCGCCTCCGGCGTCTGGGCTCGGGTGGACGAGGTGGCTATCTCGCTCAAGCTCGAAGGCCACTACAGCAAGCAGGCCATCCTCGACCTCTACCTGAACGCGGTGTACTTCGGCCACGGGTACTACGGCATCGGTGCCGCCAGCCGAGGCTACTTCGGGATCACCCCCGCGCAACTCAGCTGGGGTCAAGCGGCGCTGCTGGCCGGGCTGCTCCAGGCGCCGAGCCAGCTGGATCCCATTCAGCACCTCACAGCAGCGCTGGCGCGTCGCCAGTACGTCTTTGGTCGCCTCGTCGACACCGGTGCGCTGACCGCAGCGCGCGCGCGGCAACTCGAGGCGGACCCTCTGGCCTTGCGCCGCTGAGGGATAGCAATGTGTGCCTCGCTTCACCGCGACGGGCCGATTGGACTCACGTGCTCGCACCAGTCGGCATCATGCGGACCATGTCCGTGCCACCACACGAGCATGAGCCGACGGCCGCCGCCAGAGGTCGTTCGCGGCGATGAGATCCCGTGTTGTCAGACCCACCTCCTGGTCTCACTCCAGCCGGGCTGCAGCGTTGACTGGATCGTTGGTTCGACAAGACGGCGCGCGCGGGCTCGACGGCGCCGGCTGGCGCACCGCGAGGCACCCACTCGACGGCGACCATGGCAGCGCAGAGAAGGCGTCTCGGGCATGTCCCGTCGGCTTGAGGGCGGTGAGGAGATCGCCCCTGTCAAGCTCCGGGTGGACGAATGGATGCCATTGAGCTGCTGATCGAGGACCACCGGACGGTGAAGGATCTCTTCGGTCGCTTCGACCGGAGCGTGCGCAGCCAGACCCTGCGCAGGCTTGCCGACCAGATAGTCAGGGAACTATCAGTCCACGCTGCTATCGAGGAAGCCAAGCTGTACCCGATAGTCCGCAAAGAACTCGACGGCGGCGAGTTTCTCTACACGAAGAGCAGGGAGGAGCATCAGCAGATGGATGTGATCCTTGCGGACCTTGACGAGGGGCTCGAGGAAGCCCACACGCCGGCCTTCGCCGCGCACATCGCCAGCCTCAGGCGTGAGGTAGAGCGGCACGTCGAGGAGGAGGAGAGGCGGATCTTCCCGCTCCTGCGCCGTGCCATCTCAGAGACGCGGCTGGATCGACTGGGCATGGAGCTGAAGCGTGCCAAAGCAGTCGCTCCCACCCGCCCACGTCGACACCAATCGGAGGTGAGGATGGTGACTGAAAAGCGCAGTTCGGAGGCAGACAAGGGACGCGATCTGGTGAAGGGAGACTGAGCGGGGGCGCACTGGTTAAGGGTTGCTGTACCTCGTTCCACTGCGGTCTCACGGCACCAGTTCGCGGCGGGTGGTCAAGACGCGGGCAGCCGCCTGGTGCACCCGTCGCTGACGTGGCGCCGTGAGGCCCGCGCTGCCCCGCGGCGCTCCGAGCCGCGAACGTGGCGAACGACGTGACCGTTATCGGCGAGGTCCTGTGGCTGCTCGCCGATGGGACTTGCGAGGTGCGATGACCGCTCTTGTCGGCGGGGATGCGTACGCGAGCGTTCTCTGGGTTGAACTGGTCACACCGGCCGCCGATGGTCCTTGACCATCCGACCTAGGCGGCGACGACCACTGCGGCTGGGCCAGCAACACGGTCGCGTCCGGAGGTCTTCGCCTGATAGAGAGCGCGATCGGCACGATCCACCACCTCAGCGACGTAGGCGGCCGGTTCGCCCGTCGCCCAACCGACGCTGACGCTGGCTTTCCCGAATGGGACGCGCTCGGCGCGCACGGCGCGGCAGATGCGCTCAGCGATTTCGGCCGCGACGGCAGCGTCGGCGTCCAGGAGGATGACGGCAAACTCGTCGCCCCCTGTGCGGGCGGCGACATCCTCCCGACGGACCGCCGACTGGATTCCGCGAGCGGCGGCAGCCAAGAGCGCGTCTCCGGCCTCGTGCCCGAAGCTGTCGTTGATCGCCTTGAGGCCGTCGATGTCGACAGCCAGTACCGCAAACGCGGCTGGGCCAATCTCAACGAGGTGCTCCTCGAACCGTCGGCGATTGGCAAGACCGGTGAGATGGTCGGTCGCCGCCAGCCGCTCGTGTTCGCGGGCCGAATTCTCGTTGACCTGGGCGAGGCCGGCGGCGAGGATCGAGATGACCCACATCATCGGGATCTCGAGGAAGTCGTCCGTTGCTGAAATGTGGACCATGTAGACAAGCATGATCGCGGTGTAGGCAGATGATCGCGAGAGCGTGGGGCGTGCACCTCTACGGATGAACGCTCCCAGAGAGAGGACGATGTAGACACAGTGCAACCAGAGCGTGGTCTGCTCGGTCAGATACAGGAGACCGATGAAGGCCACGCAGAGGACGTCGAGCGCCGGGCTGATGAGGCGGTGGTGCTGGCGCCCATACGCGAGGAGATTACGGGCAGCAGCTGTGCCGGCGCCCACCGGACGCGCTGATTCACGGTTGCGACGGTGCAGTTCAGACCAACCTGCGTGACCCATGGGTGCACTATGGTCCGCGACAACAGAGGTACCGTTCCAAGGGCTGGCTCGTCACTCCAGCGTGACGCGCATTCGCTACTTCGCCCGATCTTAGTGACAATCAGGTCGAGCTCAGTGACGGTAGGAAGCGCCGACCGTGCGGTGACCTCCTCCAGAGCAGACACGGTGTCAGCCATGCCGACGCAGTAGGCGGCCGTCCGCCGGACCAAGACGCTCGAGTGTGCTGAAGATGATACGCACGTGCGTCTCAACGGTCTTGGCGCCGAGGCAGAGCTTGTTGCGGATCGCCTGGTTCGACCCCCTTCCGCATCAGGTGAAGTACGTCGCGCTCGCGCTCCGTGAGAGCGGTGAGGGGATCGCCCTCACGACGGGTGCCGCCAGCTGCTCGACCTCGAGGCGGTCGACCACCAGTTCCCCGCCGCCGACCCGACGCACGGCGAGGGCGAAGTCGGAGAGGTTGCTGACGCGCTCTTTGATCAGGTGCCCCAGGCCTCCGGCACCGCTGGCGATGAGCTGGCGCGCGGAGTGGGTCTCGACATACCGTGAGCGCAGGAGCACCCCGATGCCGGCTGCATGCCCTTCAACTCCGCGGTTGCTCTAAGACCTTCGGTTGTGTGCCTCGGCGGCAAGCGGAGGTCGACGATGGCGACGTCGGGCGCGCGCCTGACCGCACGGCTGCGACCAATGCTGCGGCATCACCAGCTTGGGCGGCCACGTCAACACCAGCGTCAAGAGGACGCGGGCATTGGCCGGCCCTGCGCGGCTGCATCGGCGTTCGGCCGACGCGACCGGCCTCGCCGATGGACCGAGGCGGCGGACTCGTGACCCAGGCGTGACCATTCCAGGTCCTCAACTAGCCGACCGGGGGCGCAGGATGGATGCGATCGGCGTCCTCCCTATGAGTAACCGTGGGAGGGATCAGCGCCGGCACGCATTTCTTGTGAGGGCAGCTCCGATGCACGCGAGCAGACCAGTACCAGGCGACCTATTGCTGCTCGTGGCTCCCCGCGTAGCTGCTCCCACCGATGCTCGACCCGTTGCCCTCAGCCGGTCCACCTCCCGTGCCACTCCAACCCCGACCACGTCGATTCCCGGCGTGCCGACCACCAGTGGAGGGTAAGAGCGCACGGGCGCCCCGGCACCAGCCGACCCGGTCCCGTCCGCTGGTGAGCGAAGACGCCGTTGTCGCGGTCGCGCTTGCCTCGAGCGCGGCTGCGACCGCCGGTGTCGACGGCGCGGACTCCGTCGCTGCAGC
>QHBU01000196.1 GCA_003244045.1 Candidatus Aeolococcus gillhamiae
GGAGGACATCGCCGCGGCGCTGGTGCGCCTCGCCGGAGATGCGGAGATGGCCGACGGCATGGGCGAGGAGGGCCGCCGCCGCGCCCAGGCGATGTCCTCCGGTGATTCTCCGCTGAGCAGGCCGGTGACGCCGTCTTCGACGAGCTCGTCCACGCCCCCGAATCGCACAGCCACCACCGGCACGCCCGCCCCCATCGCTTCGAGGATGGCCAGCGAGCAGCCTTCGTAGACCGACGACATGAGCAGGCAGCCGGCTCCCGCCATGAGGTTGGGGACGTCGTCGGTGTCGCCAACGAGATGGACCGCGTCCCGGACGCCGAGCTGGGTCGCCAGCGTGGCGACGTGGTCGTGCAGCTCGCCGCTGCCCGCCATGACGAGGCGCATGGTGGGACGTCGGTGCCGAGCGAGCGCGAGGGCGCGAATCGCCAGCTCCGGCCGCTTCTGGGGCGCCAGGCGGCCGACCATGAGGACGACGTCGCGGTCGGGCGTGCGGTCACGACTCCAGCGCTGCAGGTTGATGCCGTTGGGGATGACGCGGTACTGCTCCCTGCGACCGACACCGAGTCGCAGGCCTTCGTCGCGCTCGTGGCGGCTCACCGCGAGGATCGCGGCACAGGCGTGCGCGGCGAGTCGCTCGAGCGCAATGAGCGCGCGACGCGGCGCACCACTGAATGCCCAGAACGACCACGCGTGCGGCGTGACCACGGATGACGTGCGCCGGCCGGTGAGCAACGCCGCTGCGCGCCCGAGCCACGCGGCCTTGCTGGAGTGGCCATGCACAACGTCGCTGCGTCGAACCAGTGGGAGCAGTCGCGCCAGCCAGAGGAGGTCGCTGGGATGCGGGGCGCGGTGCGCTGTGAACCGCATGCGGCGGACGCCTGGCAGCCGGCCCACGCGGTCCCAGAGCACCGACGGCAGCGGGCACGCGACCGTGAGCTCGAATCGCTGGTCGGTGTGCAGTTCCTCGACGATGTCGAGGACGTGGCGGGGGACACCGGCGGCGTCAAACGGTTGGGCGATGAGCAGGACGCGGATCGGTCGGGGCACGTGGGTCAGCCCGCGCGCCTGGCCGCAAGCGCGCCCCACAGTGACCGGTACGCCTCGACCATCGCGATCTCGCTGAACTCGCGCTCCACCCTGCGTGCGGCGGTGTCGCCGAGGTGCCGGGCGAGCCGCTCGTCGCCGAGCACGCGCGTGACGGACGTGGCCAGCGCGACGGCGTCATCCGGAGGCACCAGCAGACCGTCCTCGCCGTCGCGGATCAGCTCACGCAGGCCGGGAACGCTGCTGGCAACCACGGGGCGCGCCGCCCGCATGGCCTCGAGCACGACCAGCGGCAGACCCTCCCAATCGGACGGCTGCACGACGACGTCGGCGGCGGCAAGCAGCGCTCGAGCATCCGAACGCGCTCCGACCAGGCGGACGCGTGGGGCCAGTCGCAACTCGCCGATCTGGCGCTCGAGGGCAGACCGGAGGGGGCCGTCGCCGACGATCACCAGGGCCGCGTGCGGGAGCGTCGCGATGGCGGAGAGGGCAACGTCGTGCCGCTTCTGCGGGACGAGTCGACCGGCGGCCATGACCAGGCGCAGGTCAGTCGGCAGACCCCACTCGCGGCGCAGTGCGCCCTGGTCGGCGGCCGGCGGCGGCGCCGCGATGCCGTTGCAGATGGTGGTGAGCGGTTCGAGGCCGTGGGCATGCAATGAGGCAGCGACACCGGGGCCGCACGCCACCACAGGGAGTCGAGTCCAGCGCAGCAGGCGCGCGGTGGCGCGGTCGTCCTCGGGCGGGACACCGTGGAGCGTCACCAGCGCGGGCCAGCTGGCGCCGCGCCGTGCGGCGAGCGCTGTGGCCAGGGCGATGCCGGGGTTGTGGGCGTGGATGACGTCGGGGCGCCAGCTGGCGGCGAAGCGGCGAATGCGCCAGGCCGTGGCGAGAGTCCGATCGGGGCGGCGCGCGATCATGGGAAGGCGCAGCCGGTCCGCGCCGCGCGGCAGCGACACCTCGCCGGCGCAGGCGATCGCCACGGCGTCCCCGCGCGCGAGCGACGCTTCGCTGAGCCGCCGGACCACCTGCTCAGCACCGCCGTGGCCGAGCTCCTGGATCACGTGAAGGATGCGCACGTCGTCAGCGCGGGGATGCGAGCAGCCGCTCGTACAGCGCGACCATCTCCGCTCCCGCCTGGGCGGCGTCGAAGTGCTCGGCGACCCGGGCAACGCCGGCGCGGCCCATCGCGGCGCGCTGGTGCGAGTCCGCGATCAGCGGGGTGAGCGCCTGGGCGAGCGCGGCAACGTCGTCGGGTTCGACAAGGCGTCCGCTGACGCCGTCATCGACGAGCTCGGCGACGCCACCAACACGGCTGGCGACGACGGGCAGCGCGACCGCCATCGCCTCAAGAATGGTGATGGGCAGGTTCTCGCCACGCGACGGGAGCACGAAGATGTCGGCGTCGAGGAGGCGTTCGCGCACGTCGGAGACGTTGCCGTGGAAGGTCACGTCCAGTGCGCTGCCTGCGGCGCGCCGCTCGAGCTCGGCGCGGAGCGAGCCGTCGCCGTAGATGTCGAGGTGCACCAGCGGCGTCCTGCCATTGAGGCGGGCGCAGGCGTCAAGAAGGACGTCGATTCCCTTGTGCGTCTCCAGCCGTGCCGCGGTGGCGATGCGCACCGGCTGGTGGGCCGCGCCCGGCTCGGTGCGGCGGATGTCGATGCGTGACGGCACCATATACATGCGCGACACGGGAAAACCGCGGCCGATGAGGAACTTGGCGAGCGCGCGCGACGGCACCACCACGGCGCCGAGGCGTGCGAGCAGCGCCTCGAAACGGAGATGACCGTGCAGCCGCCACGCCGCCCGCAGCGGGGAACCGGCCGGGCGCGCGTCGGGTCGGCCGGGCAGACCGACGAGCTCTTCGGGAAGTCCGTGGTACGTGTGCACGAGCTCGGCACCAGTCGCGGTGCGCACGACGGCGCCGCAGAGCAGCAGGGCGCGGCGATCCTGGGTGTGCACGATGTCCGCACCGCGCAGCTGCGGCCACAGCCGGGCGGCGCTGACGACGTCGGTCTTGCTGCGCAGTGGAAACGCCTCCGCCGCGAGCCCGAGGCTGCGCACGCGGTCGGCGACCTCGTCGCTGCCGCAGAGCACGCGCACCCTGGCTCCGGCGGCGGCCACTCGAGGAGCGAGGTTGAGCAGATGCGACACGGGTCCACCCTCGGTCAGGGTGCTGACGTAGGTGACCTTCACGCGCGGGGTGCGAGCCGACCAGCGCGAACTGCGCGGCTGCCGGCGGGCTGCCGCATCCTCATGTCCTGCCAGATGCACGTGACCATGGCGCCGACCAACCACAGCGGCGCGTAGTACTGCTCCGACAACGTCAGCGCCGACACGATCGCCACAATCATCGCGCCGGCGACGGCGATGGCAAACGAGGGTGGCCCGATGCGTTCTCGGATGGCCACGCGGATTCGTCGCAGGTTGGTCGCCAGGTACGCGAGCAGCAGCGCGAGCGCCGGGAGGCCGACCTCGACGCCGACGTCGAGGTACGTGTTGTGCACCACGGTCGGGTCCTGGCTCGTCGGTGGCCGGCCGTCCACCTGCGCGTTGTAGTACTGGAAGTTGCCGGGCCCGACGCCGGCGAACGGGTGGGTGGCGATGAGTTCGAGCGCGCTTCGCCAGGAGTCGAACCGGTGCCCCACGTTGGCGCTGGCGACGTTCGACTTGTACAGCAGCGCCTTGCTGAGTCGCTGCGGCTGGGCCACGGCGACGACCGCCACCAGGCTCAGCACCAGGAGAATCGGCACCAACGCGGTGCGGATGAGATGCCGCTGGTAGAACAGCACCCACACGAAGGCGACGCCCAGGCCGAGCGCGGCGCCGCGTGAGAAGGTGAGCGCGTCGGCGAGGCTGATGATCGCGATCAGCACCAGCACGAAGACGCGGGCCCACCCCCGGTAGCGCAGCAGCCAGAGTGTCAGCGGCAGGACCGACGAGAGGATGTACGCAAGGTCGTTGGGGTCGCCGTACGTCGGCGTGGCGCGCGTGTCGGTGCCGATGAGCAGGTTGCGGATGGCGAGCACACCGGCGACGGCGGACGCGATGGACAGCATCCACACCACGCGCTCAAGGGTGCGGTAGTCGCCGACGAACGAGCTGAGCACCATGTACAGGCCGACGTAGCTGACATAGCGCAGCGTCACCGGAAGCGCGCTGTCGAGGTGCTGTGCGGCGACGGTCGAGACCAGCAGGCACGCCAGGATTCCCAGCAGCATAACGTGGGTGGCGTCGATGCGCAGGTGTCGGCGCCGCGTCGCCAGCTGGATGATGAAGCTGAGAAAGCAGAGGCCGCCGGTGAGCTTGACCAGCGTGATCGACGAGCCGGCGCCGCCGCCGAATGACACCGAGTACTCCAGCGGGACAGCGGCGGCGAGGAGCATGAGCGCCAGGTCCAAGCGCATCACCGCAACGACCACCACCAACAGCACTCCGACCGCGGGGAGCACCAGGATCGGCCAGGCCGTGGCAGTGATGGCCACGACCACGGCGACGGCGACCGCCGCCAGGGCGCCCGCCAGCGCGCTGTTTACGCGTTCGGCGAGGTGCCTCGAGGACGGGCGGGCCAGTTCACCCTGGGTCGGCATGCAGGAGGGAAGTCTGCGCCACGGCGGGCTGTGTGGCAGGAGTCATCGAAGCGACGGCATGGCTCACAGCCGTGACCGGGTGCACCAGCGTGGTCTGCGCGGCGGATGCAGTGGGGATCGGGCGGGTGAGCACGCGCTCGAGGATCGGTGCGAGCGCGGCCTCGAACGCCGGCTCCGCCGGGGACACCGTGCCGACCTCGGTCACCCATGAGGTGGCGCGTGGGCGGCCGCGCAGCTCGCGGAGCGGGATGGTGTCCTTGACGAGAAGCATCGCAGTCCGGATCAGGATCACCAGGTCCCCGGTCAGCGACCACGTCGACACGTAATAGTTGTCGAGCCGGGCACGGTCGATGATCGAGGTGTCACCACGCAGGCCGTTGACCTGGGCCCAGCCAGTGATGCCGACGCGCACGCGGTGGCGCGACTGGTACTCGGGGATCGACGCCGCGAAGACGTTGGCGATGAGCGGGCGCTCGGGTCGTGGCCCCACCAGGGACATGTCGCCGCGCAGCACGTTCCACAGCTGCGGTGCCTCGTCGAGGCCCGTGCGACGGAGGAACGAGCCCAGCCTGGTCACGCGTGGGTCGCCGACCACCGACCAGGTGCGGTCGCCGTCGTCGTTGGGAACCATGCTGCGGAACTTGAACATGGCGAACTCGCGGCCATCCATGCCGACGCGGACCTGGCGAAAGAAGATGGGGCGCTTACCGACGAACGGCCGCGGGCCGGACACGCGCACCGCCGCGGCGACGAGGACGAGTACCGGCGCCAGCACGGTCAGCGCTGCCAGCGAGACGAGGATGTCGCAGCCGCGCTTGAGCATGCGATTGGAGAGTCGCTGCAGCGGACGGGGCAGCAGAGTGAGCGGGATCCCGGAGAGCTCGTCCGGCGATGTTCCCTCGACGCCGACCTCGAAGAAGCGCGGCACCGCGTAGATCTCCGCGCGCAGGCGCTCGCACGTGATCAGCAGGCGGACCATCTGCGCCTCGCGGAGCGACGAGAACGCGAGCAGGATGCGGGTGACGCCCGCGCGCCGCGCCACGGACTCGATGTCGGCGAACGACCCGAGCCGGCATACGCCGTCGACGGGGTACGCCTCCTCGTCGTCGATGAGCCCGATGACCCGCATGCCCAGGCCGGGGTGGTCGTCGGTGGCGCGCGCCAGCCGCGTCGCCACCTCACCCGAGCCAACGATGAGCACGCGATCCTCGAGCCACCCGCGCCGGCAGGCCGCGCGCGTCGCCAGCAGCGCGAGGCCCCGCGCCAGCAGGAGCACGGGCACAACGACGGCGCCGAGCGCGAGCAGGCCGGCCGTGGCTGTCGCCGGGTTGAGTGGCACCAGCACAAGCGTGGCGAGGGCCACGCGCTCGGCGACCGGGAGAACCGCGTCGGCGAGCCGCGGCGACACCCGGCTGGCGGCGCGGCGGTCGACGCCGGACAGTCCGAGGACGATGGCCACGGCCCAGCCGGCCCAGGCCGGGCTGAGCCGATGACCGGCAGCAAGGACCGCCAGGAGCCCCAAGCCCTCGGCCGCGCTGAAGACGAGGCGCAGCACGACTCGCGCTGACGTCCGTTCACGAAGCCGCGCGAATGGCAGGAACCCCCGGCGGCCTTGCGACCCCCCCATCCTCTCCCCCCGAGATCCG
Organism: Candidatus Aeolococcus gillhamiae; assembly: GCA_003244045.1. Taxonomy (GTDB): domain Bacteria; phylum Chloroflexota; class Dormibacteria; order Aeolococcales; family Aeolococcaceae; genus Aeolococcus; species Aeolococcus gillhamiae. The sequence goes on from QHBU01000196.1 coordinate 6,278, forward strand.
GCCTCCGCAGAAGCCGCTCAGTACATCTACGATCAACGGCGGTGTCGCCGGCTCGCCGGCCCCCCCGAAGGGGGTCGAACGCACCAAACGGCTCCGTACACGGTAATATCGGCAATCGCGTCACTAAAGTCAAACGCTCAAGCGGACTCGCTGCCGCGAGCGATCCGCGGACACTCGACGCCATGGGGGGACACGGGACGTGCAGAGGCTGACCGAGCAATCCACGGCCAACGATTCGCTTCTCGAGTTGGGGGATCGCTACGCGCGGGCCAACCGCACCCGGGAGGCGGTGCCCGTCTCGCACCACCTCGCCGGCAACCCCCTGTTCACGCAGGCGGCGATCGCCGACCTCGCGGACGCGCTGCCGGCGACGTCGGTGGTGAGCGACAAGGCGGACCAGGCGTTGGTCTCCCCCGACGCACCACCGCGCGGTTCGGAGGCGCGTCCCGGCGATGTCATCCGCAACCTCGACACCAAGCGAAGCTGGCTGACGCTGCTGAACATCGAGCAGGAGCCGGCCTATCGCGACCTCATGAACGCGTGCCTCGACGAAGTCGCGGCCGTCGTCGACCTGAAGCGCGGCGACACGCGACGTCGCGCGGGCTTCATTTTCGTGTCGTCACCGAACTCGGTGACCCCGGCGCACTTCGACATCGAGCACAGCCTGCTGCTGCAGCTCTCCGGGCAGAAGCGGGTCACCGTCGGACGCTTCGCGGACGAGGAAACGCGGCAGCGCGAGCGCGAGCGTTACTGGGACGGCGCGCTGGGACGCGTCGAGGACATGCCAATGGCGGTGGAACCGCACGACCTCGCCCCGGGGATGGGCGTCTACCTGCCACCCATCTGCCCGCACTGGGTGCACAACGGCGACCAGGTGTCGATCTCGATGACGCTGACGTACTTCACCAGCCAGTCAGAACGCGACCAGCAGATCGAGGCGTTCAACGCCAAGCTGCGCAAGCGGGGAATTCACCCGGTGCCGCCGGGACGGTCGCACGTGCGCGACGTCGCCAAGGCGTCGGTGATGCGCGCGTGGGGAGTGCGACGGCGGTTCTTCGGGAACGGGATCGAGGTTTCCGGGTCGCACTAGGCCTGCGGAGGCGATTGATGCGAGACCAGACGTTGCAGATGTCCCCGGGCCCGCCCCGCAAGACGTCGCCCGCGTTGCGCGGCGATGTCGACGATCAGCGCGGCCGCGGCCCGCGGGCCGGTGGCCGAACGCAGGCGCCACAGGTCGCGCCCGCCGGTGGCGAAGTCCGCCTTGTACGCCTCCTCGCCGCGCAGCAGGTCGACCTCGCGGCTTCCGCGTTGGACGGCCTCGTCGATGAGCCTCGCCTGCAGCAGGGTGCCCGCCCCGTGCCAGCGGCGATCCGTGTCACGGCCACTCTGATAGTGGCTCACACGGCCGCCGACGTCGAAGGACACCGTCACGGCGATGGCGTCGTCGCCGGCGTACAGCGCGTAGAACAGCACCTCGCCGCGGCTGGCCGCAGCCCGGCACACCCCAGCGAAGCTGGCGAAGCCGTCGAGAAAGCCGGATGCGCCGCCCCATCGTTCCATGTGCAGGCGGCGCAGCAGCTGCAAGCCGGTGTCGAGATCCCCGACGAGCTCCACCCGGCAATCGCCTGCCTCGGCGCGCAACCGCTTGTCAGTCCGCGCCACCCGACGGCGCAGACCCGCGGAGCTCTGCATCGGCGTTCCCGCGGTCAGCGCGATGAAGGGCGCCGTGGCAGTGTGGTCGCGGCGCACGCGCCCGGGGAGGGCAGCCCTGACGAGCGACGACGTCACGATTCCGTCGAGATCGATCAACCTGTCGCCGCCACGGCTCAACCAGTCACGAAGCGCGCCGACGACGACCTGCTCCATGCTCGGCGCGGCAACGGCGTCGAGGTGATCGGGACAGAGGACTCCCGAGCCGAGCACGCGCAGCCGTTCGACACCGAGGTGGCGGTCGCGCTGCAACGCCAGGCCACCGATCAGCCTGTCCGCGCGAAGCACGAGCACGATGCTCGGCGAGCTTGTGGCCCCGGAGTCGAGCCACCACGAGCGCAGGAACGGAGAGGGAATCGGCATGCCCTGGACGAGATCGTCCCAGGCGCGCGCGTACTCACCCAAGGAGTCGCTGGCCTCGACGCGGATCGCTGGCGAAGAGTCAGGCTGGTGCTCTCCGCTGGTCACAAGGGCGTTACTCTACGTCAGTCGTCGGCCGGTTCCGATCACACTCGCGGGACCGCTCCGCACTTGTGGGGCCCTCCTCCCAACAATGATCGCGCGATAGAAATCGATGACTGACCTCGTTGACGTCCTGCGCACGGTCGTGCGACACCCGATGGTGGCCCTCCTGATGTTCCTCAACATCATGGTGATCACGGCGGCGTACCTCGCCCTGCAGACCCCGGTGTACCAGTCGACGGACACACTGCAGCTGTCGGCCACCGCCGCGGACAGCAACTTCCTGACCCAGATCAACTCGCTAACCCCGCTGTATTCCGCGCTGCTCAGCTCGCCGCAGACACTGGCGGTGGCACAGACCAACATCGGTCAGACGCAGCTCGCCCAGATCACGGTGGTGACGTTTCCGGACTCGCCGGTCATCAAGGTGAACGCCACCAGCGGCTCGGGGCCCGCGGCGGAGCTCTCAGCATCCGAGGTGGTGCTGGGCCTCAACCAGCGCCTGACCGGTTCGCAGCTCGGTGCACCGGGGATCACTATCGGAATCATCGACGGGCCTAGCTCGGCGGTGATCACGTGGCCCCGACCGGCGCTCACATTCGGAGCGGCCGCCTTCCTGGGGATCCTGCTGTCCACGCTGGCGGCATGGATCACCGAACGCGTGCAGCGGCGCCGCCGGGCCAGGAAGGCCGCGGCGACGGCGGCGACGGCGGCGAGGGCCGCGACCCCCACCGCTGAGCGGGTGGGACGGCTGCACCACGCGCCGGGTAGGCTGGACTACCCGCGCGTCACCAAGGCGGTCGGAGGACGCGACGCAAACAAAGGGCGTCGTGACGGAGGGCCGGCCACCTTCAGCATCGAGGGCATTGATGACAAGGACGGCGACGCGCAGCGTGGTGCGGCGCCGAGGCCAAACTTGGTTCCACCGAGCGGCGAAACAGGTGACGTCACAATCGGGTAGGCCACGCGGATCGTGAGCACCGTCTTCGCTCGACGAGCCGCGCGTGGCACGGTGTGGACCGCGGCTGCGACGTGGCTCAATCGCCTCTTCGTCCTGGTCGTCGTGCTCGTCCTCGCGCGGAACCTGGACGCTCGTCAGTTCGGCGTTCTTGGCGTCGCCACGCTGGCGGCGAATGTCGCTCTGCAGCTCAACGAGGGCGGCATGATCGACGCACTGATCTGGTGGCCGGGGCGGCAAGACCGCGACGCTGCTGAGACCACGCTTCTCAGTCTCATGGTCCTCGGCGCGGTCCTCGGCGGCCTTCTCGTCGCTCTGGCCCCGGCGATCGCGACTGTCTTCAGCGCTCCCGACGCCCTGCCGCTGCTGCGCGTGTACGGGATCGTGATCTTCGTCGACGCCACTGGCAGTGCCTACATTGGGATGTTGACGCGAGAGCTGGACTTCCGTCGTCGATTCTTCCCCGACGTCCTCCCGTCGGTGTGCGGCAGCCTCTTGACCGTCGGACTCGCGCTCGGCGGTGTCGGCATCTGGTCGTTGGTGATCGGCGACCTAGTGACAGGAATCTTGCGCATGCTCGTCGGCTTCGTGGTGGTGGGGCGGCACACGGTGCCGCGCTGGCATGCAGCGCTCGCCGCGAAGCTGATGCGCTTCGGACGTGCCGCGCTCGCCAGCACATTCCTGGAGTTCGCGCTCCAGAACATCGACTACGCGCTCGTCGCCCTGCTTCTCGGGCCCGTCGCGCTGGGTCTGTACACGATTGCGTTTCGCGTCGCGATCCTCCCGTTCCTCGTGGTCACCTGGGTCATCGCGGGCGTGGCGTTCCCGCTGTACGCGCGCGTCATCAACGACAGGCCCGCGGTGCAGCGAGTGCTCGAGCTCACCATGCGCGTGTGCGGCAGCCTCGTGGTCCTGATGGGAGTGGGGGTGGCCACCCTTGCGCCCTCTCTCGAGTTGCTCGGTCAGCGCTGGGCTCCCTCGGTGCCGGTGGCCCGATGGCTGGGCATCTACATCTGCATCCGCTCGGCCGCATTCACTGCCAGCAGCCTTCTGCGAGTGGTCAATCCCCGGGTCAATGCGCTGCTCAAGGGAGCCTGGGTGGTGCTCCTGGCGGTGCTGATCGCCACAGTGGGTCGCAACGGCATCACCACAGTCGGCGCCATCCAGGTGGTTGTGGCGATTCCCCTGCTGGCCGCGTATCTGCTGCTGGTGAGGCGCCTCGCCGGGGTGTCGATCTGGCCGGTCATCCTCGACATGGCCCGTATAGCGTTTGCCGCGGCAGTTGCGGCCGCGGCCACTCTCGCGCTGCGCCATGCCGTGGCGCCGCTTGCCGACCCGACGTCGCTCGGTGCGCTGGTGGTGCTCGGCATCGTGTTCTGCGCCACGTACGCGCTCGCGCTGGCGCTCATCCTGCCAGGGGTGGCCAGCGACGTGCGCGGCCTGCGTGAGCTGGCCGGGAAGAAGAACGAGACGGCGGCGCGCGCATTGGCCGCGGAGTCAGTGCCGTGAGGCCCACGATCGAGATCGCTGTGCGCGCCTGGGCGCGCGCGCCGGTGCCACTGGGGCCGGCGCTGATGCTGGTCGGCTACCACCGTATCGCCGACCGCGTGGACGACCTCACCGTGCGCCCGTCCAGGTTCGAGGAGCAGATGCGTTGGCTGGCCGCGCACCGAGCGCGCCTGCCAACCGTAGACGTCGAGAGGGCGGCGGCGCCCGCCACGGAGTGGCCGCACCGCGCGGTCGCGCTGACCATCGACGACGCCTGGGAGGACGTGTACCGCAACGGCCTGGCGGTGATGGCCGAGCTGAAGCTGCCGGTGACCCTCTACGTCCCCAGCAAGCTGATCGGCACGCCCGAGTACATGACGCGCGAGCAGGTGCTCGAGTGCGCCGCGGCGGGGATCACGATCGGCGGCCACACCCGCAGCCACGCCGACCTGCGCAAGGTCGACGACACCACCCTGGAGAGTGAGCTACGCGGGGGCCGCGAGGATCTCGAGGACCTGATGGGCCGGCCGGTCACTCAGTTCGCTTACCCGTTCGGGCACTTTGACGCGAGAGCCCGGGCCGCCGTGATCGGCGCCGGGTATACGTCGGCGATCACCACGCGCCGTGGCTGGGCACGCCCGGGTGTCGATCCCTTTACCATCCCCCGGAGCTTCATCGAAGACGTCAGCCTGGCCACCTTCACCGCCTCGGTGCGAGGCGGCCTCAGCGTCCTGACCGCGGCCGACTCGGTTCGAAGGAGGCGGAAGGGATAGGGGGCGGATACCACGGACGCATCGGTAACGGCACGGACTCGGACGACCGATGGCGGAAGATCCCGCCTGGGGAGGGCCTGATCTTGGCAGCATGCGTCACCGACCCTGGCACCACATCACGATGATCGTCCGCAAGCGCTGGCTGGTGGCGCTGGTGCCGGCCCTGCTGGCCGGGGCCGTGGTGGCCACGCTGGGCACGATCGGCACCTCGGTCAAGGTGCCCGTGGCCAACACCAACGCCACCGGGACGCCCGGCACCACCCAGAGTCCAACCGACCGGCCGACGCCGTCGCCGACGCCGAGCGCCTCGCCGACAGTCACCGCGGCTCCGGCGACCGGCACCCCGGTCACCTCCTCGACGGCGGCGTCGCGCTCCAAGCCGGCGGTTCACAGGGCCCTCCCCGCCCTCCCGGCCATCGGCGTCTTCGGTGGTTCGAGCATCGCGCAGATCGCCTTCGGCACCGGCCAGGACGCGTACCTGGGGCACACCAGCAGCTCGGTGTACGTCGAGATCAACGACTACGAGCACGGACGCGTCGGTCAGATCCACGCCGCCAACTCGGCGACCAAGGTGCTGGTGTACGCCGAAGTGCAGACCGAAGGACCGAATTCCTGCCAGTGGGACGCGAATCCGTCGTGGGGTGTCAGCTACTGCTACGCCACCAACAACCACCCCGAGTGGTTCCTGCTCAACAAGAGCGGGCAGCGCGCGCAGTACACCGACAACGGCTACTACATGATGGACCTCGGCTCGCCGACGTACCAGGCAGCGTGGGTGGCCAACGAGATCGCCATGGCGCACCGTGACGGCTTCCAGGGCATCGAGATGGACGACGTCAACCTCTCGCCCGGGCACGGCACCGATGGCACGCTCGCCAAATACAGCGACTCGCAGTACGAGGCCACGGTGCAGGCATTCGTGGCTGTGGTCAGCCCGCAGCTCAAGGCGGCCGGGCTGCTGGTCAGCGCCAACATCGGCAACGCGAATCCCTGGGACACCAACGCGCTCAACGAGTCAGTGCAGATCGCGGCCAGCCTCTCCATCTACAACCACGAGTTCTGGATGCGCTGGCAGGAGGGAACGCCCCTGATGAACGGCGCCGAGTGGGCCGCCTCCATCCACATGGAGGAGACGATCCAGAACACCGGCGCGGCGTTCACCGCGCTGACCTATGGCAGCATCAACGACGTCACCGCGATGCGCTACACACGAGGGAGCTTCCTGCTCGGCTGGAACGGCCGCGCCGGCAGCGCGCTCATCTACCGCCCCGACCCCGACCTTGTGGATCCGTATGCCGCGGACTGGACGACGGACGTCGGCGCGCCGAGCGGCGCCCGCTACGCGGTTGGCATCGGCTGGCGCCGCGACTTCGCGGCGGGGACCGTGGTGATCAACCCGGCCGGGAGCGGCTCGCAGACGTTCGATCTCCGTGGCAACTACCGCATGCCCGACGGCTCGGTGGTGTCCTCGGTGACGCTCGGTCCCACGTCCGCGCTGGTGCTTCCCGCGGCCTGATCGCTCGCCGCTACTGCGCTGCGTCGCCTTTCTGAGCGGTGTTCGCCGGTTCGATGAGCAGCACGTGCGCCTCCCGCTCGGCCTTGGGACAGTGCTCGACGCCGCGCGGCACCACGAACAGCTCGCCCTCGGCCAGCTCGACGTCGCGGTCGCGCAGCTGGATGGTGACCCGGCCGCGCAACACGACGAACAGCTCGTCGGTCTCGCCGTGCGTGTGCCACACGAACTCGCCCTGCACCTTGACGACGACCAGCTTGTAGTCGTTGAGCCTGCCGACGACGTGCGGGCTCCACTGCTCGGTGAAGCGGGCGAGCTCGTCGGTGAGGTTGACCTTGGTGTCCACGGGTCCTCCTGAACAGGCGCGACGATCCACTACCGTGAGTCTGCGCATGGAGGAGGACCGCCCGGCACTCGATCCGGACGAGGTGACCGTGGTCGCGGCGACGGCCAACGAGGCGCGGCCGGTGCGCCGGTTGGTGCCGCAACTGCGCCTGGTGCGGGCGGGCATCGGACTGGCCGACCTCGGTGCGGCGCCGAGCACGCAGGTGGCGTTCAGTGTCGGGCTGGCGGGTGGATTCGACCCGGAGCTGGCGCCGGGCACGGTGGTGATCCCGCGCGAGGTGGCTCGCGAGGACGGCGTGATGATGGCGTGCGACGTGGCCTGGAGCACGGCGCTGGAACACGCGTCATTGCGGCTGGGGTTCCCGACGGTGACCGAGCCGCTGCTGTGCGCGGCCGCGGTGGTGACGCACGCCGGCCGCGCCACGTGGTTCGCGAAGGGGTTCGCGGCCGTCGACATGGAGACGGCGTTGCTGACCGGGATGGTCCCACGCGTGGCGGCGGTGCGGGTCATCCTCGACACGCCGCTGCACGAGATCTCGCCGGCGTGGGTCCACCCGCGCCGCGCCGCCGCCGACCCCCGCAACTGGCGCGAGATGGCGTGGCTGGCGCGCTGGGTGCCGCGCTACACGAAGCGCGCGGCACTGGTGATCGCGGCGGCGCTGGAGGACGTGGCGCGCGGGTCGCGCTGAGGTCCTACTACTCGCCGGCGGGGTGCTCGGTGCCCTTGCGGCTCTCGGCGTCGGCGACCTCCTCGGGGATCTGGTCGCCCTCCTTGCCGCCGCGACCCGCGGCGGGCGACGCCCTCAGCGGATCGGCGCCGATGTTGTGGGTCGCGTCGTCGTGATGGTCGTGGTCGTGGTGCTGGTCATGGTCGTGCTCATGGTCATGCTCGTGATCGTGATGGTCGTGGTCGTCGTCGTGGTGCTGGTCGGTCACGTCGTCTCCTCCGGACATTCAACAAAGAAACAGAACGGCCGCTGAACACTCGCGTTCAGCGGCCGTGCAAGTCACTACGTGCGGACGATCAGTAGTAGTGGCGGCGGCCACCGACGGCGCGCCCGGTGGCGCCCATCAGCTCCAGGATGGCGCCGATGACGATCAGGATGATCCCGATCGTCCACAGGATCGGGACCGCTGCGATGAACCCAATCACCATCAGGATGATGCCCAGAATAATCACGCTAACCCTCCTCAGGTCAACTGTTTGGTCTTCTCGGTCGGGGAGACCGAACTTGTGACACCGACGGTATCACTTATTACGCCCCGATGTGGGGATCAGGAAGTTGGTCGCTTGGCCAAGAGCCGCCAGAGCACGCCAAGCCTGGTGCGGTGGACCACCTCGACCGGGACGCCGGCCGAGGCGAAGACGCGGTCGGGCTCGAGCAGGAGATGGTCCGCCTCGAAGCGCAGCGTCAGCGGCTCGAGGAGGCGCTGGATGAGCACGACGAGGCGGCCGTTGCCGCGGCCGTGCTCGAAGAAGCGCAGCTCGCCGCCGGGGCGGAGCACCCGCCACGCCTCGCGGACGGCCGCCTCCGGGTTGGCGATGGTGCAGAGCGTCAGCCTCGAGGTGACCGTGTCGAAGGACGCGTCGGGGTATGGGAGCTGCGTGGCGTCGCCCTCGCGGAGGTCGACGGCGCGTCCGAGCGCGGCCGCGCGGGTGCGGGCCTGGTCGAGCATCTCGGGCGTGAGGTCGAGCGCGGTGAGCGCGACATCGGACGGGTAGAACGCGAGGTTGAGCCCGGTGCCGACGCCGATCTCCAGCGTGTCCCTACGCGCGGCGTCGCACACCCACCGGCGGCCGCCGTCGATGTCGAAGAGGCGGGACGTCACGCGCATGGCGCGGTCGTAGCGCGGCGCCTGCTTGCGGTAGGCGCGGCGGATGCGGTCGGGAGTTTGTCTTGCTGTCATTACGTGTGGTGGACGTTCATCATTTCGCGTGGTGGCGACTGCAGGTCAGCATGATCTTTCCTCCAGGCGGTGTCCGCAAGACGGTCATCCGCAAGGAGGCCGACGCTGACGCGGACCAGAGGCCGGCGAAGTCGCCCGCCAAATCATGGACACGCAGGGACGGATGCTTGTCATCTGTCTCCAGCAGCACGAGCGCCTTGATGAACGCTCGACGGTCGGCGACGCTGAAGGTCCGATCGGTCAGGTCGGTCAGAAACGTGGGTGTGAAAGCGAGCGTGGCGAACGGTTGCGAGGCGCGACTCACGACGAGGCGAGTTCTTCCAACTCCTGTCGGGAGAGGCTGACGACGCGTCCCGCCTGCACGTCATCGAGTGCCGCGCGCACCCGGGCGACGTGCTCCTTGGTGTAGGCCCAGGCGTCCTCGCGGGCAACGGTCACGGTCGGACGGACGCGGAGTTCATCTCCCTCGACCTCGATCTCGACCTGGGAGCGGCCCTCGATGCCCAGGGCTTCACGCGCCTTTATGGGGAGCGTCATCCGGCCCTGCTCGTTGATGTCGACCAGCAGCTTGGTCCTGGACATGGAGCCGATGGTAGCCTGCCTGTGTCACTGTGGCGAAGTGTCGATTTGACGATGCGGGATGAGTCGCATCGCTCCGCGAGTCTGGAGCGGGCCTCGGGACAACTGGGAGACGAAGTGCGGATGCCACGCTGACCGGCGGTGGCCCGGAGACCGGTCGCAGCCTCAGCCGCGGCGCTGGCCGGCTCGGATCCTCTCCATGGCCTGGCCGATCCGGCGGCGGCGGGTCTCCGGCTTCCTGGCGTCGGCGATCCAGTGGGCGTATTGCCGGCGATGGCCGTAGGGCATCGCATCGAAGGTGGCGTTGAGCATGGGGCGTCGAGCGCGTCCTGGCAGTCGGCCGGGACATCGACGCTGTGCGGGTCGGCGTCGACCATGAGCGACACGTTGACCGCGCCGCCGAGGTCGAGGCGCAGCTGGCTGCGGATCGCCTTGCTGACCTGGAGCGCGAAGCGGCCGCCGACCATCGGCACCACGGAGCCGCGGTACGCCACGCCGTTGAACCTCGCCTTCGCCTAGCGAGGTGAGGTCTCTCCCCGAGCGCATTCGAACGGCTTGGTCGCCTTGACGCGTGCGATGCGAGAGGACTACACTCCGGCGGCGGCGGGACACTGTTCCGCGACTGGGAGGGGATGGCTGACATGAAGAACTCGCGCGGACTCACCGGCGACGGGCACACAGCGGGGCGTGGCCTGCGCCGACGGCTCGGTGGCGCTGGCCTCGCCCTCCTCGGTGCCGGATCCCTGATGACGCTGTCCGCGCACCCGGCGTCCGCCGCCACCACGGTGACGGTGCCGTGCTCCGGCCCCAACGGCGGTGGTCCCGGCCTGGTGGCGGCGATCAATGCTGCCAATGCCAGCGGAGGGGGCACCATCAACCTGGCCGAGGACTGCACCTACGTGCTCACCGCGCCGGTGGACGCCGACCAGAATGGCACGCCCTACGTCAACTCGCCGATCACCATCAACGGTGACGACAACACGACCGTCACCCGCAAGTCGGCGGCGCAGTTCCGCATCTTCGTGGTCGGCGGCTACGGGCGCCTGACCATCAACCAGCTGCGCGTGACCAACGGCAGCGCGACCTACGGCGCCGGGATTCGCAATTTCGGCACCCTCAATCTCTTCGATACGACGGTCAGCCACAACACCGCCTCCCAGTCCGGAGCCGGTTTCGGGGGCGGCATCAACAACGTGGATGGCGCTATCGCGACGCTGACCCGAAGCCGAGTGCAGAACAATCAAGCGGACAACGCGGGCGGGATCAACAACAGCCCGAGTGCCACGCTCACGATCACGGATAGCGGGGTGAGCAAGAACACTGCTGCATTCGACGCCGGCGGGATCGGCAGCGGGACGGGCTCAACCTTGACCATCACCAACAGCTGGGTGACCGGCAACACCGCGGGACGGTACGGCGCCGGCCTGCGCACTTACGGCGGCACCACGGACGTGAGAGGCAGTCGCGTCAACGGCAACATGGCCGCCGAAGGGGGCGGCTTCAACAACGCCTTCGGCACCGTGACGGTGACCAACAGCAGCATCGACTTCAACGTGGCGACCAGCGGCGCGGGGGGCGGCGTCATCAATGCGCACGGCGACATGACCGTGCGCGGCGGCGAGGTGCGTGGCAACACCGCGCACTCCTCTGGTGGTGGCGGCCTCAGCAACTACGGTGATCAGTCTGGCGAGCAGAGCACCCTGCGGCTGATCGACACCGTGGTCAGGGACAACACCATGAGCTGCCAGGGCTGTCTGGCCCGCGGCGGCGCCATCACCAACAACCGCACGCTCATCATCGAGAGCAGCGCGCTGACCCGCAACCGCGTGAGCTCGCCCGGGGGCACCGCGCAGGGTGGTGGCATCTACAACGACGCCGCCGGCACCGCCTCCCTCACCGACAGCAGCGTCACCCTCAACATCGCCAGCGGCGCCGTGGCCGAGGGTGGCGGCATCTACAACGACGGCACGGTCACGCTGAGCAACAGCACGGTGAGGCACAACACGCCGAACAACTGCAGTCCTCCCGGCAGTGTGCCGGGCTGCACCGGCTAGGGACCGAAGGCCGCGTTGCAGCCGGCGTGGCTGGTATCCACGGCGATCCCGCCGCTGATGCAGGCCTGGACGCTCTGCAGTAGCGACTGGTTGGCCTGCCTCTGATCCACGGCGAATCCGGCCGCCGCGACACTTCCGGTCCGCAGGATGGGGGTGGCCGGGGGCGCGGCCGGGGGCCTGGCCGGGGCCGCGGCGTGAGCTCGGCCGAGGGCGCGGCGTGAGCTCGTCCCTGTGCCGGCGCCTCGACGCGGGCTGCGTGCACCGGCTGCCGCGGGCGAGACGGCGCCGGCGCCGCGTCGGGCGCCGAGACCTGGGCGACGCGGGCAGGGATGTCGCCCGGGGTGGCGGCGATGCGAGCCGTGGGTGGGGTGAACTTCATCAAGAGCACGACGACGCCGCCGAGGGCAAGGGCATCGACCTCGACGGCGTCGGCGGCCTGGCTGCCCCACTGGTCGGCCGTCCGCCGGGAGCTCTCGAGGTGCTCAGGACAGAATGGGATGGTGAAGTCGTCACCCAGGGCGACCTCGTGCCGGGCCGCTCGACCGCATGCTTTGCCGTCGACGTGTGCACTGCAGTTGTGCTCCCTCTCGCTCGCCACGACGGCAGGTCGGTCCGCGGCCCAGCCGACAGCTCAGGTGGCGCGACGTGGACGCGCGACCAGCTCGCCGCCGCAGTTGGGGCAGACGTCGTTCATGTCGTGCGCGCACTGCCGGCAGAAAGTGCACTCGTAGGTGCAGATCGAGGCATCGGCGTCGGGTGCCAGTGGTGCGTTGCAGCGCTCGCAGGACGCGCGCATCTCCAGTGCCATCACCGCATCATGGCAGCGTGCGACGCAGGCCGAGCAGCGCCGCGGCGGTGGCGAGCAGCGCTACCAGCGCGATGCCGAGCCAGCGCAGGTACAGCGAGGCGTCGTGGTACACGGGCGGCGCGGGGAACGCCTGGAGGTGATGGACGAACAGGCCCTGGTCGGTGGCCGCGTACAGCGCACGCGCGGATGAGTCCGTCGCCAGGGCGAGCACGTGCTCGGGGAGACCGGGGTCGGCGCGGATCCAGTCGTCGCCGCCGTCCTGGCTGATCAACACGCCGTAGCCGTCGGTGCCCATGTACACGGCGGCGGACAACGGCTGCGTGAATGCGGCGAGCGATGTGACCTGGGGCGTGCCCGACAGCCCGCCGGCGGGCAGGACGATGAACGACGTTGCCCACTGCCCGGACGGGGCGCGGCGCCACACGTGGTTGTCCGTGCCCACTGCGACGGCGACGCCGGGCAGCGCGGCCGGCGCTGCGATGAGGTGGGCGGAGTCACCGAGGAAGGGCGCGCGCGGATCGGGTGCCGGGGACTGACCGGTCTGTGCGGTGAAGACGGTGCCGTTGCGGATCTCCCAGAGCGTCTTGGGCTCGGCGGAGGGATTCAGTGGCCCCTTGAGGATGTGCGGCTGGAACGAATGTCCGCCGTCGCGGGACATGTACTCGCCGGCGGCGGTGGCGGCGACCAGGGTGCCCGAGTCCACCTCGACCGACGTCACACGCTGGCCCGCGAACGCGAGCGGCTGCCACCACGGCTGGGCGGCGTGCGCGGTCACCGGGAGGGCCAGGAGCAGGGCGGCGGGCAGCACCGTGAGCGGCGCGGCGGGCAGCAGCGCGAGGAGACGTGCTGCGTGGTTTCGTTCAGTAGCCATACAGCCCCGGGATGACGCCGACGGTGACGGCGATGTCGGCCACCGCATGGATGACGATGGCGGGCCACAGCGACCCGGTGCGCTGGGTGACCCAGCCGAGGACGAAGCCGAGCACGATGGTCACCGGGACGAAGGCGGCGCCGGGGCCTTGGTACACGACAGCGATGTGGGCGAGGCCGAAGAACGCCGCCTGCCCGAGATTGGCAGCCCAGGGCGGCGCCACGCGGTCGAGGGCGCCGAGAATGAGGCCACGGAACTGCAGCTCCTGGGCGAACGACTGCAGCACGCTCGCCGGGCCCTGCAGGGGCAGGTCTCGCGCCAGGGCGACCGGGGCGATTCCCTCGCGGCCGAGAAGGGTGGCCGGGAGCAGCATCACCACGGCGACGAAGACGGCGACGCCGACGATGGTGGCGATGAGTGCGGTGGGTCCGAAGCGGCGCAGGCGCAGTAGCGGGCGCAGCGTTGATGGGGAGGTGCGCACGGCCAGGACCGCGACCACCGCGGTGAGCAGCGCCTCCGCGGCCGAGGCGAACAGCACCTGGGTGTTGAAGTCGAACCGGCTGCCTGAGATGTTCTCGATCCACTGCGGGCCGCCTGCGAAGACGCTGAACGCGGCGGTCATGGCGGCGACCGCGAGGAGGATTGGGCGCACGGTGGCGAATCGCGACCACACGAGCGCCACGAACGCGAGGGCGATGGCCACGCCGGTGAGGCGGAGCACGTAGGGGTCGACGCCGACCGGGTCGCTGAACAGCCGTGGCAGCAGGAGGGTTGCGCCGAGCGCGGCGGCCGCGATGGTCAGCGCCGCGGCGGAGGGCCACCACAGCCGGCTGCGCAGGGTTGCCGGCGCCGTCTGGTTCACCAGGCGCGCCGGCGGCGCATGGTTGTGGGTGCCGTCTTGTTCATCAGGCGTCTATACCCGACGCCGGGTCGCGGTCATCGCCCCAGAGTGCCGGGTACGCAGACCGAGGGCTTGACGGAGGTGACGGCCGGGCGAAGGGACTGAGGCGAAGGGACTCCGGGCGATGGGGGACTCCGGGCGGAGGGACTCCGGGCGGAGGGACTCCGGGCGAAGGGACTCCGGGCGCAGGCCCGAGGGATCACGCTGCCAGCGGATCGTCCGGCAATCGGGCCAGGGGGCGCGGCGGCATCGCAATGATTGTCCCGTCGTCGCGGCGTGCGATCTGCCATTCGCCCTCGTGCACCAACCAGTGGTGCTGGTTGCAGAGGAGTACCAAGTTGTCGAGATCGGTGGCACCGCCACGAACCCAGTGCACCACGTGGTGCGCGGCGGTCCATGACGCAGTGCGCTCGCAGCCCGGCCAGCGGCAGCCCTTGTCGCGCACGTTGAGCGCCTTCCGGGTGGCGCCGGCCACGACGCGCTGCGAACGACCGACGTCGACGATGGCGGAGTTGACGTCGACGAGCAGGCGGGTGATGGTGGCGTCGCAGGCCATCCGCTGCACGCTGGCGGCGGCAATCACGCCGGCATGCTCCAGCTCGCCGGCGGGGGCACCCACCAGGTCGCGCAGCGTCTCCAACGTTGTGGTGACCTGCAGGTGGGAGCGCTGACTGGCGCGCTGCGGGATGGTGCCCGTGTCCAGCGCATGGGTGCAGAGCTCCACGAGCGCGTCGGCGCAGCGCTGCTCGACGCGCCGACGGTCGTCGGCGCTCGTTCTCGCGGCAAGTGGCTCGAGCGCGGTGCGCACGACGGCGCCGCCCTCAGCATCGAGGTAGCCGATGAGCTCGAGTCCGCCATCGGTCAGCGACCTCATGCGCAGTGAGCTCCACTCTCGTTCCTGGTTCTGCTGCGCCAGAAAGTCCTCCCGGTCGGCCGCATGGCGCGCGTGAGCGCACTCGATCCGGAAGCGCTTGAAGGAGGTCGACGCCTCGGCCTTGGCGAGCAGCACGGTCTCGTCGAAGGTCGACGTTGCGGTTGATGAGCGGCCGATTCCCTCCGCGGTGCCGGCGATGAGACCGAGGTGGGCGAGGCCGATCCGGTTGTCGCGCAGCGCCTCGACACTCCTCTCGAGCGACGGTGCCATCTCGCCGACGCACACGGCGGTCACCGCCGCGCCCCCGGTCATGTGGCAGTGCTCGCGCATCCAGGCGTACGGGCTCGGGTCGCCGTAGCAGTTCTCGTCGTACTCGCGGGCGAACCGGGCCGCGTCGCTCGCGAAGTCCAGCTCGAGCCGGTTGATCACGGCACGTTTGCGGATCAACGAGGCGGCGATGTCGAGTGGGTCGGCGCATGGCTGCGCCTCATCGACGAACGCGCGCACCGCGAACTCCAGCGCGCTCAGAGCGGGCGATGCGAGGCCGAAAGACATGCCTTGATCGTAGCGAACAGGTGTTCGCTATGCAAGGCCAAATGCCTTGCTAGAGCTGGTTTTTACAGACTTGCGACAAGGGGTTTGGATGTCACAAGTGTGTAACGCGCACCTGTGGATAACACGGCCGTCGGGCGGACAACCGACGGACCGTCGGTACGCCGCGAAGCACGGAGATCGCGACGGCAGCACCAAGGCGACGCCGGCGATGGCGATGGCGATGGCCTTGGCCTACGCGAAGGCGAGCTCCACGCGCTCGACCGAGGTGTGCGGCGACCATCCGGACAGGATGCCGCGAGTGGCCGAGGACCCAGTCGCGAGGCTGGGGTTGGCGGATGCTTCAGCAATGATGTCCATTGCGTGCGGTACATCGAGGCTGGGGTCGCCAACTGCGACGAACTGGAAGGAGACGACCATCTCACCCCTTTCGACGTTGGCGACGATCATCGGACCCTGGGCTTGCGGGTGAGCCTCCAAGGCCTTCATCAAGCCGTCAGCCATCTGCTCAATGAGCTCGCGCGGCATGTCCGGGCGTCTTGGAGATGGAGATCAGGGTCACGCCGTCCGGCGCGTAGTCGCCTTGTAGTGGCCGTTGCCCTCGACGCGCCACCCTGGCGTCGCCCGTATGGCCGCAATGATGCGCTCGATCTCTCCCAAGATTGGACACTGCTCGGAAGTCTGGGCAGGCTAACGGGACAGGAGGCGGACGAATTGAGCTCGCCCGGACGCGCGCTTGACGCGGGCCCGTACGGCTTCGTGTTGCCGGCACCGGTTCCGCCCAGCGGTGGCGCGGCGGGCTGATTTCAGCGCTGCGCGACGGCGGACGTGCCCGCTACGCTGATCGGCATGGCGGCGCCCCGCGAGGTGGAGATCGAGGCCAATGGTCTGACGTTCGAAACGCTGGTGGCCGGCCCCGAGAGCGGCGAGACCGTGATCCTGCTGCACGGCTACCCGCAGAGCGCGGGCTCGTGGAGCGACACCATGGAGTGGCTGGCGGGGCTCGGCTACCAGTCGATCGCGCCCAACCTGCGCGGGTACTCGCCCGGCGCCAACCCGCGCGACGCCAGCGATTACCGCATGACCGACCTGGTGGCCGACGTCATCGGCATCGCCGATGCGCGCAGGGTGGGTCACTTCCATCTGGTCGGGCACGACTGGGGCGGCGCGCTGGCGTGGTCGGTGGCGGGTGATCATCCGCAACGACTGCTCAGCCTCACCTCGATCTCCACCCCGCATGGCGCGGCGATGCTCGAGGCGCTGCGCAGCTCTACGCAGTCATTGCGCAGCGTCTACATGGGTTTCTTCCGCATCCCGCGCGTGCCCGAGGCGATCATGCAGTTCGCCAACTACCGGCAGCTGGGGCTCAGCCTGCGCGCCACCGGGTTGCCGAAGGCGTCGTGGAAGCGCGACAGCCAGCAGTTGCGCCGCGTCGGCATGCGCGGCCCGCTCAACTGGTACCGCGGCGCCACCAAGGGACTGCGTCCGCGGAAGATCTCGGTGCCGACGCTGTATGTCTGGGGACGGCGTGACCCGTTCCTGGGGCGGAAGGCGGCGACGTTGACCGCGAAGTACGTCACCGGGCCGTACCGCTTCGAGGAGCTCAAGGCCGGGCACTGGATCCCCGACAACAACACGGCCGAGCTGCGGCGCATCCTCGGTGAGCACCTCGAGGATTTCGGCGCACCGGCTGAGCCGGTCAGGCGGCCCGCGGCTGCGGCGACAACGGCAACGGCGACCGCGAGCGCGGCGAAGCCCTCGTCAGCGAAGACCGAGCCGGCGAAGGCCGAGCCGGCGAAGGCGGCTGCCAAGCGCGCCACCGCAAAGCCCCCGAAAGCGGCGGCGCCGAAGTCCGCGGCGAAACGCGCACCGCGAAAGAGCGGCTCCAAGCCGCCCAGCTGACCGCGAGGCGGCAACGGTTCGCAGCTACACCATGAGCTGGACGGGGAGGCCCACCGAGCGCGCGTTTCGAGCCAGCTTCCCATCGAGCGTCCACAGCTCGGTGTCGAGCCGCAGCGCCAGGTCGACGTAGGCCGCGTCGTAGGCGCTGCGCCGCTCGAGCAGCCGGGCGATGGCGACCAGGGCGCTGCCGCTCGAGGGCGGGTGAAAGGTGAGGTCGAGGGTGTCGGCTGCCGCCCAGACAGCTTCGCTCCGAGCGGGCGTGATCTGGCCGGCCTTCTCCATGCCCGTCAGCGCGCTGGCAACCTCGTACGTGAACAGGTCGGGCACATGGAGATCCTCCCCGTCGCGCTTCCAGCGATCGAACCAGCTGCGGGCGGCCTCACCGGACGGGGGGACTGCGAGGAGGCGCACGACCGCGTTAGCGTCGACGACGAGGCTCACCCCGGCGGCGCGTACCCGAGCAGGTCAGCTCTCTCCGCCTCTCGCTCCGCCCGGGCACGACGGATCTCCTCGACGCCGGCGATGGCCGGCTCGTCGGCAGGCGCGAGGGCATCCAGCGCAGCGAGCGCCTCGTGGAACTCGGCCAGGCTGTGGCGGCGCGAGCCCGGGGTTGCGCTGAGGCCGCTGCGCAGGAGCACGCGCGCAAACACCGCCGGCTTCAGCCCCAAGCCATTCGCCTGCCTGGTGAGGTTCGCGTAGTCCGACTCGGACACTCGCAGGGAGATGAGGCGCTGCTTGTTGCCTTCCACACAGGAAAGTATAGCCGACAAGGTGCTATTAGCATCTGCGCCGGGGTTCCCGGCTGATCAGGCGACGAGGGCGCCCCGGCGACGGCGACGGCCGAGGCCGACAGCTCCGATGGCGAACACGGCTCCCAGCGGCAGCAAGGCCGCCAGCGGCACCTCGGGCGTGATGACCGCGGCCCCGGCGCAGCCGAGGGGAGCGGCGAGCGCCTGGCCACCCGTTTGGTTGACCGCGTCTGTCTCCAGGGCGCCATCGGTGAAGCTCTGGGGGACGGTGTGGGCCACCGACGTGTTCTGGTCGGCCCCGTAGGTGACGTGGGCGAAGCCACCGCAGTCAATAGCGACGCTGATGAAGTCGAGCAGGTGGCGGTCCGACGCGCCGCCGCAGACGATCCCGTTGGTGCAGATCGTGCCGTAGTGGCGGTAGTTGGCATCGATCGCCTGCGGCGCCGACCAGGTGGCGCCGCCGACGGTGTTGGCGTTGGTGGTCTGGCTCATGTACACCTTCCAGTTGCCGGTCACCGGGCAGCTGGTCGTCGCCGGCGGAGTGGCCGCCGGGCACGCCTTGCCGTTCTGCCCGTCCATCCCGACGTAGGTGGTGCCGTCCTGGCACGCGGTCACCTGGCCGGTGCTGCCGCACTGGCCGTTCGGCTCCCCAGTGTTCGCGGGATCGCCGTACCAGACGGCGTCAATGTTGCCCGCGCCGCTGACCGCGAAGGAGGCCAGGGTGTGCGTCCCGGCGGCGTCGGTGTCGACGCGGTACGGCCCGTTCCAGGTCTTCCCCTTGTCGGGCGACCAGACGTAGTACACATGGAAGGGGTTGCTCAGGACATGCTTGTCGTCCGCGGTGCCGCTGAACATCGCGTAGTAGTTGCCGGCAGCGTCGACGGCGAAGTTGCCGAAGATGTTGGCGTAGTTGGGCGCCTTGCCACCGGTCGTGTCCGCATGGAAGACGGTGTGGGTGGTGAGATACGTGGTGCCGCCGTCGGTCGACTGGGCCAGGTAGTAGTCGTGCAGCGGCCCGTAGGGCGGGTGGGCGGCATTCTCAGCGGCAGTCGAGCACGAGTACATGAAGTTGAGGGTGTTGCCGGTGGCATCGGTGGGGTCGACGACGAAGTAGCGAGCGGGCACGGTGTTCTCGGCGCAGTCCGACACCGAGGTGTTGGTGAATGCCGGCACGCAGCTGACGAAGGTGGTGCCACCGTCGGTCGACTTGCAGACGATCGGCACCTCGGCCACGAAGTCGTGATACGCGAGGTACACCGTCGAGGCGCCGTACGCGGTGAGCCACGGACGGTCATCCTCGTAGGCGGTGGGGAAGCCGGTGTTGAAGGTCTTGCCGTGGTCGGTGGAGACCTGGACGAGGGAGTTGCTGACGTTGAGGTCGGTGACGATGACGTTGCCGGTGTTGCCACCGGGGCCCGGCTGGACGGTGACGTCGGTGTCGCCACCGCGCGTCGGCTGCGCCGTATCGATCTGCACGGGCGTGCCCCAACTGGCGCCGCTGTCGTACGAGTACCACTCGGCGGGGCCGCTGGCGGTGCCGTTGGGACTGACGACGTACATCTTGCAGTTGACGCCGGCGGTGCACGAGCCGTAGTCGATGGCGAGCGAGGGCTCGCCGCCCGTGCTCGACGGCAGCTTGATGGGAGCGCCGAACGTGGGCGGCGTGGCGGCCGTGGCTCGGGTCACCGGGCTGGTCGCGCCAGCGCTGAGCGCGACGCCGAGCGCGCACGCGCACAGGAGCAACGCTCGTGACTTGGACAATCCGTGCATGGACCGACCTCCGGCTCTCGAATCCCTTCCTGTCGCGCCGAGGCCGCGATCATAGGGTCCGCGCCCCGTCGCGGGCAAGTGGACCAGGTGACGCAGTGTCAGAGAAGCTTTCGAAGGTCGTCTCTGGTCAGGCCGGCTTGCCTGAGAATGGAGGCCAGCGTCCCCTGGGCGAGATCGTCGTGGAGCGGAACGATGGGTCGCATCCCGGTGACCGGATGTCTCATCTTGACGTGGTCACCGCGCTGACTCTGTGGCTCGAATCCGGCCCGCTTGAGCGCCTTGACGACCTGGGCGCCGGAGAGTGAGGGCAGCTTGTCGCTCAAGCAGGGATCGGGAGTTGTACGTCGAGAGACGCGAGCAGGGCATGAGTATCCGTACGGGCGGGAGCGGGGGCGTCCTCAAAGTAGAGCTCGAGGGCTTCGGTCAGATTGGCCAACGCCTCCTCGACGCTGTGCCCCTGGCTGGCCACCTCGACCTGGACGCAGCGCGCCACGTACCAATCGTCTTCCTTCCAAACGACCGCATTCAGGTGTGTCATTGCTAGAAAGTGTATCGACAATCCAGTTCGCAGGTGTCGCGGCGCGACCACGGTATGCGCAAGAGAAGGCGCCTGAGAGCTTGGTCTGGGCTGATCGCCCTCGCCGCTGGTAGGCTTGCCGCGCCGATGAGCGTCACCATCCTGGTGGGCGGACAGTGGGGCGACGAGGGCAAGGGGAAGGTCATCGACCTCTTAGCCGATCGCGTCGACATGGTGGTGCGCTCACAGGGTGGGAGCAACGCCGGGCACACCGTCGTCGCCGAGGGCAAGGAGTACAAGTTCCACCTCATCCCCAGCGGCGTGCTCAACCCGTCGACGGTGTGCGTCATCGGCCACGGAGTGGTGGTCAACCCCAAGGTGTTCCTCGAGGAGGTGGACAACCTCCACGCCGAGGGAGTGAGCACCGACAACCTGTTCATCAGCGAGCGCGCCCACATGGTGATGCCGTATCACCCCGAGCTCGACCGTCTCGGAGAGGTGCAGCGCGGCGACGACCGCCTCGGCACCACCGCGCGCGGCATTGGCCCCGCCTACGAGGACAAGGTGCGCCGCATCGGCTTTCGCATCGGCGACCTGCAGAAGCCGGCGTTCCTGGAGAAGAAGCTGCGCTTCGTGCTCCGGCTCAAGAACGAGGCGCTCACCAAGCTGTATGACGCGGAGCCGTTCGACGAGGGCGCCATCCTCGACGAGTACCTCGGCTACGCGGAGCGGCTCGACCCGCTCATCCGCGACATCTACCCGATGGTCCGCGACGCCATCGCGTACGACCGCAAGATCCTGCTCGAGGGCGCGCAGGCGATCATGCTCGACATCGACCTGGGCACCTACCCGTACGTCACGTCATCTGCGCCGACGGCGGCCGGCGCGTGCGCGGGCAGCGGCATCGCCCCATCACGGGTGGACAGGACGATCGGCGTGTTCAAGGCGTACACGACACGCGTGGGCTACGGCCCCTTCCCCACCGAGCTGACCGACACGCTTGGCGAGCGGCTCCGCGAGATCGGCAACGAGTTCGGCACCACGACCGGGCGGGCGCGGCGCGTGGGCTGGTATGACGCGGCAGTGGCGCGCTACGCGGTGGAAACCAACGGCATCGACTCGATCGTGCTGACCAAGGTGGACGTGCTCGACGAGGTGCCGACGCTGCGTATCTGCACCGGCTATATGTGGCGCGGCGAGTACTGGGACCACCCCATGGCGAACATCTCCCACCTCAAGCACTGCGACCCGGTGTACGAGGAGATGCCGGGGTGGATGACGTCGACGCGCGACTGCCGCAGCTACGACGACCTGCCGCCGCGCTGCCGCGCCTACATCGAGCGGCTTGGTGAGCTCTCAGGGGCGCCGATCGACGTCGTCTCGATCGGGCCCGACCGCCAGCACACGGTGGTGCGGCGCAACCTGCTGTAGAGCGACGCGGGCTCAGACCGCCGCGTAGATGGCTGGTCGGTACTTGGGCGGTGGGATCGGCTTGCCCTCCTCCAGAGCGGCTTCGAGCCACGCCTGCTTGGCCACCAGCACCTCAGTGACCGCCTCGGCAGGGGTGTCCCCGAAGGCCGAGCAATACCGTAGGTCGGGGATGTCCGCAACCCAGCCCCCATCCTCCGTCGAGTAGAAGACGTTGATGTGGTAGTCGGTCATTCCTTGGTCTCCACACGCAAAGAGTATCTATCGGGTGGGCCCCACCCCGGCCGAAGGGAGGGCAAATCAGCGAGCCGGGGGTCCCGTGGGAGCGACGCCTCCCCGTCATCGCCTTCCCAGCGGCGCCGATACTGGTCGGGAATGTCGCCCCAGCCGTCGTACGGCAGCGGGACGGCGGGAACGATCCCGAGCTCCTCGAGAGGGTCGATCCGTTCAGAACCGACGGTGCACACATGCGCCCAGTCATCGCCGAGATCGAACACGTAGACGAACTGCTCAGCCGGACGCAGTCGTGAAAGCCTCACCCGGCCATCGTCTTCGGTGACCACCTCCTCGATGTCGTCGTCTGCATCGGGCATCGCCAGCCGGGTGCCGTCAGCGAGGGTGAACTCGTGGAGGTGCGAACGATCCCATCGGGCAAAGGCGTCACCAATTGCGTCGGCGAGTTGGGCGAAGCTGTGCCGGGGCGCGGCTGCAAACACGCGCCTGGCCGGGGCCACTCCGGCTCACCGTGACCCTCCACGAGCTCCACGTGGAGGGACAACCAGGTACGCGCCATGAGCTCTTCTCCAGGGGGTTCGGGCGCAAGTCTCGTTCAGGGTAGTCGGGCCTTGCTGGGAGGGCAGAAAGGTGCCTGGTTAACGGTAGAATTCTTCCATGGGCCTGAACATCAAGAACGCTGAGGCCGAGCACCTGGCACGCGAGCTCGCCTCCGCCACCGGCGAGAGCGTGACCCGCGCCATCACAGTCGCAGTCCGCGAGCGCCTCGATCGCGTGCGGCGGGAGGATGAGAGCTCCGCGCAGAGGAGGGCCGTGCTTCTTCGAAAGATCGCCGAGGAGGCCGCACCGCGGTGGGTCGAGCCATATCGGAGCACGGACCATGGCGACCTCCTCTACGACGATTCTGGCCTGCCCCGTTGATCGTTGACACCTCGGCGATCATTGCCATCCTGCGCGGCGAGCAAGACGCTCAGCGCTACATCGACGCGCTCGCCAGTGCGCAGACGCCACGCATCTCGGCCGGGACGTACGTTGAAACCGCCGTCGTCGTCGACGCGAACCGCGATCCGGTCTTGAGCGGTCGCCTCGATGACATCATCGCCCTCTCGCGCATCGCGGTCGAGCCGGTCACGCAAGTGCATGCAGAGATCGCTCGAAGGGCGTACCGCGACTTCGGCAGAGGCACCGGGCACCCGGCGGAACTCAACTTTGGCGACTGCTTCGCATACGCCTTGGCGCGTGCAAGTGGCGAACCCTTGCTGTACAAAGGCGGTGACTTCGCCAGAACCGACGTCACCCCTGCGCTTCTCGACCCGTGAGCTTGGACCCATCCGCCGGTAGGGGGTGGTTTGGACAGACGTGGTCTGACATGCGATAGTGCGGGCGGCGCGCTGGGCACCCCCGGTGGGGCGGGCACGGTGGCAAGGAAGGAAGGGAGGCGAGGCGATGAGCACTCATCGGACCAATCACATCGCACACAGGCGCCGCCGTGCGCTCTTTCTGCCCGCGGCCGCGGGCCTGGCGGGTGTGCTGCTCACCACCACAACGACCGTGCACAGTGCCTCGACTGCCCCTGGCTTCGGCACGCCTGTGGCCAGCGGCATCCAGGGCAATGGCTTCGAGCAGGATCTGCGCCTCGACACCCAGAGCGGGTATTTCTACACCAGCGCGCCGCAGTCACTCTCGTCGACGATCAGTGACGTCTGGCGCTCCTTCGACGGTGGCCAGACCTTCAAGCTCATTCCCGCCTCAGTCCAGCCCGCCGGCAAGCCGCTCACCTGCGCCGGCGGCGGCGACAGCGAGCTGGCCGTCGACAGCGCCGGGAGCCTGTTCTTCAACGACCTGACGCTGGCCAACTTCAGCACCGCGAGGTCCGACGACCACGGCACCAGCTTCGGCGCCAACGTCAGCTGCAACGGTGTGCCCGACGCGGGGGTGGACCGCCAGTGGTACGCGGTGGACGGTAGCGTCACCAACGGCGGCTACCTCAACCTGGCCTACGACCGCGTCGCCCAGACCAGCCCCACCCAGACGCCGGTGGTCTGTCCCAACGGGTCCCCGGCGGGCGCGACCCAGAACGTGCTGGTGCTGGCCCAGTCGCCGCTCCTCGCCGGCGTCCAGGCGGGCGTCAACTTCGGTCCCTCTCAATCGCTGAGCTGCGACGAGGGCATCATGGGCAACAACGAGTTCTTCAAGTACGCCGACGGCAAGCGGGTGTTCGTGGTGCACGACAACGCCGCCTTCAACTCGGTGAGCATGGCCCGCTGCGACGAGGTGGGCGTGTCAGTGGCCACGCCGACCGGGTATGCCAACTGCCAGGACAAGGTCATCTCCAGCTTCCCCACCGCCAAGACCGGCGGCAACTTCCCCACCATGACCGTCGACCGCCAGGGCCATCTGTTCGCGGTGTGGGAGCAGGCGCCGATCACCGTCACCGCCGGGGTGACCACGATCACCGGCAACACCCAGCTGATGTACTCCGTCTCGAACGACGAGGGGAACACGTGGTCCGCGGCAGTGCCGGTGCCCACGCCCGGCCTCAACAACGACGTGTTCGCCTGGCCGGGAGCGGGCGACAACGGCGCCGTCGACGTCGCCTTCGTCGGCACGCCGGCCACATTCCAGGGCACGGCCGGCCCAGACAGCACGACCGGCGACTGGAGCGTGTACATGGTGCAGTTCCTCCCCGGGGTGGGCTGGTCCGCGCCAATCCTGGCCAGCGAGCACCACATCCACCACGGAACCATCCAGACCGTGATCGGTGGCCAGACCGGCGACCGCACCCTGGGCGACTTCATCCAGCTGCGCATCGGCAGCCAGGGCGAGGCCAACATCTCCTACTCGGACTCCAACAACATCGACGAGGGGAGCACGCCCCAGGGGATGTTCGTCCGCCAGAACTCCGGCAGCAGCGTCTTCCCGCCGGCCATCGTCTCCGGGACGCCGGCCCCGACGGGGAACTGCACCAACGACGCAGCGGGCGACGGCACGTTCGACAGCAACGCAACCGTGGGCGCCAACCAGCCCAACCTCGATCTGCTCCAGGCCTGCATGGCCCAGCCCGACTCGACGCACTACCAGGTCACCATGAAGGTGGCCGACCTCACCAGCCTCGCTCCCACCGCCGGCAGCGGCGGCACCACGCTGCTGTGGCAGACGCAGTGGCACGTGCCCTCGTCGACCGATCCGCACGGTGGGGCTCTCTTCATGGTGTACATGGAGTCGGTGGCCGGACAGGCGCCCACCTGCTGGGTGGGCCAGAACGCGACCACCGCCGTCGGCGGCGGCGTCGCCCTGACGTACCCGGGATCGACGCAGCTCACCGGGACCGCGTGCACCTACACGCCCACAGCCCCGGGCACAATCACGATCACCGTCCCGACCGCAGCGGTCACCGAAGCGGGCGCAATCGACAACATCCTCTACACGGTGACCGCCTCCACCCAGTCGCTGGGGAGCGGCAACGCGGAGACGCCCCCCTCCGTCGGCGGCATCGGCGGCCAGCTGTTCAACCTCCTCGACGTGGCCCCGGGCTTCGATTTCAACCCGGCGATCAGCGCGGCAATCCCCGAGGCGCCGTGGACCGCGCTGTTGGTGTTGGCCGCCGGGGCCACTGTGGCGGTGGGGGTGCGACGGCGACGACGGGTCGTGTGAGGCGACCGCGACTACACTGCGCACCCTCGCCGTCCCATCGGAGATTGCAATGCGTTCGATCGTCCTGAAGCTCGCGCTCCCGGTTTTCGTCGTTGGCCTAGCGGCCTGCGGGAGCAGCAACAACACGACCACCAACACCCGAACCGCGGCAGCGGCCACGCCATCTGCCGCCGCCGGCTCAACGAACGGCGCCGATGCCATCTGCGCGACCTACAACACACAGATCAACGCGGTGAGGCCCACACCCGCCGCTGATCCGAGCACCGCGGATGCGGCCGGCCTGCCCGGCATCGCAACGTGGATCGACCAAGTCCTGATCATGGCCATGCAGGAGCAGCAAGCCCTGGGCGCGGCTCCGGATGCCGGCTCGCTCAACGGGCCGTTCGCCAATGTGATCACCACCTTTCACCAGGCCGGCATCGCCGCCAAGGGCACTGATGCCGCTGCCTTCCAGACAGCGTGGGCCAGCTTCATCGCCGCCCAGAAGACGTTCTTCACCGCAGCCACGGCCGGCAACTTCCCGAACTGCGCCAAGTAGTTGCTTGCCTCAGTCCGACGGCCGGGCGGCAGCGTGCCACGGTGGCTTCGTGAAGAGTTAATCGCCGATAGAGTGGCTTTGGCGGTAGCTCTGAGCTAGGTAAATGGCCCCGATGTGCGGCAGGCTCGTAATGCGCGCAGACCTGATCCAGTCGAGTAGCTCTCGGCTCGGCCGGTATCGATGTCATATGTGCCGAGGGGAATGATGGTCTCAGCCGTAAGCCCGGTCTCCTCCAGCAGTTCTCGCCGGCAGGTCTCCTCCGCCGACGTCTCGTCGTCCAGCATCCCCGCAGGGAGCTCCCAGGTGAATTTCTCAACGGCCGGGCGGAACTGACGAACCAACGGCACTCTCAGGCTGGGCGTGACGGCGTACACCTTCACATAAGGCAGCGTTCCAACGGCGTAGTACGTGTGCTGACCCGTCGACCAAGGGAAAAAGACGTCCTTCTCCACCACCGTGAACCAAGGCGACACAACGGTGTCACGACGGGCGATGACCCGCGGCGCGTTCGGCTCGCCCCCCTCCGGCTCCACCGTTAGTTGGTAGGCGTCGCGAACCTGGCGACGGTGGCACCGATGCTGAGCGGCACGTCGAGCGCGAACATCACCAGCATCAGGCTGAGGATGAGTAGCGGGGTGCCGCTGACGTGGTTGTGGATGAACGAGAACTCGATCATGCCGGCGATGACCGCGTAGGCGAGCAGCGCCCACCGTGCCACGCGGAAGAACAGCGCCCAGGCGAATCCGCGGCGACGCGCCAGAAGGAGCACGCTGACCACGAAAAGCGCGGCGCTGGCGACCAGCAGCGCCACGGGCAGCGCGTAGGAATCGGCGGTGCGGAACGTCGCTACCATGTAGATGCCGCCGGTGAGGACTGCACCCAAGGACAGCACAGTGAGCAGTGTGACCGGCGGGAACGGCCGCTCCGCGGTTTTGGGCGCAGCACCCAGCGCCTGCGTGGTCATTGCGTCGTGAGCCTGGTCATGATCAGCAGCGTCGCCACCTGCATCACCCCCGTGATTCCCGCGGAATAGATGAAGCGGCGCATGAGCCGGCCGATCACCTCGCCGTCGGGCCGCGGCTTGTTCATCTCGAAGAGCACGGCGACGTTCGCCGGCTCGAGGAACCCGAGCGCGACGGTGGCCATGACTCCGACGACGATGAACGAGGCGACCAGCCAGCCGTGGTTGATGCTGCTGGGATCCAGGTTGCCCAGCCCGAACGCCACCTGGAAGCCTGAGGCCAGGGTCATGACCACTAGCGTGGGCATGATCAGCACCATCATCGGCATGAACTTGGACGAGAACTCAGCCCGGGCGGGGATCGACAGACGGCCGAGGATGGGGCCTACGACGAAGCCCACGAAGAGGTCGATCCCCGTCCACAGGCCGCCTCCGGCGACGTGGTAGAACATCAGCGCCCACTGCCAGTTGGCAGCGATGGCAACGACCAGGAAGGCGAGGATGGCCCCAACGATGGGCAGGCCCTTCAACGGAACGACCTGGATGTGGGGACGTGACCCCGCGGCGGCTTGCGCCGGTGGCAGCCCTTCGGCGGTCATGACAGCCATTGCGCGGGATCTCCTTGTTCGTTGAACGGCCGTTGAATGGTCCCATGCGGCGCGATGGATCTTCAACAGGCCGCCGCCCCAATGATGGCCGAGCCGGAGTCGGTGCGGGTTCACAACCTCGCCGTAGGGCAGGTGGCTGAGTGGCTGGTGTGGACCCGGTTGGTCGCGACGTCAGGCGGAGACCTTCACGTGTTCCTGCCGCTCGACGACCGCGGCATCGACGGCATCGTCCACCGCATCTCGACCGACGCCTATGCCCGTGTGCAGGTGAAGGGACGCAGCGTGCACCGCTACCGCGGCATCGAGATCCAGGTGCGCGAGGACGAGCTGGTCGACCATCGGGCGGTGCTGGTGGCGGACGACGTCGATCTCGCCGGCGTGCAGCTGGGGCCCAACGCGCTGGTGGTGCCCGTGCCCGAGTTTCGCAAGTGGGCTCACCGGCACGTGAATCGAGCCGACATCACCTACGACGCGGAGGTGACGCTGCCACCCACGCCGATGAACCAGTGGGCGCCTTTCTGTGTGCCGGTGGACGGGATCGGTGACCGGCTCCTCCCGGGATCGCCCCTGCAGTGCCGGGGCCACAGAGCGCAGCAGCCGGCAAGCGCCTGGGGTACCGAGCGGAGACGGAGTTGCTGCGGCGCGCGGCCGACTCGCCGCGGCTCAACGTGTTCAAGGCCTTTCCAGACCTCGAACCGAACGAGTACTTGATGTACGACATCGAGACGCGCGGACTGATGGGGATCCAGGTGAAGTCGGTGACCTTTCACGACGACGCGAGCGAGGCACAGGTGTCTGTCTACCGGCCTGCGCTGCGGCCATCGCCGCTTACCTGGTTCGTGATCTTCCTCGAGCCGCCGGGATCGACGGCATTCATGGGCCACTGCGCGGTGGCACCGTCGCGCGTGGTTGCCGAGGCTCTGGCCGGCAACGAGGCGCATGGCAAGCTGGCGGTGACCCGGGAGCTGACCGGCCGCATGGCCCCGTGGCGGGTCGAGCTGGCCGACCTGGGTGCGAGGCTCGTTGAGCTTGCTGCCGGCGTGTGATCAGCGGGCTTGCCACATTTTGAAAGTGACTTACGCACCGATGAATGAAACCCTTGTGCCCCACTGGCGTGGCGTTGGGGGCGTCGACGAGCGAGCTGAGCCGTCCATGAATGAGGCACACATATTCGCCCTTGCCCGAACTCTTGGAAGGCAGTGGCACATTTGTCAGTCGCTCCACGTTGCGGAACGGGATGCCGGCCGACTATGGGGCACGCAACCGGATTTGGCTGTCCCGCCGCCATGGTGGACGTTGGCGCGCGTTAGCCGTAGCAGCACGGGTCGTCGCGATTCTTCCCCGGCTACTCATGGCCGACACACTGAAGCGTCGGGAATCGCAGGCAACACCTTTCGCCCACGGAATACTCCACGGCTGGCTGTCTATGCCGCACGCGGGGATCCGCTACCACGGGAGCCAATAGCGGCGCGCTGGGTGAGATGGGAAGCATGAGCTGGGCGGCCGCGGCTCCTGCATGTAGGCCAATTGACGTTGCTCATGGATACGTAGAATGATGCTCTGCCGGCGGTTAGCGGTTAGCGGTTAGCGGTTAGCGGTTAGTTTGGAGAACGCGGTCCCCTCGTGCCGTCGTCGGAAGAACCTGGTAACCCCTTGGTCACCCGGCTTGGCCCATTAGACTGACTACGCATGGGACATTAGGGTCCGAGGCCGGCGGGAAGCGCGCTGAATCGTGCCGAATAGGAGGCCCGCGGTTGTGCTTAGGGTGGCTGTCGTTGGGAGCGGCTGGGCGGGCGCCGCAGCCGCTAGGGCGCTCCACGACGTCGGGTACGGGGTCGACGTCTACGAGTCGTCGCCAACGGTTGGCGGTCACAGCCGTGCCGAGCTATTAAACGGCGTCGTCTATGAGCCGAATGGCGCCCACATCTTCCACACTTCTAACGAAGGTGTGGCTGTGTTCGTCCGTCGGTTCGGGCTAGACCGCCCCTATGCGCATTGCGTTCTTACGCAAGTGGACATTGGGCAAGACGAGAGCGACGAGAAACTACTGTCGTGGCCGCCCCAAGTCGAGGAGCTCAGGGCACTGCCAGCATGGCCATCCATAGACCGTGAGCTGCAGGCGCTTCCGACTTCTCCTTCCGGCGCCTCTTTCGCCGAATATGCTACCTCACTCATGGGTCCGACGCTTTACCGCATGTTTCTTGAGGGCTATACAACTAAACAGTGGGGGCGGTCCCCCTCCGAGCTCTCGAGTTCGTTCGCTCCGAGAAGAATTGAGCTCCGCCGGGACGGCTACAGGAGGTTGTTTCGGGACCGGTGGGAGTTTTTCTCACCCCACGGCGCTCAGAGCATCGTTGAGCGGATCTTGGCACCCATCCGGGTTACATGTGGTGTGCACGTCACGGCGAGCGACCTAGCAGGGCGCTGAAAAAGGGCTTGACGAGTTAAACAGGAGTGTGGGAGTCTCGTCTCGACCGTTTTCGAGGAGATCCTGCATGCGTGGCAACACCTTCGAGCAAGTGGCGATGCTGTCGACATTGACCCCGGACGAGTTGGTGCCGAACGACCACCCCATTCGGCGGATCAAGGTGATCGTGGAGAAGGCGCTTGCCGAGCTGTCGCCGCAGTTCGACGCGATGTACTCCAGGATCGGGCGTCCCAGCGTGGCCCCGGAACGGCTCCTCAAGAGTTGCCTGCTGATCGCGCTCTACACGGTCCGGAGCGAGCGGTTGTTCTGCGAACGCCTGCAGTACGACCTGCTCTTCAAATGGTTCCTCGATATGAACGCCGACGATCCCGGCTTCGATCCCACCACGTTCAGCAAGAATCGGGATCGCCTGATCAAGCACGAGGTGGCTCACCGTTTTTTCGCGGCCGTGCGTGGGGAGGCGGAGCGCCGCCACCTTTTGTCCGACGAGCACTTCACGGTCGATGGCACGCTGCTGGAGGCGTGGGCGTCAGTGAAGAGCTTCCGCCCCAACGACGACAAGGACGACGTGACGCCCACGGGCAAGAACCCCGACGTGAGCTTTCACGGCACCCAGCGGAGCAACACGACGCACCATTCGAGAACCGATCCCGCGGCGCGGCTGGCTCGAAAGAGCAATGGGACCACGGCCAAGATGAGTTACATGGGCCACGCCCTGATGGAGAACCGGCACGGCCTGGTGGTGGATGTGGAACTGACCCAGGCCGACGGGCACGCGGAGCGGAAGGCGGCCGTGGCCATGCTCACGAGGAGGCGCAAAGAGCGTGGCCCGGGAAGTCGATGGACACTTGGCGGCGACAAGGGCTACGACACCGCCGACTTCGTGAAGGATGTACGGCGACTGGGGGTGACACCTCATGTGGCCCAGAACACCTCAGGCCGACGCAGCGCGATTGATGAACGCACGACCAGCCACCCCGGGTACGGAGTGAGCCAGCGCAAACGAAAGCGCGTGGAGGAGATCTTCGGGTGGATGAAGACAGTGGGCGGCGGTCGCAAGCTGCGCTACATCGGGGAGAAACGCAACGGCATGTGGCTGTCGTTCACCGCGACGGCGTTCAACCTGGTCCGAATGGCCAGCATCGAGGCGACGCCAACGACCTGAAGAGGGCCGTGGGTGGGGCTATGCCCCCAGCGCCGCCCTCATCGCCCAGGGTTCGGGCCCAAAATCGGCCCACCAGGGTGACGAATCCAATGTGCAGAGCCAGGTCGGGGGCTTTTTCAACTCCCTGCTAGACAGTCTCGCGCGTGAACACGACTACTTTGTGATTACCGCGCCGTTGGATGACTTTCTAGGCGAACCAGGGCAGCTCGAGTGGCGTGGGATTCGGATGGAAAGTGTATATACCCCGACCTCAACTTTATCTGGCACTCAGACTGCCGGGTATGTAGTCAACCACCCGTCCGTTCACACGACGTATACCCGGACGGTGGAGACAAAGCATGCAACGGGGCAGCGCGTGCTCGGTACCGTTGTCAGTAGGGAGTTCCCCGGAGCTTCCGGTAGGCACTACCCAGTGCCGACCTTGGACACCGCCAACGAGCGCCGCAACCGCGTCCTCCAGCGTCGCATTCGGGCGCTCTCGCCGCGTCCGGTTCTATTCCGCGGACGGCTCGCAACTTACGCTTACATCAATCAAGATGAGGCCGTCGCACAGGGATTGGCCGTACCTAACGACCTTCAGGACCTGATGTGACCAGGCTCTTGCTGTGGACAGACAGCCCGCCAGAGTGCGGAGGAGGTCCGAGCGGCGTGCCTTTGCTCTTGGCTCATGCCGCTGGGCACCTTTGGTCGACCAGCCTACGGTGGCCACGGTAGCACAAAGACGCCGTACGATTTGTGGAGCGATTTGGGCACTGACCGCGTGTTTGCGCGGCCGACTCGCTACACTCCCCACCGCGGCCGCGGGGTGCCCAGGTAGAGGCGCTTGGCGCGGACCGCAAGGAAGGGGATCTCGTGTTCGTTCAGAAGAACATGTCGCGTCGGCGTCTGACCGTTGCTGCCGTCATGGGCTTCGCCGTGCTCGGCTCGGCCGCCATCAACCAGGGCGCCTCGGCGCCGGTGGCCTCCACCCTCTCGTCGACCACCGCCCACACGGCGGCCGCCAAGGCGTGCCCAGACGCGACCACGCTGGTCACCACGGCCCACACCGCCAACTGCGAGCCGACCAACCAGCCTGAGACCTTCGCAGATCTCGCCTCCAAGGCCAACAGCTACGCCTCTCGCTCGACGGCCCCGTTCAGCTCGGTGGCGCCTGGCGCCTACATGGCGGCCCTGAAGCAGACGGCCGCGCTGGTCGGGCCCGGCGGCATGCCCGGCAGCGGGCAGACCTGGGCGCCCTACGGAACGGCTCCGCTGTGCGCCCACCAGTCGACCGGCGGGACGAGCCCATGCCCGGCTGCCGGGCCTGACAACGGCACCTACTCGAACGTGGGCGGCCTCGGCTTCGTCACCCTCTCGGGGCGCGTCACCAGCTTCGCGTACGACCCGAGCATCGCCGGCCGCTTCTTCGCCTCCCCGACCGCGGGCGGCGTGTTCGAGAGCCTCGACGGCGGCTCCACCTGGCACTCCATCGGCGACGGCCTGCCCACCCAGGTGGTGGGGGCGATCGCCTACGACGTCCCGCTGCACCGCCTCCTTGTCGGATCGGGTGACAACTCCTTCGGTGGCGATGGCATCTCTGGCCATGGCTTCTTCACGAGTGACAACGGCGGGGGTGCCTGGAGCATGTCGACGGGGTTCCCGGACCTGGCGACGACCTTCAAGGTGGTCGTCTCCCCCGCGGACATCACCGGCAATACGGTCTACGTCGCCAGCAGCAAGGGCCTGTTCAAGTCGAGCAACGGCGGCAACAGCTTCGTCAACGAGAACCTGCCGACCACCCCGGCCGGGTACTCGCCGAACTGCGCCGGCGACACCACGACCCCGCTCTGCTTCTTCGCCAACATCGTCACCGACGTCGTCGTCAAGGGCGCCATCACCTCCGCCAACGCCGCGGCGGGGTCAGTGATGGCGGTGGTGGGCTGGCGCGCCGGGCAGAGGGCCGACACCCAGGGCAGCTGCACGCTGAACGGCAACCCCACCCCCTGCCTGCAGGCGCCGCAGAACGGCATCTACCTGTCCAGCGCGCCGGGAACCGCCGGCAACCCGGGGAGCTTCGTGTTCCAGAACGAGGGCTCGGGCTCGGCGTCGATGCACGGCTTCGCCGTCAACCAGAAGGTGGGGCGCACCGCGCTGGGCGAGGCCCACGGGGCCGGCCAGAACCAGGACGCAGTGTACGCGCTGGTCGAGGACGCCCTCAAGTTCCAGGGCTGCCCCGACGTGCTCGACACGGGAAAGCAGGTTCCGTGCAGCGGCGCCACCGGCACCGGCACCGGCCTGGCGCTGGCGACCTACCTCGACGGGATGTACGCGTCCTATGACTTCGGGCGCAGCTGGACGAAGATCATGGACTACACGCAGACCAAGTACCTGCACACCAACAGCGCGCTCGTCGGCCAGGCAGGCTACAGCCCCGGCATTCAGAGCTGGTACAACCTCTACGTCGAGCCGGATCCGTCGTTCCACGACATCTACGGCAACCCGCAGCGCGTGGTGTTCGGGCTCGAGGAGATCTGGGAGAACAACCAGCAGGATCCGTTCCAGCTCGCCGGCCAACCGAACTCGATCCTCCACGATCCCTGGCAGGCGCACCAGACGCAGTCGGTCGCCACCGACCCGTGGGTGGTGATCGGGCGGTACTGGAACGCGTGTGCTGCGCTGAACACGGGCGTGCCGTGCAACTTCAACGCGCAGAACCCGCCGCCGCTGGGCGCGATCACCACCACGCACCCCGACCAGCACGCGGCGCTGTTCGTGCCCGACGGCCAGGGCGGCGTGACCCTCTTCGCCGGCAGTGACGGCGGGGTGTTCAAGCAGCACGTCGGTCCGGGCGTTGACTTCAACAACAACAACTGGGGCGACGGCAACAACCTCGGCCTCTACTCGCTGCAGCCGTACGACGCCGAGGTGGCCAACGACGGCACCGTCGTCGCCGGCAACCAGGACAACGGCGAGATGAAGATGCGCCCTGGCGCGTACGCGGCCGAGATCTACGGCGGTGACGGCTTCTTCACCACCATCGATCC
Organism: Candidatus Aeolococcus gillhamiae; assembly: GCA_003244045.1. GTDB lineage: Bacteria > Chloroflexota > Dormibacteria > Aeolococcales > Aeolococcaceae > Aeolococcus > Aeolococcus gillhamiae. Next base: position 41,051 of record QHBU01000196.1, read on the forward strand.
CGCCAACTCCAACAACATCATCGAGGAGTACACGTACGGCGCCGCCAGCGTCACCAATGACGGCGGCACCACCTGGAACAGCGTGCCCACGACGAGTGATATCACCGGCACGAACGCCGACTGTGGCGGGCCGTCCACGAACCTCTTCGCGACGCCGATCGAGCAAGACCCGACCATGGGACACCACGTGGTGATCGGCTGCCAGAAGATCAACGAGTCGGTCGACGCGTACAACTCCGCGGGCACGTGGGTCGCGGTGTACGACCTGGGGACCTACACGCCCCCTGGCGGCTCGAAGGCCATCCCCAACATCCCGTCGGCAGTCGGGGTCCGCGACGCCAACATGTACGTGGGCTACTGCGGCTACTGCGACGTGGTCACCGGGGGGCTGCCGTTCCACAGCGGGCTGGCCACCAACGTGGGTGGCTCTGCGCCGCCGGCCATCGGCACCAGCAACGGCTGGCACATGGCGTCGGCGTTCTGCAGCGGGTGTGGCACGACCAACGGGCTGCTGCCACAGCGGTACATCACGTCGACACAGATCGATCCGATCGACCCCAACACGGTGTACGTCACCCTCGGTGGCTATGGCCGGCGCTGGATCCCGCCGGGAGCGCTCGGTGACGCCACCGCCAACGTCGGCACCGGGCACATCTTCAAGAGCACGGACCATGGCGAGCACTTCACCGACATCACCGGCAACCTGCCCGACCTCCCCGCCAACTGGACCCTGGTCCACGCCGGCAACCTGGTGGTGGCCACCGACGCGGGCGTGTTCGAGTCGACGGGCACGGGCGGCACCACCTGGGGCGTGGTCGGCACCGGGCTGCCGAACACCCCGGTGTTCACGCTGCGCATCAACCCGACCAATCCTGACCTCATGGTGGTGGCCACGTACGGGCGCGGCGTGTACCAGTACGGGTTCACGACGCTGGCGGCTGCCGTGCCGGAGTCGTGGCTTGTGCCGCTGCTGCCGTTGATGGCGGTGCCGCTGGTGGGCCTGGTGCTGTGGCGGCGCCGGCAGCGGGCGACTGTGTTGGGAACGCAGCCCGGGTAGGTCCTGGCGCGCGGGTGTGCCGGGCGGCGGTACCACCCATGGTGCCACCCGTTTGAATCGCGTCGTCGCGGGCCGGTCACGAGAGGGGCCAGGGTTCGGCGCCGCTGCTATCCTGAGCCGCGACGCGACGGTCCGGAGGCCGTCTTCCGCTTCGGCGGGGCGCCGACCCCCACGCGACTTCCAGCGCCCGCCTCCAGCCCCCTGCGATGCACATGAGAACGCGCCGCCTGCCCGCGGCCCTCCTCCTCGGCGCCCTGAGTGCGTCGCTGATCGTCGCCTCGATGGGCGCGATCGATGGCCGCGCGGCCTGGGCGAAGGCGACGACGCCGCCCGGGCTCAACGCCGGGCGGATCTGGTCGCTGGCGTCCTCACCGAAGACGGCGGGGCTGGTGGTGGCCGGGACCGACCATGGCGTGTACGTCACCACCGACTCCGGCGCGACCTGGACCGCGGGCGGGTTGCCGGCGACGCTGCGGGTGTGGGCGGTGGGTTTCGACGTCCGCAACCCCGCGCGCCTGCTGGCGGGGACGGACGGGAGCGGGGTGTTCCTGAGCGTGGACTCGGGGGTGAGCTGGACGGCGTCGTCGTCCGGGCTGAGCGACAAGACGGTGCGCGCGCTCGCCTTCGGCACCGATGGCGTGGCCGCGGGCACAAACCACGGCGTGGCGCTGAGCCCGGACGGGGCGGTGTGGCACGACGGGGGGCTCGATGGCGACTCGATCTCGTCGCTGGCGATCGCGGCGAACACGCCGTCGCTGGTGCTGGTGGCGGCGACCGACCGCGGCGACCTCTCCGCCGGTTACCTCTTCCGCTACGGTGCGTCAGGGACAACCTGGCAGGCGCTGCAGAGCGGGTTGCCCTCGGCCGCGGTGGTGACGTCGGTCGCCGCCGGACCACTCTCCACCTCGGTGACCAAGCGGCCGCTGGTGGTGACCACGTCGAAGGGGACGTTCCGCAGCGGCGACGGCGGGGCGACCTGGACGGCGAGCACGGGCGTGCCCGAGAGCCTGATCCTGACCACGGCGGTGATCAGCCCACTCGACCCGTCGCTCGTGTACGCCGGGGCGGACCAGGGCGGCTCGAACGGCGGCGATCTGCTGCGCTCGACCGACGGAGGAGCGTCGTTCACCGCGGCCGACGCCGGACTGCCCACGAACACGCGCGAGGTGGTGGCGCTGGCGGTCGAGCAGGTGACCCCGCCGGTGGTGCTCGCCGCGCTCGACCCGGCCGCGGGGGGGAGGGTGTATTCGGAGACGGACACGACTGCGCCGGCGCCGCCCGCTTTGGTGGCCGAGGCGCCCGGGCAGGAGATCCCCGCCACGCTGGCCACGCCGGTGCCGACGGCCCGACCGTCTGCGACCGCCCGGGCGGTGGCGCCGACGCCGGAGCCGTCGTCGGGGCTGGGTCAGTTCTTGGGATCGGCGTTTCACTGGCCGGTGCCGCTGGTGTTCGAAGTGCTGCTGGTGCTGGCCATCGCGTACCTGGGGGTGCGCTGGCGGCAGCGGTACTACGTCGAGGGGCCCCCGTAGCGACCGCTGGCTAGGATGACTGCGTGATTGCGCTGGTCGGGCCATCCGTGCCTCTGGCGTTCCTGGCGGGGCTGGTGTCCTTCCTCTCGCCGTGCGTGTTCCCGCTGGTGCCGGTGTACGCGGCGTACCTGGGCGGGCGGGCGTCGACGCTGCCGGCGACGCACGCATCTGTTGCGGCGCTGGCGGGCGCCGGTGGCAGCGGGTCCGTGGATGTGGCCGCAGCGCGCTCCCCGCGCGGGCGGGTGGCCCTGCGCGTGCCGGTGCTCGGCAACGGGGTGGCATTCGTTGCCGGGTTCATGGTGGTGTTCATCGCGCTCTTCTACGTGCTCCAGGCGCTCGAGGTGACCTTCCTGCTGCACCACCAGACCGCGGTGAACCGCGTCGCCGGGGCGATCATCATCCTGCTGGCGCTGCAGACGACGGGTGTGCTGCGCATCCCTCTGCTGATGCGCGACTGGCGCTTCCACGGCGCGCCGCTCGCGGGAGGCGGCACGCTCGGCGCCTTCCTGCTGGGCCTGACGTTCGCGCTGGGATGGACGCCCTGCATCGGCGCGCAGCTCGGCGCCATCCTGCAGCTGGCGGTGAGCGGTGATTTCGGCGGGCTGCCATTCATGCTCGTGTACTGCGCGGGGCTGGCGGTGCCGTTCCTGCTGGTGGCGGTGCTTGCGGATCGGATGCAGGGGGCCATCCGCGCGGTGAACCGGCACATGGGTGTGATCAACATCGTCGCCGGCATCCTGTTGCTGGGCTTCGGCTTCCTGCTGATCAGCAACGAGATCACCTTGCTGAACCAGTTCTCCTTCCAGGCCCCGTTCAACCTCTGACGCTGTGATCAGCAGCTACTCGTCAGGCTCCAGCAACGCCACGGACAATGCGGCAACGCCTTTCCCAGTGGATCTGTCGTACCAATGGCGCAGTCGCATGCGATAAAAGATGGCCAGTGTGTCCCACACCACGCGAAAAACAGCGCGCAGATTCGTGGTCGACGAGAATCCGTACTCAATCCGGACCGGTGCCTCCAGTATCCGGCGAAACCCGAACCGGTGGGCGAGCACCACGAGCTCCAGGTCAAAGGCAAACCGCTTTACCAGGGCGACCTGAATGACACGCTCTGCAACTTCCCTGCGCATCACCTTGAGGCCGGTCTGGGTATCTCGGAGGTTGACGCGAAACAGCAGTCTCACGAGCAGCTGATAGCAGACAGACTGGAAGCGCCGGAAGGGCGGGTAATGAACATCGCTCAGCGGGTGCCGCTTACTACCCACGACCATGTCCGCGCCGTACAGGTCCATGAGTCGGGTCATACGCCCGATCTCCTCCGGTGCTATCTCCATGTCGGAATCGATCATCGTGACCAGCTCGCCGCGTGCTTTTGTCATCCCGTAGCGCAGTGCGAACCCCTTGCCTCGGTTCTGTTGGTACGCGTAGACGCGAAGCCGGGAGGACCGGGCTCGCGCTGCGTGTTCGGCTGTGAGCGCATCGCCGTCCACGACAACCACCACCTCCCACGTGAGCCCCGTCGCCTCCAACGCGTCCTGGAGGCGTCGCAGGTTGCCGCCGATCGTTTTGCCGTCTCCGTAGGCCGGTACGACGACGGTGAGGCGCGGCCGACCACGACCAATGAGCTCGAGCGTTGTCGAGGCAACGGTGTCCGGAAGAGGAGCCGGTGGCGACTCGACTGCAAACGCGAGAGTCGCCTGCTCCAAGCTCAAGCGACCTTAATCGCCCTGCCCGTCTGCGCCGTCGCCAGCATCACGGTCTTGGTGATCGCAGTCCCGCTCGCGCTGATCCTCTTGCCTCTGCTGCTTCGCTTCGCTCTTGTCCTCGGCGCGATCTTGTGCGGCGGTCAGGTGCTGAGCGGCTTCGACCTGGTTTTCACGCTGAGTGGCGTCTCTTTCTTGTTCGTCCTCGTGCCCCCCTTGGTAACCATGGTCACCACAGGAGTTCGCAACGATCGCCGCGGTCGGCTGAGAGATCGCAGCTTTGCCGGCCACCCCGCCGAGCGTGCAAATGGCGAGGATCGCAAGAATCACCGCAAAGCGACGCCGAGCCATCTGCAAAATCCTTGTTCCCACCTGAATCCCTTCTCAGCCGCAGTTGTCAGCGAACCTTATCAGCCGACACTGTCAGGCGCAACAGACCCAAGCGCGTCCAAGAGTGCAATCGCACTGTAGACGGGTCGGTCGGGCACGGGCGCTGGAACATCCAACCGCGGCGCGGCAAATACTGTTCCGATGCTTGAGCGCCCCAGTCGCCCAACTGGCCAGCCCGCGATGCGCGTCCTAGCGAGCCCATGGATCCGAGCGTGTTTGCTCGCCCTGGCCGCAGCCGCGCTCTGCGCCCGGCCCATTGCCGGGAACGGATATCTCCTTGCGCTCGACTCGTCGTTCGGGCCGCGGCCGTCGGCCGTCACCGCGAGCTTCTACGCCCCCGTCAACGTCGTTCTGAATCTCCTCCAGCAGCTGGTCGGCGGGTCGGCTACGGGTCGCATCTACCTCGGCTTGGCCGTCTGGCTGGCGGCGTTCTGCCCGATGGTGCTGTTGCGCCGATCGCCGTGGTATGCGCAGTGCTGTGCAGGCCTGCTCGGCGCTCTGAACCCTTGGGTATACGACCACCTCGCGATCGGTCAATGGGGGGTCGTGGTGGCGGCCGCGCTGTTGTTTCTGTGGCTCTCGGCGTGGCACAGCCTAGAGTTGCAGCCAGGGGCCAGAGCGGCCATACGCTTGGCCGTGGTCGGGATAGCGATCGCCGCGTTCAGTGCCAACTTCATTGGCATCCTTGTTGTGCTGGCGGCGGCTGCGTTCGTGGCGTCCAGGACCTGGCGCTTTCCGCAGCGACGCCGATGGACAATGGCTGCCGGGGCGATGACGGCGGTAGCGTTGCTCTACGGCGCGATCCCGTTCTTCCTGGCCGGCGGCTCCAGCTCGTACGAGGCCGTCCAACACATCGCTCGCCCCGACTTTGTCGCCTTTGCCTCAACGACCGATCAATCGTTTGGGCTCCTCAATTTGATCGGCCTGTACGGACATTGGACAGAACGGTTGGGTCAGTACCCCGTGGCCACAGGGGGCGTCGGGTGGTGGCTGGTCCCTGTGGTCGTACTTGTCCTCCTAGCCCTGGTTGGAGCAGCCACAAGTTCGAGGAGCTGGATGCTGGTGCCGGCGGCACTCGGATTGCTGGTCAGCGCGTCGACGGCAAGCGCCGTCGGGTTGTCGGTCTTCGTGGCCGTGGACAGCCACTTTCCATTGATCGGGGTGTACCGCGAGGTGGGCAAGTGGAGCAGTCTGTGGTTGGTCGCAATGGTGGCGCTGGCTGCCGAAGGTGTTGCGGGCCTGGCGGCGCGAGCAAGCGGGCTCCGGCGCGAGCTCATTGCCGCCGTCGCCGGGTTGGTGATGGCCTTGGCAACGCTCGTACCGGCCGGCTCGGCGCAAATCCGGAACCTGCCGGCGGTGCTCCGGCCGAGCCAGTACCCCGGCGACTGGTATGCCGCGGCGCAGTGGATGGCGGCCAATATCCCGGCCCTCGATGAGGTGGCGGTTCTCCCGTGGCACCTCTACCAAGCGTATCCGTTCTCCCACGAACGCCTAGTGGCCAACCCGGCAGGAGCGTTTTTCCCCGGGCGGCTTCTCACGTCGCAAGACCCCGAGTTGATTGGGGTGGCCCCGGCGCCGGGGCCACACGGTATTGGCACCGCAGTTGCGCTACCTCAAGCGAACTGCGCATTGGCCTCCGCTTTGCGCTCCGGCGGAGTGCGGTGGGTCCTTGTCGAGGGGGCGCTACCAGATACTTACGGGTCCACGCAGGCATTGTTAGCGTGCGGTTACTCGGCTGTGGAGGGGCACTCAGGCCAGACGCAGGTCTTGCGGTCTGGCTCGTAGCTCTGCAGGGTGGCGAAAAGCTCGCTCGGCCCCCCTTGTTATTCTGACGGCGTCGCTCTGATGGCCGCCAAACGGTTCCCGCGGCGGCGCTGCCAAAGCGACTGATGCTCCGTTCCGATGAAGCAAGGTGATTTCGCCGCATGGGCTGGGCAACCGCTCCTGACCAAAGCGACGCGCTAGGCCGCGGGGAGGCTGCGCGGGCGACTCGAGCTGCAGGGCTGCTCACTGCCGCCGGCGTCCTCACTGGAATTGTCAACCTCGCTTTCAACGCGCTTGTCGCACGCACCGGGGGCACGAGCGCCTATGGCGCTATCAGTGTCCTGCTGTCAGTGGGAACGATCGCTGGGTTCCTAGGAATTGGCACCAGCTACGCTGTAGCGCAGTGGGCTTCCCACTCCCGGCGGCCCGTGGCCTCCCTCCTTCCGGCAGCAGTGCGTAGCACGGCGCCATGGCTGGCGTTGGGTGTCATCCTCGCCTTAGTCTGTGTTCCGGCATCCGACTTCCTCCACCTAAGCAGTCCAGGCTTGTTCCTGATGGCAGACCTTCTATTTGTCGTGACCATTCTTGGAGCGGCTCCCGGGGGGTTGCTGATCGGAGTGCGGCGATTCTCCATCCTGGCGAGCTTTAGCGTATTGGCCGCGATCGTCCGAATGACGCTTGGCGCCACATTGACGCACGGCAGTCCGGTTGCCGGTTCAATGCTTGCCTCGCTCCTGCCCCCCGCAGCTATCGGCGTAATGAGTGCCGCCATCGTGCTTCGGTCCACCGCTGTCAACCATGGTTTAGCGGTATCGTCACCAGCGGAGTCCGAAAGGCAGGAACCCGAGCACGGACGATACGTTTTTGGGCAAGGTCTAATCGGAGCTTTGCTGGCCGCCGGCCTTTGGGGATTGTGGTCGATGCCACTGGTGTTGGCGCGGCACGAGCTGACTGGCGTTGCTTCGGGCGATTTTGCGGCGGCACAAGTTCTGACTAGTGGCATCCTCTTCCTGGTGACACCGTGTATCACAGCGTTTTTTCCGAGTGTCGTGAGTCATCCTGAACGTAGGGTCATCCTCACAGGGCTGGGCGTGATCAGTGCCGTCGCTATACTGAGCGCGGTCGGCGTGGCCGTGGTGGGTCCGACTCTGATGGGACGCGTTTACGGCTCACACTTTGAGGCTTCCGCAGGCGTGTTTATTCCCCTTGGCGCCTCGGCGGTGTGTGTATCGGTCGCCAGCTACCTAGCCTGGGTTGCTCGTGCAACGACCCGACACCTCGCAGTTCTCGCTGCTTGCGTCGGAGTCGGCTTAATCATCGAGTTCATGGTGGGAAGCGCCGTGCATGGCGATCTCGCTATCGCCGCGCAACCCGCACTCGCCGTTGGACTGGCAGGGCTGCTGGCTTCGGGATGGATCATGGTGACCAACATTTCGACCCGAGCTCGGCGAGACCGATCGACAGAAACTCATCGCTTACTCAGGTGAACGTCGCACTTCTGAACTGGAAGGATCCGGCTGCTCTCGATGCAGGCGGTGCGGAGCGGTACGTTAAGGAGATCGCCGACTCCTGGTCCAGCGCTGGGCACGATGTCATCGTTGTCGTGCCTCAATCCGGGCAACGGCCGGACGCCGACGGTAGTCAGGGCCGATACCTCCACCTCGGGAACCGCCGCACAGTATTCCCGCTAGCCCGCGCCTGGCTGCGATCGGCCGAGAGAGATCTTGACCTCGTCATCGAGTCCGTAAGCACACGACCCTTTTTTTCCCACCGCATTGTTGGTCGTAGGGCGGTCGCTCTCTATCACCAGATGGCTGATGACGTCTGGGACCACGAAGTCTCTTTTCCGCTAAGCTGGGCAGGGCGATATATCATCGAACCCCACTGGGTGCGGGGGATGCGTGGATCCCGCATCGTGGCGGTATCGCGCTCCACTGCCGCCGACCTCGCTCGCTACGGGGTCACCGTTGAGGCAATCAATCCACCCGGTTGCGTTCCCGTGAATGCAGCCATACACGACCGACCTCCGGGACCCCCGCGATTGGTTTTCGCTGGCCGCTTGGTCAAGGCCAAAAGGCCAATGGACGCTCTGCAAGCCTTCGAAGCACTTCAGCGCACCGAACCGGCGGCGACTCTCGACATCATCGGTGATGGCTACCTACGCGTTCTCCTAACTGACCGTGCTCGGAGAGGAGTGACAGTTCACGGATTTGTCAGCGAGGAGCTTAAGAATCACATTCTGTCGCGCGCCGACCTCCTGTTGCTCCCCGGAACCCGAGAGGGTTGGGGGATAGTGGCTCTCGAGGCTGCCATGCACGGCGTACCGGCCGTGGCCTACAACGTGCCGGGCTTACGGGACGCAGTGGTTGACAATGTGACGGGATGCCTGTGTGACGCCACTCCGAGCGCGATGGCTCGCACCGCCGAAACCCTACTGAGGACGCCGGCTCGCCTGATCGCGATGAGCGCGGCAGCTCGCCATCACGCCCTTGAGTACTCTTGGGAGAAGGTAGCTTCGCGGCTCTGGGGAATCTGCGCCGACAACGCTGCATCACCTCGTAGGCAAGCGGCGCGTGAGGGAACCTCCCAATCAAAGATCTGATCTCGATTCGTCGTGGATGCGCCACGTGCGGGTTACTGGGGCTTCTAGTCCTCGGTCTGAGTTCGCAATCGGCTGTCATCGCCAGCGTGTCGATGATCGCGTTATGCATGCTGGCATTGTCTGCTGCGCTGCTACTAGTTGAGCTTGGAGTGACGCGATCGCACGCCGTGCGATTGGAGCCGGTGGTACTGTCAACATCAACCTCGCGACGCCAGTGGCGGTGGGTATTTCTGATATCGGGCGTCGTAAGCGCCATTCTCATCCAAGGGTGGTTCCGCGTAGGCAAAGTCATCGCCGGTGGGGATTTGCCGCCGCCGATAGCCACAGGGGTGGGACGACTGTTTCTCCCCTGGTTGGGTGGCAACCTTGGCGGCGCAAACAACGGGGCACAGAATCTGCCCCAGACGGTCATCATTTCCCTGGTTGCTCACCTAACCGGCTCTACCTCGCTGGCCCAGCGGGCCTTCTATACACTGCTCGTGACAGGGGCGGTGCTTAGTGCACTCGCACTGCTCCGCATGCTGGGGGTGTCACCGATCCCGGCGATGGCCGGTGCTCTCCTCTACATCTTTAACCCATACGTACTAAGCGGGGCGAGCACCAACCCGGTATTCCTTGCGGCGCTAATGCTCCTCCCAGCGCTGCCTGCAATAGTGCTTGCAGCCGCACAAGGGCGAATTCGAGTGGGAGCGGCGGTGGCGCTTATCGGTGCACTCGCGCCCTTGGTAGGTTATGTCTACGACAATCCGCCCCTCGTAGGGATGCTCTTGGTCGCCATCGTCGTCACCCCATTAACGGCAGTTGCACTCGACGGTCGAGGCGCCGGGCGCCGCGCCGTGGTGACAGTGCTCTGCGCAGGAACCCTCCTCTGCGTGACCTGCGCCTTTTGGATCGTCCCAGCCGTGGTCCAGCAGCATGAGGTAGCCTCGACGCAACTATCAAGCCTAGCAAGCTGGACTTGGACGGAGCAGCGGGCGACGCTGGGCAATGCGTTCTGGCTCAATACCAGCTGGTCGTGGGCCTTTCCGGAATATCTCCCGGTCGCTGCGCAGTACGAGACTCTTCCGCTCGCCGCGACTCGCTTCTTGCTGCCGATCCTTGCTTTCAGCTCGCTGGCGCTAGTGCGAAGCCGGAACGAACGGAGTGTCGCGCGAGTTGCTGTCCTCGCCACAGTGCTGGCCTTGTCATTGATCGTCTTAAGTACTGGAACTAACTTCCCAGGTGCGCCCATTTTCAATGCTTTGTATTCGCTGCCGCTCGGATGGTTATTGCGAGAGCCGGGCCGCTTTCTCATGGTTGCAGCACTCGCATATGCCGTGCTCAGTGCGTTGACTATCCAACTGCTGATCGATCGGACCAGCGAACAGATCGCGCGGCACCTCGCCCCTGGCAGCCATGGACCAGTCTCATTCGTGGTGAGCCGACTTCGGAGGTCCCTCTTGCGACCGTGGTTCCGCCTTGCGGGCGCCAGCACTATCGCGGCGGCGGCTCTCGTGGTCGCAGGCGTGGCGTCCTTCCCGATCGTGAGTGGAGCCGTGGTTCCCGACAATCGACCGGTTCTGCCGCCTTTGCACGTATCGGTACCCGACTATTGGCCGCGGATGGCAACAGCAATCGACCGAAACTCCGCGCGAGGAAGCGTGGTCGTGCTTCCACTGGACGATTTCTACCAGATGCCTTACACCTGGGGTTACTACGGAGCTGACACGTTCATTACCGACCTCATTAGCCGCTCGGTCATTGATCCTGTGGCGGAAGGGTATATCCCCGCGGGCCCGCAGCTTCGATCCGCGGTGCGATTGTTATCGGAGGCTATTCTCGCAGGGAACTCTGTAGAAGCGACCCGGTTGCTGGCTGTGATGGGATCGCCACTTGTACTTGTGCGTGGCGACGTCGACGCGCGCTTTCCTGGCCGCCAGCTGGTCTCTCCCACTACGTTGGATAGCGCCTTGGCGCGTGATACCGCGTTCTCCCTCGTCCAGCGCGCCGGCCCGCTTGCTCTTTACAGGGCTAACCAAGTTGGAGTTGCCGACTTGGAAACGTCGACACAGGTCGTTACGGTTCGTAGTGGCTCTCCCGACCTACGAGTCCTCCAGGTATTGCCTCCATCGGCACAGCTGGTAACCGCGCCTCCGAGGGCAGGAATTGATACGGCCACCGAACTGAACCTGGAAAGCTGGCAGCAGCGGCCGGGCATGCTGACCACTACCGTGTCCGAACCGGCTGGCTGGAGATACAACCTCGCCGTGCTTGACGGCCCCAATGCTACTGTGGCTGACCCATCGAAACTTCGAGCGATGTTCCCTGGGCTAACGTCCCAAGATGGGGTCGACACCAACGGCGTGCAGTCGCTTCGACTGTCGCTGTCCGTTGGGGCGAATCTTCTGAAGGGGGTCGGGCAGATGAACGGTGGCTGGGATGCTGTGGGGGACTGCTACGATGTGCTGCCCATCTCCCAAACAGGTATCCACTCGCGCCAACTGCCTGGCGCCGCACCGTCCGGCGGCACTGCGCTCGAGTTGAGCGCGAACCTCGACATCGCATGCGTTTCGCAGCTTCTAGGGCCCACCACTCCCGGACAACCGCTGCTCGTTTCACTGCAGGCGCGCCACGTTCGCGGTGCCAATCCTCGCGTGTGCCTCTGGCAGGCCGGGGTAGATCAATGCGCACCTCTTCCAGACATTCCCGCCTCCGAAGGTTGGCATCACTACTCGACAATTGTCCGACCATCTGCTGGCGCCACCAGTCTGAGCCTTTTCCTATATTCAGACGGTGGCTCGCAATACGGAGCGACCATTAATCAATACGCCGATGCATCGGCTGTGGCGCTGCCAGCCCCATACGATTTCGTGCTGCTGGGCTCCGCACCATCGACTGGCGCTACGCCAGACCTGCTCACTTTCTTTCATCACAGCGACGATCCATATTGGAAAGGCCTTCCCGATGATGCGGGACGCGTGAAGGTCGATGGTCTACTGCTTGGGTGGCTGCGCCCTGCCAACGCCTCCATTGCCGGCGTCGAGTACGGGCCGACCGACCTAATCGCGACTGGACAGCGTGTATCTCTGGTCGGAGGGATCGGATGCGGGGTCTTGGCTGTGTGGCGCCAGGGGGGGATTTTTGGGCGTCGACGCTTGGGACGCCGGCGCAGACGCCGCCGCTCGCACGGGCGGATCGGCCGGGGCGCCGGACGCGTGCACCGGTCCCTCCCACAGCAACCGTCCGCGACGGTAGGGCAGGGCGCGGCGGGGGGAATCTGACGTGGAGCATCCAGCGATCACGGTCGTTGTTCCAACCCGAAATTCGGCTCGAACACTTGCGAACTGCTTGTCGTCCATACGCTCACAAGATGTCCCGGTCGAGATCATCGTGGTCGACAATCACTCGAGCGATTCGACGCCCACCATCGCCGCGTCGCTAGCCGACCGCGTCATTGTCGCTGGTCCAGAGCGGTCGCGGCAGCGTAACCTCGGCGCCGCTGCCAGTCGTTGCCGCGTGCTGGCGTTCATAGACTCCGACATGAAGCTGGGGATCGGTGTCTCACGAACGGCACTGGCTGCCATTCACGACGGGGCGGCCGCCGTGGTCATACCAGAGAGGACCGTTGGGAAGTCCTTCACCGCTCGCGTGCGTGCATTCGAGCGCGGTTTCTACGCAGAAGGCAGCAGCGTTGAGGCCGCACGGGTCTTTCGTCGCGACATATTCGAGCAGGTGGGTGGTTACGATGAGGGCCTAACGGGGTCAGAGGACTGGGACCTTCACATGCGCGTTGCCGCAGGACACTCCGTATCCAGGGCTAACGCGACGATCTACCACGATGAAAGCGGAATATCATTCGTCGCCGCCTGCCGCAAGAAGGCTGCTTACGCTCGAGGAATGCAACTCTTCCTAAAGAAGCACGGTGCGGGCGCAGCCAGCGTTGCTATGGATCGACCCTGGCTACGCCGACCCTGGCGGCTCGCTTATCCGTATCCCGTCCTGGGCCTCGGCCTTCTTGCGTTAAAGACTGGTGAAGTAGCCGCCGTGCTTGTCGCGCTGGCGGCGGACGCGCTCGTACCTCGCTGGCTCAGGGGCCGCCCCACAGGGCGCCGTCGCGCGGGCGGCGCCGCCGCGCCACCTTCTGGATTGCCGCGGTACGCCCTCAACCCGAATCCAGGAACGCACGCGACGGTGGTATTAGCAGTACCCGTACGAAGCCGCGTACTCGACGTGGGGTGCGCGACCGGATACATCGGCAAGTTGCTCGCAGCGCGAGGATGCACCGTAACTGGTATCGAATGCGACACGGACGCTGCAGCCGCTGCGCGCGACACGGGCGCCTATGCCGAAATCGTTCATATGGATGTTGGCGAGAGCGCCCACGATTTGCCTCGCGGTCCGTTCGACGTTGTACTCTGTGCAGACGTGCTGGAGCACATCATCGACCCGGTCTCAGTGATTCGTCGACTTGCAGTTTTGCTCGCGCCAGGTGGGCGGATGATAATTTCCGTGCCCAACATCGCCAACGTTGCAGTGAGGATTGCACTTCTTGCCGGCCGCTTCGAGTACACCGACGCGGGGATACTCGACCGCACGCACCTGCGCTTCTTCACGCATCGCACAGCGGCCGGGCTTGTTCGTGACGGTGGGCTGCATATCCAGGAGGTGCTCTCTGGATCAGATCGGTTCGGATGGATTCTCAATCGGCACGTTAGGGCCGCTCATGCTCTTCGAGGTCTATTGGCGTACAACATAATTATCGTGGCAGTACCGGAGGCCAGCAACGACGAGCTGTCAATTCCCGACGCCCATCTACGAATCGAGGGAGGCCGTAGCGACCCAGAAGGCTCAGAGCATTGAAGTTACGGAGCACACGGCTGTAGAAAACGTCAGCGCGCTTGACAGGCGTGACACCTATGCTTCTGCGCTCTCCGAGGATCACAGGAAGACGGCGCGCGTTCCAAACCACGCCAACTGCTAAGGCCCACGCCAGATCAACTCGCCCGATCAGTAACGACGCTGTGATCAATAGTCCGATCCGGAGCAGCCTAACTGTTACCACCGCCCCAAGCCAGCCCACAGGTGCGCATTTCAGCAACGTCGTAAGGGTGTTGCGCTCACGCAAGGCGATGCGGAATGCCGTAACCTCCAAATGACCCCCGCGAACATAACCGCCTTTGGTCGCCGCCCCGCCACGGTGGAAAGCGAGAGCGGAGGCGATGACTTCAACGTCCCTCCCGGTCAACAACGCTCGCCAGCAAAGGTCCAGATCTTCACAAATCATGAAGTAGGACGCATCGAATCCTCCCAGTTCGTCGAACAGTCTTCTGGTAATCGCCAGGGCGCATCCGGACACGTAAAGAGGTTGATTTCCCAACCGAGTCAATCCCACGAGGTCGGCGAGCAGGTCGACGGTGGCCCCGTACTCTGTGGAGTCGCTCTGGGAAGTGTGCCGTACGGCGGGAGCAACCACCCCCGCACTGGTGCGTGCCATGCGCGCCGCGAACGCCGCAAGGCATCCGGCGGCAAGTTCGATATCCGGGTTCAAGAACAGCAGAATGTCGCCACACGCAACCGCGGCGCCCCGGTTAGCCCCCCCGGCGAAGCCAGCATTCCCGTGGCCCGACACAACGCGAACCTCGGGAATGTCCCGTTGGAGAGAGTCCGCGCTTCCGTCCTCCGATGCGTTATCCACGACTATGACCTCTGCATCGCGGTCTTGCGCAAGCACCGCGCGGACGCACCGCGCCAAGTCGTCACCGCCGTTGTAGTTGACGACGATTGCGCTAGTCCGCAGAGCGCTCGTACTACTCAAGCTTCCCTCCGGCACGACGTCGATGACTGCTGGCTCGGCTGCCGGCGCGCGGGTGTCCGACCTTTCGACTTGCTGATGTGGTTGGTACGCACTGCCTTCCCCGGAGCTGGACGCTTCCAGTGTACCGCGTAGGCGGCGATCCCTTTAGGAAGCCCCGGTGTCTGCGATCCATCGCACGTTTCCTGTTCTGCCGGAAGGACATCCGGATTGCTCCCGCCGCGTGTCAGCACTGTCACGGCTGGACCTCGCTGGTGGCTACTCGAACGCCACCTCGCCCATCCGTCTGACGTGGTCGCCTCCTTGGTTTGACAGGCGACCGCAACGCCGCTGCCAGCCGGCGGACCGTGGACGCATTCCTGCTCGGAGTTACGTTCGCGCTGGGCTGGACGCCCTGCATCGGCGCGCAGCTCGGCGCCATCCTGCAGCTGGCGGTGAGCGGTGATTTCGGCGGGCTGCCATTCATGCTCGTGTACTGCGCGGGGCTGGCGGTGCCGTTCCTGCTGGTGGCGGTGCT
>QHBU01000197.1 GCA_003244045.1 Candidatus Aeolococcus gillhamiae
CGAGGACGGTCCCTACCGCTATAGGAACCCTTGTGGATGCTGTGGAAACAGTGGACGCGCCCGCTGGCACGGTGTTCTCATAGCGTCCTGCTGACCGGCGATGTGAGCTGGGAGGATCGTGTCCGATGCCGCCGGCCGCCGACGTGCTCGCTCGATGGCCGGCGATCTGCCGGCACCCCGATGCATCAGCGTGGCTTCGGCTCCAGGCGGACCTGGGCCTCGCGCCCCGGACGATCGAGGCATACGGCCGTGCGCTTGACGAGTACCTCGTGACCTGCACGGACGAGGGCATCGAGCCAAGCAGGGCCACCCGACGAGACGTCGCGCGCTACGTTCATGAGTTGGCCACACGGCCGCATCGGCTCGGTCCGAACGTCGTGGCCGTCGACTCCGGCGTTGGCCTGGCGAACGCCACGTTACGGCTACGGCTCGTTGCCGTCCGCCTCTTCCACGACTACCTCGTCGAGGAGGGAGTGCGCGCCGACAACCCGGTCGGGCGCGGCCGCTACACGGCCGGCAAAGGCTTTGGCGGCACTCGCCATCGAGGGATGATCCCGCGCTTCACAAAGCTCCCGTGGATCCCGACCGACGACCAGTGGCGTGTGATCCTCGACGCCAGTCGCGGGGAAGGAGCGCGCAACCGTTTCATGTTTGCCCTCGCCTACGACGCTGGGCTTCGCCGCGAGGAGATCTGCTCGCTGCGCACCGACGACATCGATCCCGCGCACAGGACGGTCCGGGTGCGAGCTGAGACGACCAAGGGCCGCCGTCAGCGCGTGGTTCCGTACTCAGCCGCATGCGGCAGCCTGTTCCAGGAATATCTCGCCCACCGTCGCACCCTGAGCACGGCCAGGGGCCCGCTGTTCCTCTCCGAGTCTCATCGCAACGTCGGCCGCCCGATCACGCTGTGGACGTGGTCGAAGGTGATCCGGGCCATCGCCGTGCGCGCCGACGTTCCCCGGTTCAGCACGCACACCCTCCGACATCTCTGCCTCACCGATCTTGCTCGCTCGGGATGGGAGCTCCACGCCATCGCCACCTTTGCGGGACACCGCAACACGGATACGACGCTCCAGTACATCCACCTCTCCGGCAGGGATCTCGCCCAGCGGCTCGAGGCCGGGATGGCCAGCATCCATGCGTGGCGGACCCAGCTGACCGTGGACGTCATCTCATGACGGCGACGGCGGTGGCTCCCGACCGTTCTCGGTGTTCCGTCGGCGCGCTCGCCGCCGTCGATCTCACCCGCTATGAGCGGGTGCCGACGTTCACGAGCAACGAACTCAGGGTGCTCGCTGGTCTCGTGAGGCGGCAGGAAGACCGACCTGCCGGACGCCCCGGGCGATGGACAAACGAAGAGCGCCTGACACTACGGCCACTCTTGCTGCCGATCGAGGATGTCGTTGAGGCAATCGGCGTGTCGTCGACACGACCGTCGCCGCGAGTCGCGGTGATCCATCGCTGCGTCCACGCGATGTTCCGGATGCAGACGCCCGTATGGGCATGGTCGCGTCAGCAATGGGTGGAGATCCTCCGGCACACCGATCCCGATAATCGGACGCATTGCATGGCCGTGGCCTACCTCGTGGGCGGCTATCGTGATCTGCACTTCGAGTTTCCCAAGACGAACCGCTACCGATTCGCGAGCCGCCTGCTGGGCAGTCAGGCTCTCGACGACTCGTTTGCCCGGCTGCAGGCGGTCTTGACGGGCTGGGGATACGCGGCTGCCAGCCACGCGTACGTCCGGGAAGCCCTGTGCGACATGGCGCTCACGACGGGGAGCGCTCAGCTCGAGGAGATCGCCGCACGCTTTGATGTTGCCGACATCGCGCGCGAGTCGGGCCCACGTGTTGCGCGCGCCGGTCGCCTGGTTCTGCGCGTCTTCGGCAGCCTCGGGCTGCGCGACTCGACATCGACGCAAGCGGACGACGGCGGGTGGGTGAAGGGACGTGCAACTGCGGCCGACGTGCTGCCGGAGTGGGCGCGCTGGATCCGGCGGTGGTTCGACACGTCGATGCTGAGCAGGCGGACGCGCGAGGAGTATCTGGGCGCGTTGATGAAGGCCGGTCGCTGGATGACAGTTCATCATCCCGAGGCCGCCTCACCGTCTGCGTGGACACGGTCGCTGGCCGCCGAGTACGTCGCCGCCGTGGATCGCATGACGCTGGGCGAGTGGTCGCACATGCCGCATACCCGGCGCTACATCGACGGCGTCGGGCTGCCTCTGGACCCCTCCACCAAGGCGGCGCATCTCGGCGCCATGCGAGCGTTCTTTCGAGACGCCCAGGAGTGGGGCTGGATCGACGGGAGGTTTGATGCGGGTCGCGTTTTCCGCACGCCGCGAGCGACGCGCGCGCTGATCGGCCCCGAGCCACGCGTCATCACGGATGACGTGTGGGCAAAGCTCCTGTGGGCCGGGCTCAACCTCACGCCCGCCGACCTTCCCAGCCACGGTTGGAGCGGTCGCGCGTCGTGGTATCCATTCGACCTGGTGCAGGCGATTGCGGTGACATGGCTCTTCGCAGGCTTGCGCATGAACGAAATCGTCCGCCTACGTGTTGGGTGTGTCCGCTGGCAGGCGGATCCCGGTGCGATGGTCGAGGATGGGAGCCAGCCGTCGGCCGGTGCTGTCTGCCTGCTGGACGTGCCAGTCACCAAGACCGGCACTGCGTTCACCAAGCCGGTTGACAGGCTGGTGGGAGAGGCGATCGGCAGGTGGGAGGCGGTGCGGTCGGCGCATCTGCCGTTGGTCGACCACAAGACCGGAGAGAGGGTGGATCTCCTGTTCGCCTACCGTGGCCACCGCCTCGGCAGTGGCTATGTCAACCACATCCTGATCCCGCTGCTGAGCGCGAAGGCGAATGTCCCCACAGCCGATGCCCGTGGCAGGATCACCAGCCACCGCGCGCGGTCGACCATTGCCACCCAGCTCTACAACGCGAAGGATCCGATGACGCTCTTCGAGCTGCAAGCGTGGCTGGGACACCGCTCCCCGGCGAGCACGCAGTACTACGCGAAGATCACCCCGATGACGTTGGCCAAGGCGTACAACGACGCCGGCTATTTCGCGCGCAACGTCCGCGCCATCGAAGTGCTTGTGGATCGTGATGCTGTCCAGAGTGGCGCTGCGGCCTCCGGCACGCCGTGGCAACACTTCGACCTCGGTCACGGGTACTGCACGTACAACTTCTTCGAA
The DNA here is from genome assembly GCA_003244045.1 of Candidatus Aeolococcus gillhamiae. Taxonomy (GTDB): domain Bacteria; phylum Chloroflexota; class Dormibacteria; order Aeolococcales; family Aeolococcaceae; genus Aeolococcus; species Aeolococcus gillhamiae. The sequence goes on from QHBU01000197.1 coordinate 3,197, forward strand.
CAGTGCCCCCACCGGATGGCATGCGCGCGATGCGCCTTCTACGTTCCCAAGGAGTCCACGCAAGCACAATTGCTCGAGGCGAAGGACAACCTCCAAAGGATGTTGGTGCAGATTCCGCTAACCGATGACGAGCGGGCCGCTGTTGAAGAGGGTGACTCTGCGGTGCAGCACCTCCTCGAACGTCTCGCCGACATTCCCACACCACCGGGGCCAACGCCGCGAGAGATCGGCCTCACCCTGCTCCCCATGGTGCCGCGCCACACCCCCTGAGGCGATCCCGCACCAGGGCAGCTTCAGCGACCAACGCCGGCGTTTGGTGGCGAGCGCAGCGGGCTCGACTTGTGGATCAACGGCAGCCTCGGGGGTTTGCTTCCGGGCCATTCGAACGGTGTCCTCCTGATGTGAGGTGTTGATCGCTGTCGTGGCATCCAAGCAGCGCGCGGCCTCCACTACAACCCCCAAGACGAGTCGCCTTCGGCGAGGGGTTTCCGTTGCGGCCTTGTGCGCGCTGCTCCTTGGAAGCCATGCGATCAACCTCACGGAGGACAAGGCAATGGCCCGGAAGCAAGCCATCGAGGCAGACGTCGTGGACGCCGACGTCGACACAACAGCGGCGCGAAGCCGTTCATACGGTCTCAACCGGTTCACCTTGGTGGGCCGGATGACAGCGGACCCGCAGATGCGGTTCACGCAGACCGGAAAGGCGATGCTGCACTTCGGTGTGGCGACCTCGGTCAGCGGGTTCGTGGAGTTCCACGACGTGGTGGCGTGGGAGCGCAGCGCGGAGATTCTTGCCAAGTATGGCGGCAAGGGACGAGAGGTACTCGTCGAGGGACGGATCAGCTCGCGGCCTCGCGAGGTCGAGGGTCACCGCATCAAGCAGGTCCAGCTCGTCGTCGAGAGCTTTCAGCTGCTGGGCAGTCCGGTGTCGAGCCGGAACGGCAGCGAGGACGCCGCATCCGCATAGCGGGATGGGGGCCGGGCAACCGGCCCCCGCTCGCAGCGAATCGAGGAGGTATCAGTATGCAGAAGCAGAAGCGAGTCCCCTGGGGTGGTGGCAAGCCCGGCTGTGTGTACGTGCCGTCGGCGGGCTGGTGGTGCCGGCAATGCGGCGTTTTCCGCGACGTCGACGACACCGATCTCTGTGCCGACTGCCGCCGGGACGGGACGTCGCCAACCGATGTCGGTGTTGAGAAGCCCCGGCGAGCACGGCGATGAGCACACTCGCCGCACTCACGACCCTCCCCGACGCACTCGCCGAGCTCGAGCACGCTGCGCTCCTCCTGCTGCTTGCCGAGCAGGAAGGCGCCGGACGCGAGGCGGCACGAGAGCGCCTGGCTCGGGCGGTGGCGGCGGTGCAGTCGGCGAGGGGTCTGGTCATCGAGCTGCTCGAGGAGACGGGGCGGCCACCGCTTCGCGTACTCGCCGGTGGACGGCAATGTCGCGATATCTCGGAAGGTGCGTAGCGCGCCTCGTTGATTCCACAGAATCCGTCTCCTCGGACGGATGACC
>QHBU01000198.1 GCA_003244045.1 Candidatus Aeolococcus gillhamiae
GCCGCACGTGGGGGCTGACGCGTCCACCGACTCGCCGGCCGAAGGCCTCGTCGTGGGCTTCGCTTCGGCTGCGCGCCTCGCGGGCCTCGCGGTGCCTACCGGTTCCACGTTGGCCTTCGCCGAGGCGTTGTCACGGGTGGGCGTCGCTCGCCGCTCCTCGGTCTACTGGGCGGGGCGCGCGACCTTGGTGCGCAATCCCGGTGACATCGCCACCTACGACCGTGTCTTCGACGCCTTTTGGGCTGGCTTTGGTGTCCAGGCTTCAACAACCAGCGTGCGAGAGATCCTCGTGGCCCACGACGGCGATGACGCAGAGGACGGGGCCGATGCGCAGGTGCGACCGGACGACCGCCAAGCGCCAAGGTCCGCATTGCAGGTCCGTTACAGCGCGTGGGAGACCCTTGGGGAAAAGGACTTTGCCGCCTACACCGATGACGAATGGTCCGAGGCGCAACGACTGCTGGTCGCTCTCCGGTTCGCAGCGGAGCTTCGCCGGTCGAGAAGGCGCCGGCCGACCCACCACCGCCACGCACACCCCGACTTGCGCGCCACGCTTCGCCGGGCCATGCGCACCGGCGGCGAGCCCATGCACCTCGCATACCGCCGCCAGACGCAGCGGCCCCGGCGGGTCGTGCTGCTCCTCGACGTGTCCGGCTCAATGGAGCCCTACGCCCGAGCGTTGCTACGTTTTGCCCACGTGGCGCTGCGAGCGAGAGGAGCGGCGCGGACCGAGGTGTTCACGATCGGGACCCGCCTCACGCGCCTGACCCGGGAGCTTTCAGAGCCCGACCCTGACGCAGCTCTTGGCCGGGCGGCCATCGCGGTGGCGGATTGGTCGGGGGGCACCCGCCTCGGAGAGGGCCTGGCGCAGTTCAACGACCGGTGGGGCATCCGCGGCGCGGCCCGCGGGGCGGTGGTGGCGGTGCTCTCCGATGGTTGGGACCGGGGTGACCCCGCAGAGCTCGCCGAGCAGATGGCGCGCCTCGGGCGAGTCGCCCACCGGGTGGTGTGGGTCAACCCGCTCAAGGCCTCCCCCGGGTACGCACCACTGGCGAGGGGGATGGCGGCCGCCCTGCCGTACGTCGACCAGTTCGTCGACGGACATTCACTCAACGCGTTGGGTTCCCTGGCCGCCGTACTGAGCTCAGCTCGATGAAAAAGGGCGCAGCGCGATGAAAGAGGTGTTGGACGACATCGAGCGCTGGCGCTCGGCCGGCAAGAGGGTGGCGGTCGCCAGGGTCGTCGGAGTCGAGGGCTCCGGTCCCCGCCAGCCAGGCGCCACCATGGTCGTCAACGAGGACGGCGAGGTCGCAGGCTCTGTCTCGGGGGGTTGCGTGGAGGGCGCTGTGGTCACAGAGGCGCTCGAGGTCTTGAGCGGCGGAGCCGCCCCCCGCATTTGCACCTTCGGTTACTCCGATGACGAGGCGTTCGCCGTGGGCCTCACATGCGGAGGCACCGTTCGGGTCTTCGTCGAGGAGCTCGATTGGTGAGCGGCACTTTCACCACCTTGGCGTCGGCCCTGCGCGCCGAGGAGCCTGTCGCCATCGCCGAGGTGGTCGAAGGGCCTCCCGAGATGATCGGCGCCAAGCTGCTCGTGCGCCTGTCCGGCGGCGAAGGCGACGCGGAGGAGGTCGTCGGCGGCCTAGGTGACGCCGACCTCGACAGGGTGGTGCTGCGCGACATGCGAGGCGAGCTCGCCGCTGGCCTCACCGTCACCCGCCACTACGGCCGCCACGGCGAGGCTCGTGCCCGCGAGGTTTCGGTCTTCATCGAGTCTTTTGCCCCGCCGCCGCAGATGATCATCTTTGGGGCGGTCGACTTCACGGCTGCGCTGGCCAGGCTCGCCAAGATCCTCGGCTACCGCGTCACGGTTTGCGATGCGAGGCCGGTCTTTGCCACGCCTGCGCGCTTCCCGATGGCCGACGAGGTGGTGGTCGACTGGCCCGACAGGCACCTTGCCAAGGTGGCCGACACCCTTGGTCAGCGAGACGTGGTCTGTGTGCTCACCCACGATCCCAAGTTCGAC
>QHBU01000199.1 GCA_003244045.1 Candidatus Aeolococcus gillhamiae
GGTACGCGAGCTGGGTTTAGAACGTCGTGAGACAGTTCGGATCGTATCCGCTGTGGGCGCAGGAGATTTGAGGAGAGCTGACCTTAGTACGAGAGGACCGGGTTGGACGAACCGCTGGTGTACCGGTTGTTTCGCCAGAAGCACCGCCGGGTAGCTATGTTCGGATGGGATAAGCGCTGAAAGCATCTAAGCACGAAGCCCACTCCAAGATAAGATCTCCCACCGGGTTAACCGGGTAAGACCCCAGAGAGACCATCTGGTTGATAGGCCGCAGGTGTAAGAGAGGCAACTCTTTGAGCTGAGCGGTACTAATCGGTCGAGGGCTTGACCCTTCTATCCCACTTTTCAGTGGACTGAACTCCTGCATTTCGAACGAGCGCGCCTCCGTCTGGAGCGTCGCCCCGCAAGCGCATCGCATCGGCAACGTGAGCATTCGCACAGGCGTCCGCGGACGCACTTCGCAGACTTCATCTCCCTTTTGCAAAAGAGAGATATCCGGTGACCATAGCGACGGGGTCACACCTGTTCCCATCCCGAACACAGTAGTTAAGCCCGTCTGCGCCGATGGTACTGCCCTGGCAACGGGGCGGGAGAGTAGGTCATTGCCGGGTATCTCTTTTCTTTTGCCCGCCGATGCACCGGTATCGCCGTGCTCCGCCCGTGACGGGGAAGCGTCCGTCGGCGCTCTGTACACTGGCGCCGTGCCCATCGACGAGCCGGACGTCATCCCCATGCTGGCCTACGAGAACGGCCCGGCAGCGCTGGATTGGCTCGCCGCCGCATTTGGTTTTCGCGAGCGGAGGCGAATGACCGACGACAGCGGCCGGCTCACCCACGGGGAGATGGAAGCAGGGGACGGCCTCATCATGCTGGCCACGCCGAGCCCTCACTACCAAGGTCCCGCGCATCATCGCGAGCACTGCGCGGCGGCGCAGGCGTGGTCGGCCGTTGCGTACATCGTGGACGGCGTCCTGGTGCACGTCGGCGACGTCGCAGCGCACCACGCGCGCGCTCGAGACCACGGCGCGCGGATCCTCAGCGAGCCGGAGACCGACCAGTTCGGCACCCGCTACCGCGTGGAGGACGTCGAGGGCCACCGCTGGATGTTCGTCCAGCGCTAGCCATCGTCTGGCACGGGTGCGGTACGGGCTCGGATAATTGCCCGCCATGACCACAGCCGCGCCGTCCAAGCGCGTCTGCGTCATCGGCGCAGGCCCAAGCGGCATCGCCGCCTCCAAAGCCCTGCACGAGCGGGACTTCTCCTTCGACTGCTTCGAGCGCCGGTCGCGAGCGGGTGGCCTCTGGGCCGTGGCCGACGGTGACATCCAGGCGTCCTACCCGTCGCTCGAGTGCAACACCAGCAAGCGTCGCACCGAATTCTCCGACTACCCGATGCCGCAGGCGTTCCCGCCGTACCCGCACAACACGCAGATGGCCGCCTACTTCAACGCGTACATCGACCATTTCGGTTTTCGGGATCACATCACCTTCAACACCAGCGTCGAGCACGCCGCCCGCGCCGCGGAACGCGGCTGGGAGGTGCAGCTCAGCACTGGCGGGACCCGACAGTACGACGCGGTCGTGGTCGCCAACGGCCATCATCGTGAGCCGCGTTGGCCAAGCCCGCCGTTGCCGGGTGAATTCTCCGGCCGCCAGATGCACGCCCACGACTACGTGGGGCCTGACGGGTTCGAGGGCAGGTCCGTGGTCGTGCTCGGCATGGGCAACTCGGCGATGGACATCGCGGTCGAGCTCAGCGGCGTCGCCGGCAACGTCTACCTGGCCAGCCGCCGCGGCGCCCACATCGTGCCCAAGTTCGCATTGGGCAGGCCGATCGACAGCTTCAACACCGCCCTGCCACTGCCCTGGTCGGTGAAGCGGGCGTTCTTCAGTCTCATCGTGCGCGGCACCATTGGGCGCCCCGAGGACGTCGGCCTGCCCAAGCCGGACCACCGTCTCGGCGAGGCACACCCCACCGTCAGCCAGCGGATCACCGAGCGCGTCAGGGCCGGGGCCGTGACACCGAAACCGAACATCGAGTCGTTCGCCGGCAGTCGCGTCCGCTTCACAGACGGCAGTGAGGTGGTGGCTGACGCTGTCGTGTACTGCACCGGGTACAACGTCAGCTTCCCCTTCCTCGATGCCGACGTCTTCAGTGCCGTCGACAACCGCGTCGACCTCTTCCACCAGGTGTTCCCGCCCGGCGTTGCCAACCTCGCGTTCATCGGGCTGGTGCAGCCCTTCGGTGCGCTGATGCCGATCGCGGAGGCGCAGGCGCAATGGGTCGCCGACCAGCTCGCCGGCGACTACCGCCTCCCCACGATCGAAGTGATGCGCGGGCAGATCCGCCACGAGCGGGCCGTGCGCGAGCGCCAGTTCCTGGCGTCGCCGCGACACACCATGGAGATCGACTTCTACGCCTACTTGCGCGGGCTGCGCGCGGAGCGCCGCCGCGGACACAAGAGCAGCGTCACCGCCTGAGCGCGGCTCCGTCTGAGTATCACAGCCGGTTGTCGCGATCCGTGCGGATGCGCTCGCGGTACACGGAGTCGATCCGGCTGAGCCGGTCGGTGAGTGCGTCCAGCCGCGGCGACAGCGCCGACAGCAGCGCTCCCGCCCGCACCAGCGGAGAGCCAACCAGGATGCGGCGGGGCCGCTGCTCTAGCGCCCGCACGACCGCTGCTGCCACTGCATCAGGGGTCACCGCGGACGACTCGACCAGGCGGTTCGGGGTCAGCTGGTCACTGACGCGCGCCCACATGCCCACGCCCGTCACTGCAGACGGGCAGATGACCGTGGCGTCCACGCCGCTCCCGGCGAGCTCCTTGCTCAGCGACAGCGAGAACCCCACGAGGCCCGCCTTGGCGGTGTTGTACACCGCATTGAACGGCACCGGCTTGATCCCGGCCATCGACGCGATGCTGATCACGTGCCCCCGCCCGCGTGTGCGCAATCCCCCGAGGGCGGCGTGGGTGAGCAGCATCGCCCCGACGAGGTTGACGTCCAGCGCGTGGCGCACCTCCTCGGGTTCGAGGCGGTCGAACTCGCTGGCCTTCTCGATGCCGGCGTTGTTGATGAGGACGTCGGGCACGTGCTCGGCGCGCTCGCAGTGGCTGATGATGCGGGCCCGGTCGTCGGCGTCGGCGACGTCGGCGACGAGTGCGTGGCAGGACAGACGGTCACGCAGCGACAGCAGCGCAGCCGCGTTGACGTCCACCAGCATCAGCACGGCGCCCCGGCTCGACAGGGCGGTGGCGATGGTGGTGCCCAGCCCACCGGCGGCGCCGGTGAGAAGCACATGGCGACCGCTCACGGCCGTACCTGCGGCCTGTTCGCGGCTCATCCGGACGCTGCCGAGACGTCGTCGCGGGCCGCGGCGGACGGTCCCAATGCCCATGTGGGGAACCGGGAATCAACGCGCTCGATGGCGCCACCGTGTACATTCACGCCATGTCCACCGAGGGTGTGCGTCGAGCGCGTGATGCGCTGGCCGACATCGAGCTGGTCGCCCAGCTGCGCAGCGCCTTCGCGGAGGCCCAGTCGATCATGGGTCAAACGCTGGCCAGCTTCGGCTTGACCGAACAACGCTACCACCTGCTGCTGGTGGTCGCCGCCGGCGGGCCTGCCGGGACCGGCCAGGGCGCCCTGGCTCGAGTGCTGCACTGCCCGGAGTCGCGCATCTCCCTCCTTGTCCATGAGCTCAGAGACGCGGGGCTGGTCGAGGCCGTGCGCGACGACTCCGACCGGCGTCATGTCAGGGTGCGCCTCCACGGCGATGGGGAGGGGGTTCTCGCTCGGGCGGTCAGCGTGCAGCGCGAGGCGCTGCACAGCCTCATCTCGACACTCGAGGTGAGCGAGGTGACCCGGCTCGCCGAGCTGGTCGCCCGCACGTACCTCGGCCTGGAGCTGTCGGTGTCGGTGAAGCCACCGCAGCGACCCGCGCGCGCTTCCCGGGCGGCCGCGCGGAGCGCGATTCGCCTCGCCCCCGATCCGCCGGCCACAGCCAAGGTGACGCCGCTGCCGACGACCGACCCGCCCCGGGCAGCAGCGGCCGGCGCCTGACCCGCCGCGGTCACGCTGCGAGGTACCCGTGCTCGCGGTACCAGCGCACCGACTCCTCGAGGGCGACGTCGACGCTGGACGGGATGACCCCCAGCTCCTCCTGCGCTCGACGGGTCTCGACGTACATGCGGTGTCGCGCCATCCGCGCCCCTTCCAGCGGGACAACCGGCTGCGCGCCGGCGACCACCCGGCAGCGCGCTTCGTCGACGAGCGCCGCGAGCAGCGCCACGGCATGCGGCATGCGTAGGCGCGGCGGCCGCCGTCCTGACACCGCGCCGAGCCGCGCCCACAGCTCGTCGAAGCTGAGGTTGGCCCCGCCCACGAGGTACCGCCGTCCCGGCTGGCCCCGCTGGAGAGCGGCGAGATGGGCCCTGGCGACGTCTGCAACGGCAACGACATTGAGGCCGCCATCGACGCTGGCGAGAACCCGGCCGCGAAGGAAGGTGAGCACGGCCGCGCCCGTCGGGGTCGGCTTCCAGTCGCGCGCGCCGACCGGAGCGGTCGGCAGCACCAGGACGGTCGGGATACGTGCCGCCAGTGCGGCCCGCTCGGCCGCGATCTTGGAATCGTGGTAGGCGGAGTGGCCGTGCTCGTCGGCGTGGTTCGCCTCTGTCGCCGGCCGGCCGGCACGCGCCGGACCGACGGTCGCCGAGCTGGAGGTCACCACGGCCCGCTCCACCTCTGCCAAGCGGGCAGCCTCCAGGATGCCCGCAGTTCCAGCCACATTGGTGCTGCGGATTCGAGCCCGCTCCGCCGGCGCGAACGAGTACGCAGCCGCGGTGTGGATCACCGCCCGGCAGCCGCGCATCGAATCGACGAGCCGCCCGGCACGGGTGACGTCGCCGACGACCTCGGTCAGACCCGACCGGCGGCCCAACTGCCCATGTGTGCGCACCAGGGCACGGACCGGGTGACCCGCCTCGAGCAGGACGTCGAGGACGTGCCCGCCGATGAAGCCGGTCGCCCCGGTGAGGAAGACCTCGTCGCCGCTCACGCCATCCGTTGCCCCACGAGTGTGTCCGACGCGGCCCGCAGGGTCTGGCGCAGCGAACCGGTGGTGGCGATCACCGCGGTCGGCTCGTACCCGCAGTGGGCCATGCAGTTCTCGCAGCGAGGGTCACGTCCGCGGCCGTACTGCGACCATTCCGTCGTGTCGAGCAGGTCCCTATAGGTGCGCACGTACCCGTCGCTCATCAGGTAACAGGGACGCTGCCAGCCGAGCACCGAGTACGACGGGATTGCCCATGCTGTGCAAGGGAAATCAACGACCCCCTCGAGGAAGTCGAGGAACAGCGGGGAGTGGTTGAGCCGCCACTTCTTGCGGCGACCGTCCGCGAACGCCTCGCGGAAAATCGCGCGGGTGCGCTCCACGCCGAGGAAATGCTCCTGGTCAGGCGCACGCTCGTATGCGTAGCCCGGCGAGATCTGCATGACGTCGACCTTGAGGTCGTCGTTGAGGAAGTCGAGCACGTCGCGAACAGTGCTGGCATCGTCCTGACCGAAGAAGGTGGTGTTGGTGCTCACCCGGAACCCGCGCCGCTTGGCCTCACGAACCGCTGACACCGCCTTGTCGAACACACCGTCACGGCAGACGGACTCGTCGTGGCGTTCGCGCAGCCCGTCGATGTGGACGGACCAGGAGAAGTACGGCGACGGCTTGAACCTGTCGAGCTTGCGCTCCATGAGCAGCGCGTTGGTGCACAGGTAGACGAACTTCTTGCGTTCGATGAGCGCCGCGACGATCTGGTTGATCTCACGGTGGACCAGCGGCTCCCCGCCGGCGACGGAGACGATCGGGGCTCCGCACTCCTCGACCGCGTCAATGCATTCCTGGACGGTGAGCCGCCGCGCCAGGATGTCATCCGGTTGCTGGATCTTCCCGCAGCCGGCACAGGCGAGGTTGCACTGGTAGAGGGGCTCCAACTGCAGCACCAGCGCGAACTTCTCGCGGCGGTGCAAGCGCTGGTTCATGACGTAGGCACCGACTCGGGCGGTCTGTCGCAGGGGGATTGCCATGTTCGCTCCTAGGCGTCGGTGCTGGCGTATCTAGCCAGCGCCATCAACGGAAAAACGTGCCGGTAGAGGTGGTAGTTGATGTAGAAGTCGCCAGGGAAACCGGTGCCGGTGTGCTCCGGCTCCTCCCAGGTCCCTGCCGATTGGCGGTCGATGAGGTGGCGGGCGCCAGAGCTAGCGGCAACCCCGTCGCCGACGCCCCCGGCCTGCAACGTCAGCATCGCCCACGCTGTCTGCGATGCGGTGCTCGACCCGACCCCTGCGAAGGACGGGTCGCGGTACGACGCACAGGTCTCACCCCAGCCGCCGTCGTGGTTCTGCACGCGCTCCGTCCACGCCAGGGCGCACGACACGGCGCGGTCGTCAATATGGAGGGGGGCGAGCGCGCTGACAACGCACCACGTCCCATACACGTGGTTGACGCCCCAGCGCCCGAACCACGACCCCTCTGGCGCCTGGGCGCCGCGCAGATAGGCAATCGCCGGAGCCAGCAACGGGGCGTCCGGCCGGACGCCGAGCGCGCTGAACATCTCGATGGCGTGGGCGGTGACGTCCTCGCTCGGAGGATCGAGCATGGCGCCGAAGTCGGCGAACGGAAGTGAGTACACCACCTGGCGCACGTTGTCGCGGTCAAAGGCCGCCCAGGCGCCGTCGCTCGAGCGCATCGCGGCCACCCAGCGTTGCGCGCGTGCCACGGCGTTGCGCACCTCGTCGGTCTGTTCCGCCTCAAGCAAAGCGAGCACAACGACGGCCGTGTCATCGACGTCGGGGTAGATGTCGTTGTCGAACTCGAAGGCCCACCCGCCTCCCTCGGTCCCGGGTGCGCAGCGCACCTGCCAGTCTCCGCCACCGACGATCTGCTCGTCGACCAGCCACTCCACCGCGCGTCGCAGCGGG
>QHBU01000200.1 GCA_003244045.1 Candidatus Aeolococcus gillhamiae
CTGGGTGAGGACGTCGATGCAGTACGTGTCGGACTCGACGAGGCGCTGCAGGCCCCGCACCTGGCCTTCGACGCGGCGCAACCGGGTGACGTGCGCCTGCTTGTTGGCCGAGTACCCGGGGAGCTTGTCGTCCATCGCCGTCTCCGATACCTATAGCGGGTATAGGTACCACTGTACGCGGTGTCCGCAAGTATCCGCGATTGCCGGTCCTGCGAGCCGGGTAGGGCTGACCCGTACCGCGAGATTCGAGAGACCGAGGAGTTCCCATGGGCGAGACCCACAAGGCCGGCGAAGGCGTCAGCGACGAGGAGATGCTCAGGGTCTTCAACCTGGGCATTGGCATGGTGCTCGCCCTCCCACCCGGAGCGGTGGATGATGCAAGGGAGCTGCTCGCGGGGTTCGGCCACGACGCGGTGGTGATCGGGGAACTCGGCGCCGGCGAGGGCCGATTCCGCCTCACCGGCTCCTAACGAGGTCCGCTCGGATCAGCTCGCTGGGGGGTGTCTAGTCCGTTTGGGCTACTAGCAAAATGACCCGATCGGGCCATTTAACAATTTCGGGCTATCTCGTACCGTTGAGTCATCAAACGGACGATTGGAAGGAATGGCCCAATATGGCCGAAGAACCGCAACCCGATCCACTGCTGACCCCAGCCGAGGTGGCCGCTTTGTTCCGCGTCGACCCGAAGACCGTCACCCGCTGGGCGCGGGCTGGCAAGATCGGCGCCGTGCGCACCCTGGGCGGCCACCGGCGCTTCCGGGCCTCGGAGATCCGCCGGCGCCTGGATCAGACGGAGTCCGAGCCGCTGCGCTAATCCGCCCAGGGATGCCATGATTTAGCCGTGCAGTGGCCCACCGGATTCGCGGCCTTCGTCGGCTCAGCGGCCTTGAGAGACGATGGCCACGACGTGGCTGTCGTCTCCATGGATCGTCAAGGTACGAGCGCCGGCGTGTTCACGCAGAGCCTTTTCTCCGGACCGAGCGTGGTCATCAGCCGAGAGAGGCTGGCGGCTACCTCACCACGGGCGCTGGTGGTGGTGGCCAAGAACGCCAACGTCGCCAACGGGGCGCAGGGGCACGCCGACGCCGTGGAGGTGGCCCGCCTGGCGGCCGGCGCAGCGGGTGTGGCGGCGGAGGAGATGCTCATCGCCAGCACCGGCGTGATCGGTCGGCCCTACCCCATGCCCGCGCTGCGTGCGTGCCTCGCTGGTTCGACCACCGAGCCGTGGAGCGCGACCCCCCTCGAGGTCGCCCGAGCCATCATGACCACCGACACGGTCCCCAAGACCGCCCAACGCCGGGTCGGCGCAGCCTCGGTAGTCGGCGTTGCAAAGGGTGTCGGGATGATCGAGCCGGAAATGGCGACGCTGCTCGCGTTTGCGTTCACCGACGCCGCCGTCGCGAGGCCTGCGTTGGAGCGGATGTGGCGGCGCGCGGTCGACGCTAGCTTCAACTGTCTGAGCATCGACACCGACACGTCCACCTCGGACGCGGCGGTGGTGTTGGCCAGCGGCGCGGCGGGCGCGGTCGACGAAGCGATCCTCGCCTCTGCGCTTCGAGAGGTGTGCCTTGACCTGACCCTGCAGCTGGCCCGCGACGGCGAGGGCGCCACCAAGCTGCTCGCCGTCACCGTGCGCGACGCGAGGGATGAGGATCAGGCTCGGCGGGTAGCCAAGTCGATCGTCAATTCCCCCCTGGTCAAGACCGCCGTCCACGGAGCCGACCCCAACTGGGGACGGGTTGCGATGGCCGTCGGCAAGTGCCACGAGGAGTCTGACATCGACCCCGAGCGGGTGGTGATCCGCTTCGGCGACCTCGAGGCCTACCCCGCCCGCCCCGGGCCCGAGGGCCTAGCCGAGCTCGCCCGGGCGATGGCGGCGGACCACGTCGAGATCGACGTGCAGCTGTGCACCGGCGCGGCGGAGGCCACGGTCTACGGCTGCGACCTCTCTGCGGACTACGTCCGGATCAACGCGGACTACACCACCTGACGCTCCGGACTCGCCGGTGCTCAGGACTTCGGCCAGCCCCTGACCAGCTCCGGCAGGTCGTGGACCCAGGCCTTGACGCCGAGCCCTGAGGGGTAGATCACGTGGGCCAGGTTGTCGGTGGTAAAGGCCAGCACGTAGGCGGCGTGGGTGACCGAGTAGTCGCCCGTCGGGATGGTCGTGGTCGCACCGGGGACCGTGGGCTCCGATCCGGCGTTGGGGTCAATCCCCGTACCTGCCTCGGCGGCCTGGATCTGTGCCTCTGTGCCGCTCAGCCCGATGAACGACGTCGAGAAGTTGTCCAGCCACTTTCGGATCACCGCCGGCGTGTCCCTGGGAGGGTCGGTTGTGACGAAGACGACCTTGACGTGACTGCTCACCTGTGGTTCGACCTGGGAGAGCGCCGCCGCAATGTTCGCCATGTGGGTCGGGCACTCGTCGGGGCAGTGGGTGTAGCCGAAGTAGAGAAGCGTGGCGTAGCCCTGGGTGGCTCCGGCGAGGTCGTAAGGGCGCCCCGACGTGTCGGCGAGGACGAAGCTCGGCTTGGGCTGCGGTGGCGACTGCAGCACGCCCTCCAACCCCGCCGGCACGCGTCCCTGGCCCTGCACCTGTATCGCGGCCTGAGTGGTCCCGCCGCAGCCGGCGGCCAGTGCGACAGTTGCGCCGAGGACAGCGACTGCCATGGTTCTTCCGGTCAGCC
>QHBU01000201.1:0-26138 GCA_003244045.1 Candidatus Aeolococcus gillhamiae
CCCTCGGTGACCAGCTTGAAGTGGTGGATCAGCGACTCCATCGAGGTGTTGATCTCGTTGCGCGGCGGCAGCGCCACCTTCCGGTCGCTGGTGTTGACGGGACCGCCGGGGAGGTTGTCCATGGCCTGGCCGATGATCTTCAGCGACTCGCGCGCCTCCTGCATGCGCACCAGGTAGCGGTCGTAGACGTCGCCGCGGCTGCCGATCGGGATATCGAAGTCGAAGTGGTCGTACGAGCTGTACGGCTGTGCCTTGCGCAGGTCGTAGGGGACGCCGCTGCCGCGCAGGGTGGGGCCGGTGGCGCCGTAGGCGATGGCGTCGTCGGGGGTGATGACGCCGATCCCCCGGGTGCGCTCGAGCCAGATCGGGTTCTGGGTGATGAGCAGCTCGTACTGGTCAATGAACGAGGGGAACGTGCGCACCACCTCATTGACCAGCGCGTAGAACTCGTCGGGCACGTCGGCCAGCAGTCCGCCGACGCGGATGAACGAGGTGTGCATGCGCACGCCACTGACCAGCTCGTTGATGTCGAGCAGCTTCTCGCGCTCACGCCACGCGTACACGAAGGGTGTGGTGGCGCCGAGGTCGAGCGCGTGGGTGCCGTACCAGAGGAAGTGGCTGGCCACGCGGGTGAGCTCGCACATGATCACGCGCAGGTACTGCGCGCGGGCCGGCACCTCGACGCCGAGCAGCCGCTCTGCGGCCAGCGAGAAGCCGAGGTTGTTGAACAACGGGGCCAGGTAGTCCATCCGGTCGGTGAACGGGATGCACTGCTGCCAGGTGTGCGACTCGAACGACTTCTCGAAGCCCGTGTGCAGGAAGCCGATGTCGGGGCGGCACTCGCGCACCACCTCGCCATCGAGCTCGAGCACGAGCCGCAGCACACCGTGGGTGCTGGGATGCATCGGCCCCATGTTCAGCTCCATGGTCTCGTCGTCGAGCTGGACCATGTCGATGGCGTCGTTGGCGGGGTCGACGCCGAGCATGGTGCGACCGCGGTCGAAGGCGTCCGATTGCTCGTCCCGCGTCGGCAGGCCGGGCCCGCCCATCGGCGGCAGCACGGCCATCAGAGGGTTTCGCCGGGCATGTCGCGAGGCCGCTCGGCAGAGGGCAGCGCCCACTCCAGGTTGTGCGTGAACGCAACCGGCTCGCCGAAGCTGACGTAGTCCTTGCGCAGCGGATGGCCCACCCAGTCCTCTGGAAGGAGGATGCGGTGCATGTCGTGGTGCCCAACGAACTCGATGCCGAAGAGGTCGAAGGTCTCGCGCTCATGCCAGTCCATGCCGGCGAAGACGCGCTCGGCGGTGGGCACGCGCGGAGCGTCCTCGGGCACCTGGACGATGAGCCGGCACTCGTCGTTGTGCCGGAGCGAGCGCAGCTGGTAGACGACATCGTAGCGCGGCGCCGCCGGCTCGCGGTCGGGCCAGTCGACAGCGGTGACGAACAGCGGCAGCCGGTACGCGGCGCTGTCATGGTCGCGGAGCAGGGTCAGCGCACCGATGAGGTGCTCGACATGCACGAACACGGTCACCTCGCCCACCTGTTCCTCGACGCGCGCCACCGCGTCGGGCAGCTCGCGCTCGAGCACGTCCGCGGCACGGCGTCCGCGCGACGGACGTGCCGAAGCGACGGAGGCGGCGGTGCTGGTCACGGTTCTATCCCCGAAGAGAGCTGGGCCGCTCGGCGGCGATCTTCGTCTGCAGCTTCAGGACTGCGTCGAGAAGCCCCTCGGGCCGGGGCGGGCAGCCGGGCAGGTACACGTCCACCGGCAGGACCTTGTCGACGCCCTGGATGATCGCGTAGTTGTTGAACATGCCCCCGCTCGAGGCGCACGCCCCCATGCTGATCACCCACTTGGGCTCCGGCATCTGGTCGTAGATCTGGCGCAGGACGGGCCCCATCTTCTGGGACACGCGTCCCGCCACGATCATCAGGTCGGCCTGGCGCGGTGAGGCGCGGAACACCTCGCACCCGAAGCGGGACATGTCGTAGCGAGCCGCCCCGGTGGCCATCATCTCGATGGCGCAGCAGGCCAACCCGAAGAGCGCGGGCCACAGCGAGCTGTAGCGTCCCCACTGGATGACCTTCTCGATGCTGGTGGTGATCGCCCCCGCCTTGGCGGCGGTGCGTTCGAGGTCGCCGACCCGGGGCAGGGGCAGCGCCCCCGCATCGCCCTGCGCGTTGAGCAGCGGGACGCCGGTGGCACCGTCGAGCGTCAGTCCCATCGCAGCGCCCCCTTGCGCCAGATGTAGATGAGCCCGATCAGCAGGGTGGCGATGAAGATGCCCATCTCGACGATGCCGAAGATCTTCAGCTGGCGGACGATGGTCGCCCACGGAAGCAGGAAGATCGACTCGACGTCGAAGATGATGAAGAGCATCGCGGTGACGTAAAAGCTCACCGAGAAACGGCGGCGCGCCGTCTCCACCGGCACGATGCCGGACTCGAATGGAAGCTCCTTGGCGGCGCTGGGGCTGCGCGGTCCGAGCCACGCGCTGAGCGCCTGCACGCCGGCCCCGAATGCCACGCAGACTGCAAGGAAGACGAGGATCGGCGCGAAGTCCGAGAGCATCTGTCGTGATCCTAACAAAGGAGGCTCGCAGCGCTTCCCGGGTCCGCGGGCGGTCCCTCAGCGGCTGCGTGCGGGACCGTCACGACGTCCGCGCGGCACCAGCCCGTAGGCTTGCGGGCAGCGTCCGCCGCGGTCGAGGAGATGAGATGAGCGATCCGGTTCCACCGTCGGTTCCCGCGCTGGTGACGGGGGCGTCGAGCGGCATCGGTGAAGGGTTCGCGCGGCAGCTCGCCGCGCGCGGCCACGACCTCACCCTGGTTGCTCGGCGCACGGAGCGCATGCAGGCGCTTGCCAAGGAGTTGCGCGCGCAGCACTCGGTGAAGGTGAGCGTGCATACCGCCGACCTCGGCACCCACGCGGGCCGCGGGCCGGTGGCCACCATGCTCCGCACCAAGGGGCCGTGGCTGCTCATCAACAACGCGGGTTTCGGCAGCCGCGGCCGCTTCGTCGACCTCGACGCCAAGCGCGAGGCCGAGGAGGTCGAGCTCAACGTCGTCACCGTCCACGAGCTCACCGCGGCGGTACTTCCCGGCAACGTCGACGCCGCCAAGGGGGCGGTGATCAACGTGGCCAGCACCGCCGCCTACCAGGCGATCCCGTACATGGCCACGTACGCGGCCACCAAGGCGTTCGTCCTTCACTTCACCGAGGCGATCGCGCAGGAGCTGCACGGCACCGGCGTGCGCGCCATGGCGCTGTGCCCAGGTCCGACCAGGACCGAGTTCGACCAGGTCGCTGGGATGTCAGCCCTCTTCAACATGCCACTGCCGATGTCGGCGGACGCTGTGGTGCGCAGCGCGCTGCGAGCGCTGGACCGCGGCCACGCCATCTGCGTGCCCGGGCCGCACAACCTCATCCTCGCCCAGGGTCCCCGCCTCGTTCCACGCTCCGCCGTGCGCCGGATCGTCAGCACGATCTTCGATCCCCGCTGAACGGTACGAAGGGGGAACTGCCTTCCCCCCTCGGGCACCCCCCAGCTCAGCGGTGTCAGCTCCGGCGACATGAAGTCGCCTGCGCCGACGGAACGTAAAGCGGATCAGGCAGCCGGAGAACCGCCGAGGTCGACGCAGCGCTGCCGCCAGAACGCCAGTCTTTGCGAGAACCGCTTCATCTCCGCATCGAGAACGACGAGGTCCGTCGTCGCCACCTCCTTGCGCGCCTCGGTGGGGAGGTCGGGAAGCCGGCTCTCGGAGACGCCGACAAGGTCGCGCTTGACCGCGAGCAGCTCGCTGTAGACGGTCACCCAGTGGGTGGCGTCCTCGAGGTACGTGGTGTCGGGGTTCTCCCCCTCCAGCAGGCGATCCGGGTCAACCGCTTTGTCTGCGGCCTCCTCGGTCTGATCGTCCCCCATGCCCGTCTCCCAGTCGCCCCGCCCGCGAACCCGAGCGCAGTGCGCTCATATGGCTACGCGGAGTCTAGGGGCTGCCTGTGCCGGGGTGTGCCGGGCACAGCGCTCTAGCCGATGTCGGGACGGACGCGTACCTCGATGTTGCCGTCGGCCCTACGGACGTCGAAGGCCGGCTGCGGCGCCGTGGCCGGCCCGCGCGCCACCGAGCCATTGTCGAGCCGGAAGCGGCTGCCATGCCACGGGCACGTGACGCAGAGCTCGCCGTCCACCTCGCCCTCATTGAGAGGACCGCCGGCGTGCGTGCAGCGCGCCGCGATCGCGTGCACCGAGCCGCCGTGACTGTAGAGGAGCACCCCGTAGCCCGCCGCCTGCGCCAGCACCGGGCTGTCCGGCTGCAGGTCAGCCTCGCGAGCCACCCTGGTCCAGTCCTGCGGAGGCTCATCGAACACGGTGTGGTCGACGCCCCAGCCGCGAGCGAACACCAGGTGGCCGCCGATGTAGCCGCTGGTGGCGAGCACGCCGAGGCCGGCCACGCTGAAGACGCGCGCGAGCCCGCGGCTGCCGCTCCTCCGGCTCACCAGCGCGGCGAAGTACAGCGCCGAGCTGCCCGCGTTGGCGAGGGCGTGGATCAGGCCGAGACGCCGCTCGGTGTCGACAGTGTCGGCCCAATCGGACAGACCGGTCACCGCGGTCGGCGCCACCGACAGCAGGCCAAGCACCGTCAGCGCGTCGGCAGTGTCGCCGCCGGCCTCGCCGCCGAGCAGGTCGAACATCGTCGCCGCTGTCAGCGCGCCGATCGGCACGTCGGTGAGCACCGGGTGCAATGGATGGCCGAGCACGGTGCCGCTCAGCGCCGTCTTGACCGCCCCCGGCGCCAGCAGGCCGCTCACCTTGGTGCTCAGCCACTCGCCCACGGGATCGAGGAACGCCCACCGCTCGAGCGGCCCCATCAGGTCACGGATGGCCAGATTGCGCCTCACACCACCGATTGTGCAGCGGTCGACCCCGCGGCTGCCGGCTAGGCGGTCGCCTCCGCCTGCGCAGACTCGGTGGCGGCTTCCTTGTCCTCGGCGAGCTCGCCGTCGATCTCGAGCTTGATTCGCTCGCTGACCAGCAGGCCGCCGCCGCCCAGGGGGACGTTCCACTTGAGGTCCCAGTCGGCGCGGTTGAAGCTGCCCGTCAGCGTGCCACCGACCTTCTTGTTGCCGTAGGGATCGACGACGACGCCGCCATGCTCGTAATCGAGCGCGATCTCCTTGGTGACGTCCTTGATGGTGAGGTCTCCGGTGACCTTGAAATCGTCGCCGGAGCGCGTCACGGACTTGGCCTCGAACACGATGGTCGGATATTTCTCGACGTCGAAAAAGTCTGGGGAGCGAAGGTGTCCATCACGCTGCTCGTTGTCGGTGGTGATGCTCGCGGCGTCGATGGTCACCTTGCCGCGTCCGGTGGCTGGATCCTCGGGGTCGTCCAGTTCGATCTGAGCGTCCACCTTGTTGAAGTGACCCCTCACCGTGGCGACGCCGAGGTGCTTGGCACTGAAAGCGACGCTGGTGTGGTGCGGATCAAGCGTCCAACTCATGTCCTGCCTCCTGCTGCGACGCGATGCTGTCGCGCTCGCGAATCACGGTAGCGCGACGGTAGTTGCGGTGTCAACGACATGGCCTGGCTATGATGGCGATCGACGGGCACAGCGCCTGGCGAATCGAGGACCACCAGTGAAGAACGAACGACCGGACGCGTGCCGGCTTGCCGCCTGGATGGCGTTGCTCGACGCCCACCGCCAGCTCACCGTGCGGCTCGAGGCCGAGCTCGAGCGCGGCGCCGGCCTCAGCCTCGCTGAGTACGAGGTGCTGTACCGGCTCTCACAGGCGAGCGGCCAGCGCTTGCGCTTCAATGAGCTCACCCCGCACACCCGGATGACCAAGAGCGGTGTCAGCCGGCTCGTCGACCGGATGCGGCACAGCGGCCTGATCAGCACCGAACGGTGCCCGTCGGACCGTCGGGGCGCCTTTGCGGTGCTGACCATTGAGGGCCGGGCGGTCTTTCGCCGCGCCGCCACCCTGCACCTGCGCGGTGTCCAGGACCACTTCGGCCGTCACCTCGACGACGAGGAGGCGGCGGCTCTGCGGACCACCCTCGAGCGCCTGCGCGCCGCTCCTGCCGCGGCCGCGCTCAGCCGCTGACAGAGGCCGCACCCGCCGGCGCGGTCAGGATCACCCCGCACTGCGGGCAGAAACCGGCCGCCTCGACCGTCAGCCCGCAGTGGGGACAGCGCTGCTCGCGCAGTCCCAGCGCGGTTCCTTCGTCGAGCACGGCGGCGTGCAACAGGACCCGGATCGCCACCAGCACCCCAGTCACCACCGCCGCCTGCCAGAGCAGCACGAAGAGCGGGCTGAGCCCGGCGTCGTCGAGGATCTCGCTGCCCACCAGGAAGCAGATGTCGGCGATCACCGCCAGCGGCAGACCGGCCGCCCGCAGCACGGCGTCGCGCCCACCGCGCGGGCGCCACAGCGACGCCGCCACCAGTCCCGAGCAGGAGCCGTGCAGCAGTGGGATGAGGATCGCCGCGCTGACCAGCGTGAACACCCAGTTGGCAGGGTCGACTCGCAGTGCCACGCCGCCGAGCGACCCTGTGAGGTTGATCAGGGTCTGGGCAAGCGCATAGCCAACGCCGGCAGCGACCCCGAACACCAGTCCGTCGAGGGTGTTGGGAAAGCGCCGGCGCAGAAAGATCAGCGGGACAGCCGGCTTGAGCAACTCGGCGACCACCGCCACAACAACGGACAGCAGGATCACCCCACCCGCTCCGAGCCCCTTGCCGACCGCGTTGGCGCCGGCTGTGATCGCCACGCCGACGCTGGCACCGGCGGCGACGGTCCCGAGCAGGACGGGCACGGGCGCGTCGGCATACACGTCGGCGACGCGCAGGTAGGCGATGTAGAGCGCCGGCACCAAGAGCGCGGCGGCAACGATCGCCGGGATCACCAGCCCGGTGGCGGCGAGCACGCCGACCACCACCACACCCGAGATGAGCGCCCACCGGAAGAGGTGGACACGTTCGTGGGCGAGCCGCGGGAGCAGGGTCGAGAGCAAGGCCGGCGTGGCCAGGTGCTCACCCGGGCGGAGCGCGAAGTGGTGAAGACGCATCGGCCCCTTCACACGATGGGCGCCACAGCGGGTGCAGAACGGGCCGTCGGGCCCTGTGGCTCCACAGTGCGAGCAGGTCACGGCCGAATACTACGTCGCCGTCAGCCGGCGACCGCCATCACCTCGTTGTCGGTGTAGCCGCATGGGGTGGCGGCGGTGACGCCAGTGCGGGTCACCCGCCGGTAGATCGCGGCCAACCGCTCAACGGCACGAGCCCACGTGAAGGTCGCCGCGCGAAGGCGGGCCGCCTCGCCCATGCGCAGACGCAGGCCGGCGTCGTCGAGGAGGGACGCGATCGCGGACGCGAACGCCCGCGGCTGACGGTCGGCCACCAGGATGCCCGTGACGCCGTCCTCGACGATCTCGGTGAGGCCGCCGACCGCGCTTGCCACCACCGGGGTGCCCAGCGCCTGGGCCTCGAGCGCGACCAGCCCGAACGTCTCCGTCCGCGACGGCACCACGCAGATGTCGGCGAGCGCGTAGTAGTCGGCGAGGTCCTCGTGCTCGACGGCGCCCAGGAAGCGCACTCGCGTCTCCAGGCCACTGTCACCGGCCACCGCCTCGAGCCGGCGCCGCTCGCCGCCGGCGGCACTGCCGTCGCCGCTGTCCTCGCCGATCACCAGCGTGACCACGTCGTCGAAGCGCTCGTCCTCTCCCAGCCGCGCCACCGCTCCGAGCAGGGTGTCGGCCCCCTTGAGCGGTTCGAGCCGGCCCGCGAAGAGAAGGACACGATGGCCATCGAGACCGAGCTCGGCGCGGAGAGCGGCGGTGTCCCGGGGATGGAGCACGCGGAGGTCGACCCCGGGCTGAGCCACACAGATGCTGTTGCGCGAGGCGCCGTACAGGCGCATCAGGTCCCTGGCCTCGGCGACGCTGCCGGTGACCAGCCGATCGGCAGTGGCGACCAGGGACGCCTCGGCGGTCGCACGCGACGCGTCGAGAGGCAGGCCCACGCCTGCCTTGGCGCGCGCCAGGGTGTGGAAGGACTGCACCCAGGGAACGTGCCAGGCATCGCGGAGCTGCTGGGCCACGAGCCCGCCGAGCCAGTAGTGGCCGTGCACGACGACGTAGTTGCGCCGCTCGCTGGCGGCGTGGGCGATGACGGCGGCGCTGAACTCGTCGACCATCGCCACCAGGTCCTGTTTGGGAAGCGACCGCGGCGGCCCCACGGGGAGTCGGACAAGCCGGCTCATCGGCGCGATCATCTCCTCGGCCGGGGCCGACGCGTCGTCACGGCGCACGTACACGTCGGTGGGGATGCCGGACTCCGCGAGCCCCTCGCAAAGCCGCCGCACGGACAGGTTGCCGCCACCGTTCTCGCCGCGGCCCAGCGCCCCCAGCGGGGAGGCGTGCATGCTGATCACCGCAACCGGTCCGACAACGTTGCGAATCATGAGGTCAGTCTACCCGCAGGCCTCGGTTGCGAACCCGGCTGCTACCGTTGACAGGGCTCACCAAGGAGATTGCCATGGCCCAGGTCACCGAGGCGCCGAAGCGCAGCACGAGCACAGCGCGCACCGAGACGATCACCTACGGCAATTTCCGGTCGATCATCACCGGGATCGAGCCCACCTGGCAGATCGGCGGCTTCGCCCTGCCGGACGGCACCGAATGGAAGTACCGCGAGCCCAACGCCACGGTGATCGTGGAGCACGAGAAGCTGCGGGTCCGCGCCAACCCGCTGTCGCGGTCCCACGATCGCATCCAGGTTCTTGACAACGCGAAGCACATGTACTTCTCGACGGCGAGGTTCACGCCGCCCGACGAAGGCACCATCAGCGTCGAGCTGAGCATCGCCGGGCGGCGCCACAACGGCGTGCCCGGTGACCTGTACGACGGCATGGCCACGGTCAACCTGCTCGATTTCAACACCGGCGCCGCCATCGACTTCTTCGCGACCAACGACAAGCTGGCCACCGTGTACGGCCGCGTGCTCTTCCCCGGAGTGGTCGCGCAGCCGCCCGCCGACCTCAACCGGCCCACGTACTTCTGCATCTTCAACGAGCTTCCCGTGGCCACGAAGCCCGGTCAGACACACCTCTACAAGATCAGCTACGACAAGGCAAACGACCAGCTCTGGTGGTACATCGACGGCGAGGAGGTGGACCACCACAGTGAGGTCCCTTTCAAGATGGACTCGTTCCTGGTGGCGCTCGGGTTGATGACCGAGAAGCCGATCGACGATGACCGCAGCATCAGCCTGCATGGCCAGGGGCTGACGGGAGAGTGGAGTCCGCTGACCGTCACCATTGAGCACCCGTAGTCGCTCTCCCCGGCTATTCGCCTGAAGGCGGTGCGGCTGAAGGACTCATTCTTCCCGCCGCAAACAGCTTCGCCGGTAATTGCTGGTAGCGGGTACCATCCGCGGGGCCGGGACGTGGAATCCACTCGTTCCCGGTTGGAAGGTGCTGACGGTTGGACTTGCCACCTGCGGATTCTCTGCCGCCTGGGTCGCAGCCTCCAGGGGCGGGGCTGACACCTGGGTCGCCGGCGCCTCCTCCCCCGCTGCTCCCTGACCAGACACCGCGCGGCTTGCCTTCGCCGCCCGGACAGTCGGTGGTTACCGGCTCGATCCCGCCGGACGCGCCGGGTTCGGGTCCTCACGCTGGGATCGCGGCCCTGCTTGCTCTGGCTGGTTTCAGCCTGCTCGAGGGTGTTGGTCTTGCCGTGTCGGGGCACGACCCCCGTGTCTCCGGGTTGCTTGCGCTTGCCGTGGGAGCTGTGCTGTACGCCCTCGCCCTGGTGGGCAGGCTGCTGCGGCGCTGGCCGGAGGTTCGCAGCGTCATGGCGGTGGTGGCCAGCCTGTTCATCGCCGCCGGGGTGGTGGGGTTGGGCCAGGGTGCCCCGAGTGGGCTTCTCGTCGCGCTGGCGGGAGCTGTGGTCATCGGGCTGGCCGCGCTGGCGGCACGACGCATTCCCAGCGCGGTGGCTGCCGCCCTGGCCGTGCTCGGTGTGATCGTGATCCCCGCCGTGCTCATCGCGATCGCCGGCGCGGGACTGCTTGCCGCGGCTGTCGCCGGCACGGTGGCCCTCGCGCTGGTCGTCCTGGCCGGACACGGTGTGCCGCGATCGGCACACCCCGCCGGGCGCCGCTGGATGATCGGCACGTCTGCCGTGGCGGGCGCGCTGGTGGTGACCGTGCTCACCGCCGTCGTCGGTGGGGTGGCGGTTGGTGCAGCGGCAGTGGGAGCAGCCGGTCTGTGCATGGCCGCGGAGCGGCGTCGCAGCATCGCGCTCGGCCTCGCCGCCTTTGTGATGCTGTCAGTGACCCTCGCCGAGGCGGTGCGAAGCGGAGGCAACAATCCCGGTTCCAACGCCACGCTCTTGATCCTCGGTGCCGTCGTGCTGGCCGGGGTCGCGATGGCTGCAGGTCTGTTTTCCCGCCGCACCCTGGTGCTCAGCGGCGGCCCGCGGCTGCCGCTGTCGGTGGAGGACCTCGTCATCGCCTTGGCGGCGGTCCTGACCCTCGCCTCGGCCACCGGAACCGTGGGTGCCGGGTTCGGTGGCCCCACGCCGTTCTCGATCTTCGGTTCAGGCTCGTCGTCGTCGTCGTCGTCGTCGGGCGGCCCGTTTCAGGTCGTGCCTGCACCCACGTTCGGGAGCGGTTACATCCCCTGCCCGAGCGCGCCGCCGGGCTTCACGCTGCCGCCCGAGTTCACCCCTCCGCCGGGTGTCCGTGACGTCCTCCGCGGTGCGCGGCCACGCCGAGGTGACGGTCACCGTCCTCTGAGGCCGCCGCCCGCGACGCGCTAGACTGCGCTCACCGCGCTCCGGCGACAGGGAATCCGGTGGAGATCCGGAGCTGTCGCGCAACTGTCAACGGGGAGCAGCCGGCCACCGGTCACTGGGATCTGATCCTGGGAAGACGGTCGAGCTGCACTGATCCGTGAGCCAGGAGACCTCCGCCGGAGCGGAACCACTGCAAGCCCGCGCGAAACGGGAGGTGGGTCCCTCACGCGGCGAGGGCCTCATCGTCGCGGGACTTCCGCGCCGCGAGGGAGAACCTCGATGCGACGCCAGACAGGAGCGGTCGGCGCGACTCTGACCGCATGCGGCCTCATCCTCACAAGCGGTCTGGTCGCCTCGGCGGCGACTGCGCAGACGGCCCAGGCGAACGCGGCGCTGCGCTACCTCTACGCGCAGGTGCACGCCGACGGCAGCATCGCCGGGTCGTTCGGTGCCACCGAGGACACCGTGATCAGTATCGCCGACAACGGCTACGACCCGGCGACGCTGAAGAGCTCCTCGACGGGGACGTCCGCCTACGACTACCTCAGCGCGCACGCGTCGGCGATCAACACCGCCGGCGGTGCGGCCAAGTACGTGCTCACCTGGGTGGCGGCGGGACGTCCCACCGCGATCGACGCCAGCGCGTGGCTGACCAAGCTGAACACTGCCACTGGCTCGGGAGGCTTCCTCGAGCCCAACGGCGCATTCCACAATGCCAGCGCCACCGTCGAGACCGCCAACGCGTACTCGCAGTCGCTGTCGGCGCTGGCCGACGTCGCCGCCGGGCACAGCCTGCCCACCAACGCCACCGGCTGGCTCACTTGCGCACAGCGAACCGATGGAGGGTTCGGCTACGCGATCGACGATTCCGCCGCCAGCCCTCCCGCGTCCTGCGGAGCCACATCGAGCGACACCAATGACACCGCGATCATCATCCAGGCGCTCGGCCAGGCGGGGATCGGCTTGGCAAACGGCGCGGCGAAGACCTACCTCAAGTCCACGCAGCACCCCGACGGCGGCTTCGGCTTCAACGCCGCTCCCGGCAGTGACCCGAGCAGCGACACCGTCGTCATCCAGGCGCTGGTGGCGATCGGAGAGAACCCGATGGGAGCGGCCTGGACGGTCAGCGGCAAGAATCCGGTGTCCAACCTTGAGTCGTTCGCCGATCGGCAGGGCGGCGGCGGTTACGTCTTTCCGGGCAACGCCGCTCCCGACGCCTTCACCACCAGCTCGGTCCCGCAGGCGCTCGCACTGAAGCCGTACGCGCACCGGACGGCCATCGTTCTGGGCAGCGCGCCGGGACCGGCAACCACGACCCCCGTGACTGCGTCGCCGACCTCGTCGGTGCAGGCGATCTCGGTGCCGCCGACCGGCAGCGCGGGCGAGGTCGGTGGAGCGTCGGTCTGGGCCTTCGCGTTGCTGGCGCTCGGTTCGGTCGCCCTCCTCGTTGCGTCGTTCCGGAGAGGCCAACACCCCGCTCCATGACACCCCGCGCGCGCCCGCTGCTCCGGGTCCTGACGCGTCTGCTCGCGATCGTCTCGGTGTTCGCGGCACTCACCGTCGTCGGCGCGAAGACGAGTCTCGCGCCGGCCGTCGAGGGCTGTGCTCAGGCGTCCGGTGTCCACCATGCCGCCCTGGTTGCGCAGCACGGCGATGGTCGCCCCCCCGTCACCACATGTGTCTCCTTCGGGACTGACTCGATCACCGGCGACGAGCTTCTGACCGCCGCCCGGGCACAGGGAGTGGAGTCGCAGACGCTTGGCTCCAGCGACAGCGGCTATGGAAAGGCGGTGTGCCAGATCGACTACGAGCCCGCTCAGTACCCGTCGACGTGCTGGTCGGGCAGCAGTCCGTATTGGGCGCTCTTCGTCAGCCGCGGCGGCGGCGCCTGGACGGAGTCGAGCCTCGGCATCTCGTCGCAGACGTTCCGCGACGGCGACGCCGAGGGATTCCGCTACGAAGGTCAGAGCGACGGCTCGCCGCCGCCGTCCCCGCGCGGCGTGTGCCCGGTGACGACGCCGGCGCCGACAGCTGCCGCGACGAAGGCCGCGGCGCCCGCAGCGCATCGGGCCACCCCGCCGACCTTGACGCCGTCAGCAGCGGGAGTCGACGTGATCGCAGCCGCGGCCACGCCGACTCCTTCCACCGAGCCGAGCAACGGCGCCACACCGACCACCGCCGCGTTCCCGAGCACCAACCGGTCAGCGCCCCTGCCGGTCGGCAGCAACACCGGCGCTCTGGTCGCGGGCATCCTGGCCGCCCTGCTGGCCGCGGCGTTGCTGGTGCAGCTGCTGCGAAGGCGGCGCCAGGGCACGCACAGAGCGCCTCCGCCGTGACGTCGATCAACCCGCGTGCGCTGGCCGCCTGGTCGGCTGCCGCGCTCGTCGTCGTGCTCACGAGCACGAATCCCGTCTACCGGGTCCTGGTGCTGCTGCTCGCGCTCAACATCCTGATGACGCTGCGGCGCCCCGACGCGGCGCTCCGCCCGCTGTTCATCGCAGTCGCGGTGGCGTCGGCGCTGGCCGTCGTGTTCAACGTCCTGCTCAGCCACACCGGTGTGCACACGCTGGTCGAGCTTCCCGGCCAGCTGCCGGGAATCGGGGGACCGATCACCGTCGAGGCGGTCATCTACGGGATCGGGGTCGCGCTCGGCCTCGCCACCGCGGTGCTTGCGGTCGCGCCGCTGAGCCGCGTGCTCCATCCACACGACCTCATCGACGCCTTCCCGCGATCGCTGCAGCGCACCGCGGCGCTCACCGGCGCGGCCGTCAACCTGGTGCCGGCCGTCGCCCGCAACGCGGTGGCGATCAGTGAAGCGCAGCGCATGCGCGGCAGGGGTCGCACACGCCTGCGCGACTGGCACGCGGTCGCCGCTCCGATCGTGATCTCGGCGCTCGACGACTCGCTGCAGCTGGCCGAGGCGATGGAGGCACGCGGCTTCGGCGCTGCGCCGCGCAGCCGCTACGCGGTCTCTCGCCGCGACCTGGCCTCGACGCTGGTGATCGCGTGCAGCGTCGCCGCCGCCGTGCTCACCGTTGTCGCTCGCCTCACCGGAGGCCTGCCCGACTGGTACCCGTTTCCCGTCACCACTCTGCCGGAGCTGAGCCTGCTCCCGGTGATCGCCTGCGTCCTCCTCGCCGTTCCCTTGCTGACATGGCGCCGCTCGTAGACATCGTCGGGTTGCGCTACAGCTACCCGGAGAGCATCGACCCGGCGCTGGCGGATGTGGATCTCACACTCGACGGCGGCCTCTGCGTGGTCGGCGGACCTTCGGGGGGCGGCAAGTCGACGCTGCTGCGTCTCTTCAACGGACTGGTCCCCCACCTCTACGGTGGTCGCATCCGGGGGCGTGCGTGCGTTGATGGCCGCGACGTGTTGCGCACCGCGACGCGCCACCTGGCGACATCCGTCGGCTTCGTCTTCCAGGACGCCGAGCGTCAGAGCGTGTACGCCACCGTGGAGCGCGACATCGCCTTCGGCCTCGAGAACCTCGGCGTGCCGGCGCAGGAGATGCGCGCGCGCGTCGACGTGATCCTCGAAGAGCTCTGCCTCGAGGGTTTGCGCGGGCGCAGCATCGCCACGCTCAGCGGCGGCGAGCGCCAGCGCGTCGCGGTGGCTGGGGCGCTGGTGCTGCGCCCGCGCCTGCTGGTGCTCGACGAGCCGTTCGCACAGCTCGATGCCCCCAATGCCCGCGCCCTGCTCGACATCTGTCTGCGCCTGCGCGACGGCGGCACCACGCTGGTGATCGCGGAGCATCGCCTCGACGACCTCCTTCCCGTCGCGGATTCGCTCGTCACCGTGGCCGCCGGCAAGCTCACCGGGCCGGCGGCGCCGTCGCTGCTCGCGGATTCGCTCGACAGCGCCCCGCAGGTGGTGCGGCTCTCGCGCGCGATGGGCTGGGCGCCGCCGCTGCTGTCGACGGGCACGCTGCATCTCGACGCGTCCCTCGAGCCACCGCACGCGCAGCGGAATACGGCGCCCGCGGCGTGGCACCTGTCCGGCGTGGTCGCCGGTCACGGGGACCTGCTCATCGACGTCGACGCCTCGGCCGCACGGGGCGAGGTCGTGGCGGTGATGGGCCGCAACGGCTCCGGCAAGACCACCCTGCTGCGCGTCATCGCCGGCCTCATCACCCCGCGATCGGGCAGCGCCTGGCGCGCCGCCGGACGGGTCGCCTACTTGCCCCAGAACCCCGCGGCCCTCCTCCACCGCGAGACCGTCGCCGCCGAGATTGCCTGGACCATGCGGGGCGAGCCGCGCTCCGCCGCCGGCGACACCGCCCAACGGACCCTGCTGGGCACCCTCGGCGTGGACACCATCGCCGCCAGCGATCCGCGCGAGCTCAGCAGCGGCCAGCGTCAGCGCGCCGCGGTCGCCGCCATCCTCGCCGGTTCACCGACGGTTGCGCTGCTCGACGAACCCACCCGCGGCATGGACGGCACCGCCCGTGACGGCCTCGTCGCCGCGGTGCGCGGCCTCGCGGCGCAGGGCACATCGGTCGTCCTCGCCACCCACGACAGCGAGCTCGCCTCCGGCATCGCCGACCGCGTAATGATCATCGAGGAGGGAGAGGTGCGCGACTGCGGCGCACCGTCTGCGGCGCTCAGCGGCGACCATGACCACGCCACCCAGCTGGGACGGCTGGTCGGCTCACCGGGACCGGTGACCGTCGACGCGGTGACGGCACTGCTCGCGAACACGGCGGCGCAGGCGGTGTCGCGATGAGGTTGGCAGCGATCAGCGCCGCCGGCCTGGCGCTCTTCGCGTGGCCCTTCACTGGTCTGGGCGCGCCCGGCACCGCCGCGGCGGCGGCGGTGAGCATCGGCTGCGTGGTGGTGCTGCTGGCCGTTGAGACCATGAGCCGGCGCCTCGACACGCGCGGGCTCGCGGTTATCGCCGCCATCGCCGCCATCGACTCGGCTCTCCGCCTCGCCCTCGTGTTCGGGATCGGCGGCTTCTCGCCGATGTTCCTGCTCATCCTCTGCGCGGGGTACGCGATGGGTGCGGAGTTCGGATTCCTGTGCGGCGCCACCACTCTTCTGGTGTCCGCGCTGGTCACGGCCGGGGTGGGCCCTTGGCTTCCCTACGAGATGATCGCGGCCGGATGGGTCGGCGCTGCTGCCGGGCTGGCGGGGGCGCGACGCCGCGGCCGCAGCCCGGCGCGCCGCGACGTTGTCGTCCTGGCCGTCGTCGGCGTGGTCAGCGGATTCGCGTATGGCGCGGTCATGGACGTGTGGGACTGGACGTTCTTCCGCGGTGCCGCCGACTTCGGCTACGTCACCGGCCTTGGCGCCGGCGCCGTGGCGACGCGCTTCACCCACTTCTACCTGGCCACCTCACTGATGTACGACTGCTTCCGCGCGGTGGGCAACGCCGTGCTGGTGCTGCTCGTCGGCCTCCCCATCCTGGGCGCGCTGGTGCGCCTGCGCCGCCGTCACACAGTGGTCATCGAGGACCGGGTTTCCGCCGCTGCCTGAATCACATGCTCCCGGTCGTGACCGCGCGCAGCCCGAACAGGGCGGTGGCCGCCACGCCGGCGAGGAGGTAGAGCATCTCCGACTCCGGCCTGACCCGCCTGGCGAGCAATTCGGCAGCGGGGATCGGGATCACGGTGGCGGCACCGTAGAAGTAGTGGATCGCCTGCCCCGGGCGGTTGCCGGTGACGACCATGACCAGGCCGAGCACCGCCTCGAGCGCGGCGACGACGGCGCACAGCTGGACGAAGACACGCACTGTCGGGATGGCGCTCGGCCGGGCCCGCGCCCAGAGCGCGAACAGCGTTCCCACCGCCGCCACGACGATCACGGCGACGCCGAGGCGTGCGTGCACGCTCACGATGTCACCAGCACGAGCCCGCTGGCGTCGAGCACACGCGCCGAGGTGGCCTGCGCCGCCTCGACATCGTCGCCCGTCCACTCGGGGAGCAGCAGCGCGAGGTGGCGGCGCAGCTGAGCGCGCAGCGATGGGGCATCGTCGGGCAGGAGCACCTCGGGAGGCTCACCGTCGCCGATCGATCCGAACTGCGCGTCGCTCGCCGCCGCCACGGTGTCGATGAGGCGCCACACCTCCTCCTGGTCGACGGCGCCGACCAGGTCGTCCCACGGGGGCAGCTCGAGGCTGAGCTCGTCGACGCCGTCGCGTCCATGACGGGCTTCGAGGAACAGCGCAAGGTTTCGCCAGCGCAGCTCCTGCGAGTGGAAGAGGGGAATTCCCCGGCGATCGCCGAGCGCACGCGCCACCCCGACGCGCTCCACGTCGAAGGCGCCGAGCGCGGTGAGGACGCGCGTCAACGGCCACGGTCCGCCATCCTCGACGGAGCGCAGCATGAGCGACACCACCGTCTGCCCGGCGCTGGGCAGCTCAACGATCTGGCGGCGGCGGGCGCGGTTGCGGGAGCTCATGCGGGCGCCCCGGCGGACCGGCTGCACGCCTCCGCATGGAGCGGCCCCGCCAGCGGCGGCAGCGCACCCCCCACCGGGACGCTGAGCACGAAATCGCCAAGCCGCCCCCACACCAGGGTCGTCGGCAGGTTGACCGGCGGGTACACAAGGATCGCGACGCCGGAGTGACCCGGGTCGAGATGGATGCTGCAGCTGTCGCCGGGGGTGGAATCGGCGACCACGGCCAGCGGGTAGGTGGGGTGGTAGAAGTGCCGCAGCGGGCCATTCGCGGTGCCGGGCGGCGCGTAGTCACTGGCCATCTGCAGGTCGAAGAGCTGCGGGTCCGAAGTCACCTTGCCGTCGTCGCGAATCCGCATCGCCACCAGTGTGAACTGGCCGAGGCCGCGCAGCTGTGACCATGACGACGACGCGTTGCCGAGCTGCGCGGCCACGGCGTCGACGCTGTGGCGTCCGACGAGCATCACCTCCAGGTGGTCGGGGTTCCGATAGATGCCGCCGTCGGGGCTGGTCGAGACCGTCGCGGTGGCCAGCGCCACCGCGGTGCCGGTCACGGGCAGGCCCAGGCTGGCGGCGTCGAGGCCCGCCGAGGCGGAGCCGCACGCGGCCATTGTCAGCGCGGTCACCAGCAGCGCGGCAGCCCGACGCCGGCGCTGCGCGCGCTCAATCACGTTCCAGGATGCGCGGGCTCAGCGCCGCCAGCAGCCCGACCGCCACCACCGCGGCAGCGAGCGGGGCGACGACATCGAGGCCGGCGGCGTACCTCGGCGTGCCCCCGAGCATGCCGATGAAGGCGGAATGCAGATGGCTGAACGGGTCCAGTCCGGCGGCGATGGTTCGCCATCCATCTGACGGGACGCCGGTGAACAGGCCACCGAGATAGAGCAATGGGGCGAGCACGAGCACCACGTCGAGGAGTACCTCGGCCGCGCTCGCCGCCGCCAGTGTCACGAGGCAGCCGAGCACGTTGGTGACCACCAGCGTGGCCGCGAGGGCGACCAGAAGGACCGCGAACTCGGTCGGGCCGCCGCCCCCGGTGAGCAGCGCGGCGACGGCTACGGGAAGGAGCTGCACCAGGTCGACCGCGGCGGCGGCCAGCACCCACCCGGTCAGGACGCGTGGCCGCGACCCTGGAGTTACGGCCAATCGTGTCAGAAAGCCGGCCTCCCGGGCGCGGCTCACGCTCACCGCTGTGCCCACGGCGCCGACCATGGCGACCAGCACGGTGAGCAGCATCCCCGCCCAGAAGGTCGGCGCGTGGCCGGCGACGAGCAGGATGGCCAGCGCCAAGGGTAACCCGGCCTTGATGGCCATCGCCCGGGGCCGGCTGAGCACGATGGCGAGCTCGCGCGCGGCCACGCTGCGTGGCATCAGCCGAGCGCGGTGCGTGCTGACCGGCAGCGCCCCGGCGTCGCCGATCACGAGCGCTCCTCGAGGGGATGACCGGTGAGGTCGTGGAAGCGGTCGCTGAGGTCCGGGCGGCGCAGACGCAGCTCACGCAAGCGCCCACCGGGGGCGTCGGCGGCGGCAACGAGCGCGGCGATGGTTCGCTCACCCTCGAACCGCGCCACCACCACGGCGCCGTCGCGGGTCACATCGAGGACGCCCGGGAGGACACGGAGAGCCGACAGGTCACAGGAGCCGTCGACCACCAGCTCGGCGACGCGGCCGCGCGGCAGATCGGCGAGCAGCTCGCTGGGCGACGCGCAGCGCACCAGCAGACCGTCGTCGAGGAACGCGACGCGATCGGCGACGGCCTCGACGAAGCGCGCATCGTTGCTGGCGACCACGGTGCTGTAGCCGCGCGCGGCTCGCTCACTGATGAGCAGCTCGAGCTGAGCGCTCCCCTCCGGGTCGAGCCCGGCGGTGGGCTCGTCGAGCAGGGCGAGCGCGGGCTGGTGGCCCAGCGCGGCCGCGAGTGCCAGCCGCCGGCGCATCCCGTAGGAATAGGTGGCCACGCGATCGTCCGCCGCCGTGGACAGGGTGAGCTGCTGGAGGACGGCGTCCGTGCGCGCCGCCACCTCACGGGCGTCGCTGACCCATTGCGAGCACCAGAAGTGGGTCGCCTGGCGACCGGTCAGGCCTCCATCCTCGAGCGCACCGTCGAGCGCCAGGCCGAGCTGCGCGCGCGCCGCGGTCGCACTCTTCCCGCCCCAGCGCACCTGCCCTCTCTGCGGGCGCGAGACGGTGGCGAGGACGCGGAGCAGCGTGGTCTTGCCGCAGCCGTTGCGACCCATCAAGGCAACGGTCTCGCCCGCCGACACGTCGAGGTCGATCGGCCCCACGCCGCGGCCGTTGCGATAGCGACGCACCAGGCCGCGCGCCTCCACCGCGGCGGCACGGGTTGCCGGTGACACCGCGACCAGGGCGGGTGCCTGCGCCAGCGCGCTCATGCCGGCGCCGCGGCGAGCAACGTCGCCACCTTGGCGGCGACCGCCGTAGGCTTGAATGGCTTGAGGATGACGCCGGCCGCGCCGGCCCTCACCGCGCGCCCGCCGTCCTCCGCGGCGCGGTTTTCGAGCATGGCGAACCAGCCGGCGCGAGGGCGCACGCCGGCGCGCGCCAGACCGAGCATGGCGTCGATGCCGTCCCCGTCGAGGGTGGCGTCGACGAGCGCAATGTCGGTGGACGGCAGGTGTGCCGTCAACTCCTCGATGCTGGCCGCTCGCGTCACCGCGTACCCCTCGCGGGTCAGCTTCTCCGTGAGGATGCGGCCGATCATCGGCTCGTCCTCGACGATGAGCACGCGCGTGCTCATGCGGCGGTGCTCCCCAGGCCGGGATAGAGCTTCGGCCAGCCGGAGTCGTCGAGGTCGGCCACCGCGCAGAGGGGTCCGGCGAGCCCGGCGTTCTCGAGCAGCTCGAGTGCGTGGCGCGGGTTGGCCACCCGGCTGGCCACCAGGCAGTCGCCGTCGATGTCGAGTGACCATCCGTCCCGTTGCAGGCCGCCGGCCACCGATGCGATCAGCTCGAGTCGCTGGCGCAGCCGGGATGACAGCGCGCCCAGTGCCGCGGGGACGGTCGTCTCGCCGGCGTCGGCGTCGATGCCCTCGTCCTGGGCCTCCTCGAGCTCATAGAGGTCGTGCATCCACCGCGGCCAGGGCGGGTCGATGGCGCTGCGCAGCTCCTCGTGAGCCGACGCGAAGATGGGAATGCGCATCGCCACCGCACCGACAGGGATTCTCATGGTTCGAGCGTCGGTGAGGGCTTGGACGGCGCGTTGTTGGTGGTCTGCTGGTGCAGCGTGATCTCGCCGTTGATGAGGTACGGCTGCCGGGAGTGCTCGCGGATCACCCCCATGACGATCATCATGATGCTGACCGTCACGCCGATCGCCAGCGCGGCTCGCTGTGCGCCGCGACCGCTGCCGCCAGGCTTGATGTGGCCGCGCGACAACGCCGACAGGTAGCTGGTCACCGACCACAATCCGAACAGCACCATGCCAATCAGAGCGGAGGCCTTGAACGGGATGAAGTTGCCGATCGGGTTGAGCAGTCCGCCGTCCCACCACGCCCGGTTGCCGCCGGCGGCGATCGCGTCGGCGTACGTCGGCGCGAACCAGGCTGGTTGGGCGGCCAAGATGGTGAGCAGGATCAGCACCACCGTGAGCATCAGCTGGCGGCGCGCGTGCGGAGCACCGGAGCGCACCATCCGCCGCCAGAAATAGAGCGATCCCAGGCTGAAGATGGCACCGAGCAGAAAGATCTGCAGCAGGAAGACGTTGGAGAGGTCGCCGAACATCATCGTGTACCACGCGCCGTACGCATGGAGCTGCACCTCCTTGGCGTACGAGTAGCCGACCCACGGCTGCAGCAGGGTGAGCCCCACTGCCCAGATCACTCCCCATTGCGTCACCCATTCCCAGTGCAGGATCTCTTTGCGCTTGGTCTCCCACTCGAGGTGACCGGCGGCCATCGCGCCGATGGAGCGCAGCGGCTGCATCGCCTGCGGCGCATCCGGCGCCGGTTCACGCTGGTGGCGGGTGAGGCGCAGATAGTTGAAGGCACCGACGAACGCCGTAACCGCGCCCGCCCAGGCGATGTTGCCGATGGTTCGGTGGATGGTCAAAGGCAGGGAGGTGGGATTGAGCACCTGGTTGAGCAGGCTGACGTCGCCGCCGTTGGGCGTGAGCATGAAGGACGCCACGATGTCGATGAGGAACATCTGCCACCACAGCGCGATGTTGAGCAGCACCATCATTGCCAGCCGCGCGCGTCGATGCGCCGCAAGCCGATCCCAGTTGGCGTAGAGGCTGTACAGCAGCACGATCTCGACAAGGAACATGGCGCCTTCGAAGACCATGGCCCAGAAGGTGATCTGCTGCAACGCCGTCCAGAAGACGCCCCACAGTCCGACCAGCACGAAGATGAGGAAGGTGATGGCGGTTGCCGAGCCGAACCCGAAGAGATAGACCTGCGACTTCACCATCATGCGGGCGACCCTGCCATGGCGCTCGTCGCCGCGGGCCATGGAGATGGCCTCTGACACCGTGGCGAGCGTCGACGAGCCGGTCAGGTATGTGGCGATCTGGATGTGCAGCAGCACGACAACGGCCACGATGAGGCCGTTGGTGAAGATGGTGCCGCTCACCGGTGACAGCGAGTCGAGCACAAGGCGCGGGTTCACAGGTTGTACAACCGGTTGATGCCGAGCACGGCGAAGAAGATCACCGTGAACGCCATGAACAGGGCGGGCACGATCACCTCCGGGCGGCGCAACGGCCGGCGCTCAGGCGAGCGGTCGATGAATGGCAGCAGGACCATCAACGCCGCACCCAATCCGATGATTCCGAAGACGCCGATGGCGATCAGCGGGTTGGTCGGTGCCACCACCAGGAATTGGTCGAGTGGCAGGAAGAACCACTCGGGAGTGGGCACGTAGCTGAGCGTCGCGGGGTTCGATGCGGCGTCCAGCGGAGCGCCGGAGATCAGCCCCATGATGAAGATGACCGCGATGAGCAGCGTGCTCAGCACCACGTCCTTGAAGAGCTGGTTGGGGAAGAAGGGGACCGTTTCCCGCGGTGCCGCGTAGCGGCGCGAGATCCTCTTGGTTGGATACGGCGGCTCCGCGCGTCGGATGCGCTCACCGATCTGCTTCTCCTCGTCCTCGCCCGGGTCGGTGTCGTAGTTGATCCACGCCCCGAACTCGCCGTGGCGGCGCAACAGGTAGAGGTGAGCCCCGATGAGGCTGAACATCAGGAAGGGCAGCACCCAGACGTGGATGGCGAAGGTGCGGGTGAGAGTGATGGGCCCGACGAAGTCGCCGCCGCGCCACAGGGTGCGGATGCCGTCACCGATGAGAGGGAGGTAGTGCGGGATGTTGGTGACCACGACAGTTGTCCAGTACGCCGCCTGGTCCCACGGGAGCATGGCACCCGTGATCGCCAGGCCGAGCACCAGGAAGAACAAGAGCGCCCCGGTCACCCAGTTGAGCTCACGCGGGCGCTTGTAGCTCGCCGACAGGAAGGTTCGCAGCATGTGCAAGCCGATCACGAAGATCAGGATGTAGGAGCCCCAGAGGTGCAACCCGCGCACCCAGGCGCCGAACGCATCGCCGCTGCGCAGGTAGTCGAGGCTGTTGAAGGCGTCGGTGACCGAGGGCACGTAGTCGAGCAGCAGGAAGATCCCGCTGAATAGCTGCAACAGAATCAGGGCGAGGGTAGCGCTGCCCAAGGCGTACGCCCAGCCACCCTTCTTGGGCACCGCCTCGTACAGCCCCTTGTGGAGCAGCTCGGTGATCCCGGTGCGGTCGTCGAACCACTCCATCCCAGCGCGCATGCGGCTCTTCAACGGACGGGTGACCCAGCGACGGACGATCATCGACGGTGCACCTTGCGGCTCATCAGATCGACTCGTCCAGCTGGTTCTCGATTTCGAGCACGGTGCGTCCCTGGTCGTCCGTGCGGAAGCGGTGCTTCCACTGGGCGAGCGGCTGTGGTGGTGGACCACCGATGTTCTTGCCGTCGATGTCGTAGAGCCCGCCGTGACAGGGGCAGAGGAAGTTGCCGAGCGAGGGATCCCAGTGCACGTCGCACTGCATGTGCGTGCAGATGTTGCTCAGCGCCCGGATCTGCCCGTCGGATTTCTTGACCACGTACACGACCCGCTTCACCGGGGGCGTCGCGTAGCCGGTACCGATCGGAACCTCGGCGAACAGCGCGGTCGGTTGGTTGACGGGCACCCCGTCGATGGGCCCCACTGTCACCCATGAAAGCTTCTGCTTGGTGAAGAGCGGGCTGAGCAGGAAGCCGATGGCGGGGACGCTGAGCATCACCCCGACCAGTCCCATGCCCAGGCCGGTGCCCCGGACCAGCAGCTCGCGTCGGGAGAGCTCCTTCACGAGCCGCCTCCGAGCGAGAAGAGCCCACCGGCCATCACGGCGTACATGCCCACGAACGCCAGGAACGCGATCGCGATCGCTCCGGCGAGCACCGCCGCGGGACCGTGCTCGCCCTCGCGCCAGAGACGGCGGATGCCGGCCAGCGAGTAGCCGATCCCAAGCAGGATCAGGAGCAGGATCGCAGACAGCAGCAGCGAGTAGTACCAGGCTGCCTGGAACTGCGCGGCGCGGGCCAGCAGGGCGGCGATCACGGGTACAGGCTCTGGGTCGGCTGGTAGGGCTGGTGGGCGTCGACCTGGCGGAGCTCGCCGTACACCGCGTAGTCGCCGCGGGCGTGCTCCTTGATGTAGCCCATGAGCAGCGAGGTGACCACCGCGACCGTGCCGACGGTGACCACCGCGTTGCGTCCCATCCGTGAGACCGCCCCGGTGACGCGCAGCGAATCGTCCTGGCGTTGTCGACGGCCGCGCAGGCGGGACAGAGTATGCACCGCGGTGAGCACAGTGGCTGCACCGAGTCCCCAGTAGCGCAGCGCGTTGAGGTCGCCGCCGAGCACGGCACTGGGGAGGGCGGCGACGGTCATGCCGGTGACCGAGACGATGATGGCCGCCCACCCCAGCGTCGACCACTCACGCGGGCCGCCGTCCTCGCTGGTCAGGGCGATGTTGCCGCCGATGAACATGGCTCCGACCAGGCACTCCTGGGCGACCATGAACCCCGCGGTGCCGCCACTGAGGAGGTTGCCGAAGTACCCGGGCTCGCTCTGCTTGATGACCTCGACGAGCAGGAAGCCCACCACCGGCATGAGCACGCCGGTGAGCAGCCCGATGCGCAGGTTGACCCGCGCGGCCCAAGACTGGAACGCCCGCTCGGGTGGATCGCCTCGGCCACCGCGCAGTCTCACGGCGGCGTAGGCCGCGCAGAACAGCGCGGTCCAGCTGACATTGCCAATGAGGCGGTGGATGATCAGTGGCCAATACACCGGGTTGAAGGCCGGTTCGGTGAGGCCGGCGTGGACGGGATTGATGAGGTAGGCGTCGATGCCGACGATGAGCATCATGAACAGCGTCTGCAGCGCGAAGACCGCGGTGCCGAGCGCGGCGTGTCCGCGTGGATTCATGGAATTGAACGTGTTCCGGTACCAGACCAGCAGGGGTGTCAAGACGAAGAACAGGAGGAAGGCGAGCGCCACCAGCGGGAGGAACTTGTTGACCAGCTGGCCGAATTCGTTCCCCCACAGCCCGGTGAGCAGCACCACCGCGAGCACCGCAAAGGTGGCGCCAAGGCTGAACAGGAGGTAGTACGCGTTGGCCAGGCTGCGCGCGTAGCGAGCGGCTCGGTCGTCGCCGGTGCGGACGTGGAGCCACTCAGCGGCAACCGCCAGGGTGATCGCCCCGAGGCTGAACTCCGCGATGAGGATGTGGATCAGGAAGGCAATTGCCACCGGCGTGCCGTTGCCGATGCCGGGGAAATCAGGGACGGTGACCTGGAGGCCGAGCACCTCAGCCCTCCGGCGTCGCCGCGGTGATGCGTCTGCCGAGGTCATCGATGACCGGTGCGGTGATCTCGTTGAGGCCGCGTACTCCGGCGCCGTGCTGCACCGGGCACCCGGGCGCAGCCGACGCCGACCGCTCGGCACCAACCGGGCAGGCGGCCGCGGCGTCGGCCGGCGAGCCGTTGCGCTGCATCCGCGCGCGCGCCTCGGCGATCCCGGCTTCCACATGGAGGAGGCCGACCGCGGGGGCGCCGAGCGCGATCGCCAGGCGTTCGATCTGCTCGGTGGCGAGATTGCGCAGGAAGCCGGCCGGGATGCGCTCGATGCGGTCATCGGCCTCGTCCGTCCAGGGCAGGCGGCGGCGCTGGTCGACGGCCGGACCGGTATGCCCCTCGACGCCGAGTGGAGCGCGATGTGGCCCGGCGTTCTCGTCGAGCGCGTCGAGCTCGGGGGTGACGAACGGCTCGGCGACATCGGCCGTGATTGCCGGCAGCCGCCGGGTGCGCGCGTGCTTCTCGACGATCGCCTTGACGCGCCGGCGGAGGTATCCGGCCGGCAGCTGCTGGAGCACGCGCCGCGCCTCGACGGTCCAGGCCAGCTTGGTGCCGTCGAAGGCCACCTGCGCGGCGTCACCCTCACCGGCCGCAGCCGCGCGGAGCGCCTCGCTGTCGAGCCGTTCG
Organism: Candidatus Aeolococcus gillhamiae; assembly: GCA_003244045.1. Taxonomy (GTDB): domain Bacteria; phylum Chloroflexota; class Dormibacteria; order Aeolococcales; family Aeolococcaceae; genus Aeolococcus; species Aeolococcus gillhamiae. Next base: position 25,711 of record QHBU01000201.1, read on the forward strand.
AAGGCATCGGCGTCGCTGTCGCACACCGGGCAGCGCTGCGGCGTGTCGCTGCGCGCCGCGTAGCCGCAGGTGCGGCAGACCGCCCGAGCGTCCTGGGGTGCTGCCTCCTCGAGCATGGCCTGCTCGGCGCTGTCGACGGCGGCAGCGGTCTCGGCGATGCGCCGCTGCACCCGAGCAAACGGCATCAGCTCATCGAGAGCGGCGCCGACGTCGCCCGACGAGACCACGCTGTGGCCGCGCTCCATCGCCCAGCGCAGCACCGCGGTCCGGGCGAGGCCGCGTGCGCCGCCGGGCACAGTCGCCATGCGTTCCTCGGCCTCTGGAGTCCACACCACCGACGCATCGGCGCGGACGTCGATCGGCGGGGTGAAGCTGCCGCTGCTGACCATCACGTTGCAGGGAGCCAGGCGGAGCAGCTGCTCGGTGTT
>QHBU01000201.1:26163-27456 GCA_003244045.1 Candidatus Aeolococcus gillhamiae
CTTGGTCTCGCGAGCGTGGCGCAACACCCGCTCGAACGCCTTGCCGTCGAGCAGGGTGATGGGCAGGTCCACCCCCTGCTCCGCCGCGGTGGCCCGGGCCACGCGCAGGTGCGACTCGTAGATCTTGGCCAGGCCGGTGTCGATGATCTCCTCGTGGAGCGCCTCCTGCTCCTTGAACCGGAAGATCTTCGACGCCTTCTCGGAGAGCACATCGACGATGCCGTTAAACACCGCGTAGTGCAGGTACGGGTCGTACACCGCCACAGCTTCGACGCGCTTGCCGAGCGCCCGTCCCAGTGCGAGCGCCGTGCGCAGCCCGGCGAACGACTGCGGCGACCCATCGATGGCAACCAGGATGCCGCCCTCCATGGCCTCGGTGCCGGTGGTGCGGATGATCAGCAGGTCGCGGCGGATTCTTCGCGCCACGCGTTCGGTGACGCTGCCGAGCTGGGACTCCTTGACGGCGCCGGTGCCGAGCGCGCCCATCACGACCACGTCGACGTCCTCGCTCTCGTCGACGTCGGCGACGAGCTCCTCCCAGTTGCGTCCATCACGCATCCGTGCGGTGAACTCGACACCGCGTTCGAGGCAGCGGAAGCGCAGCACGTCCGTATAGCTGTCGCTGATCAGCTCCAGCCCGGTGGTGATGAGGCTGTCGTGGATGCGCCGCTGGCGGAGCAGCTCGGCCTCGTCCTGGTACTCCTCGGGGAGCGTGTACTCCATCTGCTTGAAGCGGTAGTCGTGCATCCGCGCGGCGTACACGTGCATGCCGATGACGCGTGCGTTGAACGCGGTCGCGAGCTCCAGGGCCACCGTGCTGGCGGCGTCGGAGTGCTCGGAGTTGTCGAGGGCGACGTAGATGTTGGAGTACATCAGCTCCCTGCCACGCAGACGCAACGTCGACCGCCCGCGTGACGGATCCAGCACCGACCGGGCCGCCACCCGTGACCGCGCGACCGATGATAGCGACCGTGGTCCCGCGTCCGGGTCGACCCCGGTCCGCGCGTGGCACCGGCGTAGAATCGCCTCGAGCCGCTGCGACAGCATGGAGGGCGAGCGATGGCCGGCGAATCCGAGACACCGCGCTGCCCCGTCCCCCACGATGTCGTCGCTGACGATGCCGCGGCGGCTATGTGCCCAGTGCACCTACCGGCCGGTGTGACCTGGACTCCCGAGGGTCAGGCCGCCGCGGCCACCGGTCGCGACCGCGCCGCCGTCAGCAGGATCGCCCCGGACCGCGCCGCCGCAATGGCCGAGCGCGTCGTCGAGGCGCGCGCGCAGCGCGATCGCGTC
>QHBU01000202.1 GCA_003244045.1 Candidatus Aeolococcus gillhamiae
CCCGCCTTCCTCATCGCCGTCGCCAGCTTCGTCCTGCCCTACACGGTCGCCTTCAAGTTCGTCACTGTGCTGGGCATCCTGAGCCTGCCGGTGGCGGCCTGGGCTTTCGGGCGCCTGTCGGGGATGCGCTTCCCCGGTCCGGTGTTGCTGGGCGTGGCCACCGTTCCCTTCCTCTTCTACTCGGGGTTCTCCTCGGGAGGCGGCAGCTGGAGCTTCACCATCTACGGAGGCAACATCGCGTCCACGTTGGCGGGTGAGTTCTCCTTCTCCATCAGCCTGTCGCTGGCCCTTGTGTTCCTGGGAGTGATGGCCAAGGTTATCGACACCGGGCGCTACCGGGCCCTGGCCGCGGTGCTCCTAGCCCTCACCGGGCTCAGCCACCTGCTGCCCACCCTGTTCGCCCTGTGCGGGGCGGCCATCCTCCTCGTGCTGCGCCCCAGCGTGGCCCGGGCCAAGGTCTGGGCCACCGTCATTGCCATCGGGGCCCTGCTGGCTGCCTTCTGGAGCGTGCCGTTCCTGTTCCGGCTTCCCTACAGCAACAACATGGGCTGGGAGAAGCTCACCGACTACTCCAAGAACCTCGTTCCCCACAATATCAGGGGCATCGTCGCCATGGCCGCGGTAGGGGCGGTGGCGTCGATCGTCTACCGCCGGCGCACCGGCCTAGCCCTTGTCGGCCTGGCGGCCGCCTCCGCCGCGGTGTTCGTGGCCGCCCCTCAGGCCCGCCTGTGGAACGCCCGGGCCCTCCCTTTCTGGTACCTGTCGGTCTTCCTCCTGGCCGGCGTGGCCGTGGCCGAGACGGCGGGCCTCATCAGCCGCCTGCTGGCCGTCGACCCTGATCACCCGCCTCGTCAGGTGAGCCTGGCCGCGCCGGCGGTGGCGGCGCTGGCGGCGTGGATCTTCGTCGGTGCCCCCCTCGGCGTCCTGCCGTCGTGGGCGCCGTCGCCCTCCAGCCCGGAGTCGAGCTTCCTGCCGGCGTGGGCCAAATGGAACTACAGCGGTTACGAGGGCAAGACGGCCTACCCCGAGTACAAGGCGATCGTCGACACCATGTCGGAGGTGGGCAGGACCACCGGTTGCGGCCGGGCCCACTGGGAGTACGACTCGAGCCTCGACCGCTTCGGCACCCCAATGGCGCTCATGCTCCTGCCCTACTGGACGAAGGGTTGCATCGACTCGATGGAGGGCCTCTACTTCGAGTCGTCGGCCACCGTGCCCTACCACTTCCTCACCGCCGCCCAGCTCTCCAAGGCGCCGTCCAACCCCATGCGCGACCTGCCCTATCGCAGCCTCGACGTGGCCGCCGGCGTGCGCAACCTTCAGCTCCTGGGCGCCCGCTACTACATGGCCTTCTCGCCTGATGCCGTCAGCCAGGCCCAGGCCGACCCCGACCTCCACCAGGTTGCCCAGAGCCGGGCCTGGCACGTGTTCGAGGTGGCCGGGTCCGAGCTGGTTACGCCGCTGACCGTCAAGCCGGCCGTGCTCACCGGTGCGAAGTCGGGCTCTGCGGGATGGCTCGACATGGCCGTCAACTGGTTCAACGACCCCGCCCGGCGCGACCAGCTCCTCGCCTCCTCGGGCCCCAAGGACTGGCCCCGGGTGGCGGTGTCGTCTGGACCGGGTACTTCCGCCGCCAACGGCAAGACCAAGGTCGTCGGGTCCACCGTCTCGCTCGGCGCCACCGCGCCCCAGCCGGTAGCCGCCGCCCAGGTGGCCAACATCCGCCAGGGCGACAACAGCCTGTCCTTCGACGTGGACCGCACCGGGTCGCCGGTGCTGGTCAAGGTCTCCTACTTCCCCAACTGGCAGGCGTCGGGGGCCAAGGGGCCTTGGCGGGTCACGCCCAACCTCATGGTGGTCATCCCCACGTCGAAGCACGTGCGGCTGCACTACGGGAACACCCCGGTCGACCTGGGTGCCTGGCTGCTCACCCTCGTCGGACTCGGCTTGGCCGTGTTCGTCTACCGCCGGGGCCCGGCCGCTGTGGGTGAGGCCAGGGCGGGCGACGCCCTGCCCGAGGCCCCTCTTGCCGGTCAGCCCGAACCCGACGATGCGTTGGAAGACGACCTGCAGACCGTGCCCAGCGGTCCTCCTCGAGGTTCGCAGCGGTTGCCCCCTCGCCCGAGCTGATCAACTGGGCCGGGGACAGAGGCCGGTTACCGTACGGCCCGTGCACATCGATGCCAGCGTCCCCCGACGAAGCGGTGGCGAGGAGCTGGCCGAAGGCGAGGCGGGCGGTGATGCCGCTGCCAGCGCGGCCCTGAACGGCCGGCGACGTCCCAGTGCCTGGCAGGTAGCCATCGCCATGGCGGTGGCGGCGGGCGTGGTGCTGCGCTTCACGGCCCGGTCCCACCTGTGGCTCGACGAGGCGCTGTCGGTCAACATCGCCCGACTCCCGCTCCGTAGCCTGCCCGATGCTCTCCGCCACGACGGGGCACCGCCGCTCTACTACCTGCTGCTGCACTGGTGGATGGCTCTGTTCGGCGATGGGACCATCGCCGTACGTGCCCTCTCCGGGTTGTTAGCGGTGGCGGCGATCCCCCTTGTCTGGGTGGCCGGTCGGCGCTTGGGCGGCACCAGGGTGGCGACAGCCGCCCTGGTGCTATTCGCGGCGTCGCCGTTCGCGGTGAGATTCGGCACCGAGACCCGCATGTACTCGCTGCTCACCTTGCTGGCCCTGGCAGGCTGGCTGGCCCTGGACGACCTGCTGCAGCGCTTCTCGTGGTCGCGGGCCATCGCGGTGGCCATTGCCACCGCCCTCCTCCTCTACACCCACTACTGGTCGTTCTATCTGTTGATGGTGGCGGGAGCGGTCGTCGCCCACCGGGCGCTCCGCGGGCCCGCCGGTCCGGCCGGCCGGCAGGAGGCTCGACGGGCGGCGATGGCCATGGCGGTCGGGTGCGCGATGTTCCTGCCGTGGATCCCGTCGTTCTTGTTCCAGCTGCGCCACACGGGCACGCCCTGGGCGGGCGCGGCCAGCCCCAGGGTCCTGTTCGACACCGTCTTCGAGTTCGCTGGCGGGTTCTGGGACCCTGGCTTCGTCCTGGGTCTGCTCAGCTGGGTCCTGATCCTTCTGGCGCTGTTCGGCCGGCCCATCGACGGCCGACGCATCGAGCTCGACTTGCGCACCCGGCCCGAGGGCCGAATGCTGGCAGTGGCCGGGTTTGGCACCTTGGGAGTGGCGATGCTCGCGAGCTTTTTGGCCCAGTCGGCCTTCGCCGCTCGTTATGCGTCGGTGTTGTTCCCCTTCGTCCTGCTCCTGGTGGCCCTGGGCACCACCAGGTTCGCCGACCCCCGGGTCTACGGGGGAATCCTCGCCGCGGTCGCGGTGCTGGGCCTGATCGCCATCATCCCCAACGCGGTCGGCGACCGCACCAGCGCTCCCAAGGTGGCAGCCCTCCTGGCCGCCCAGGCCCGTCCCGGCGACGTTGTGGCCTACTGCCCCGACCAGCTCGGCCCCAGCGTCAGCCGCCTGTTGCCCGCCGACGGGCTGGTGCAGCTCACCTTCCCCAGCGGAGGTGCGCCGGAACGGGTCGACTGGGTCGACTACGCCGACCGCAACCACGCCGCCAGCACGATCCCCTTCACGCAGATGCTGCTCGAGCGGGCCGGACCCACCCACACCATCTGGCTGGTGTGGTCGCCGAACTACTCCACCTTCGGCACCAAGTGCACGGCCCTGGGTGACCGCCTGGCCCAGGCCCGCCCCCACATGGACCGGCTGCTCAAGATCAAGACCCAGTACTTCGAGCATCCTGGTCTTATCCGCTACCGACCGTGAGCGCGGCCGGGCGGGACCTGGCTGCCGCCCTGCCGGGCTGGATCGTGGCCCGGGTGGTGGTGCTGGGAGCGTTGGTGCTGGCTCACGTGGTGGCGGCCAAGGTGAACACCCACGTCCCCGGGTTCTCGG
>QHBU01000203.1 GCA_003244045.1 Candidatus Aeolococcus gillhamiae
GCTCGAAGGACTCGCTGACCTCGAGGTTGCGTCGGTCATGGCGGCCGCCGATGTGCTCTGCGCTCCCAGCTGGAGCGAGGGTTTTGGCTTTGCGGCACTCGAAGCGATGGCTTCGGGGGCGCCGGTCGTCGTCTCGAATCGCGGGTCCCTGCCAGAGGTGGTGGGCGAAGCCGGGGTGATCGTCGAACCCACCGCCGAGGCCATAGCCGACGCTTTGGAATCCGTGGTGCGCGACCGTTGCCTAGCCGAGCGGCTCACGCGGGCTGGTCTCGATCGCAGTCAGATGTTCACGTGGGAGGCGACGGTGGCCGGCTGGGCCGACGTCCTCGAGGAGGCTGCAAGCCGATGACCGCAGAGCTGCGCGCCTACCAGGTCCACAACTGCCCGGGCTGCGGCGAGGACCGCTCTCATCCCGTGAACCTCGGAGACCCGCCGCTCCGGCGATGCGACAGGTGCTCTGTCGTCTACGCCCCGCAGTACGCCGACCCTTCCGAGGTCTACGTCGAGGGATACCTCTTTGGGGAAACACCGTTCGGGCTCGATCTCATGCACCCGATCTTCCAGGCGTTCCTCGCCCAGGCGGCCGCCACTCGACTCCGGCTCATAGAGAAGGTGGTCGGGCCGAACGCCAGCTTCTTGGACGTCGGATGCGGTACCGGGGAGCTGCTCGCAGTCGCCCGCGCTCGTGGTTGGACGACTACAGGAGTCGAACCGGTCTCCCAATCAGCCGAGTACGCGATCCAACAACGGGGCCTCCAGGTGATCCCGGACCTTCTGGAGCGATCGGGCCTCCCCGAGCACTCCTTCGACGTGGTGAGCGCTTTTCACGTCGTCGAGCACATGATCGACGCTCAGTCGTTCCTGAGGACCCTCAGCCGTTGGGCCAAGCCCGGTGGACACGTCGTGGTGGAGGTACCCAACTGGCGCAGCTTCCACCGGAGAAACGCAGGGCCCGGTTGGGAGGGCCTGCGGCCGCTCGAGCACCTCGGCCACTACGGCCCCGAGACACTCAAGGCCACGATGCGCCGCGCTGGTCTTCGACCGGTGCTCGTCCGGACGCCGACGTTCTTGTGGGCGAGGCAGACGCTCGACCACCGTCTGGATGCGCTGGGCTTGTACAAGTGGAAGGGCAGATCCCGCCCGCAACGAGTCTTCGGCCGGCCCGGACAACTGAAGGGCGAAGCCGTGATCGTTCCGCGCCGGCTCACGGCACTAGCACTCGCCGGCCTCGGAGCCACCTACGAGCGTCTGGGTGTCGGTCAGGTCGTCCTGGCGATCGCGGAAGTTCCCCCGCCGACCTCCGAGCCCTCAGCTCGCAGCGCCGGCGACCCCTCCGCCACGCAGTAACGCTCGAAGGTGGTGGGTGAATGCACGCGGCAACTCCCGCTGCCAGTCTTGCAAAGGCCGCCCGGCCGCCTTGCGCGCAAGGACCGGTCCGAGCAGGTACGCCACGCCGGCGGAGTTGACCGCAGCGAGCACGCGGGTCTGGCTCGGACCGTGGCGGAGTCGGTACCAGTCATAGGTCGCATCGAGCCAGCGGCCAGTTCGCAGGTCACCCCATGCCTGGACTCCGGACGCGTTGCCGACATGGCTAACGGCGACCTGGGGCTCGAGCACCCGACGCCATCCTCGTTGTGCCAGGCGCCAGCACAGGTCAAGGTCCTCGGCGTACATGAACCAGCGC
>QHBU01000204.1 GCA_003244045.1 Candidatus Aeolococcus gillhamiae
GCGGAACTCGGGGTGGCCCGGCGTCGCCGACTGCCACTGGCAGAAGCGCTTCAGCTCCTCGAGCGAGAGGTTGTAGCCGGCCAGGTGCAGCGACGTGTACTGGAGGACGCAGGCGTGCCCGGCGCTGAGGATGAACCGGTCGCGGTTCGCCCAGTGCGGGCTGCCCGGGTTGTGCCTCAGCACCTCCTTGTAGAGGAGGTACGCGATCGGCGCAAGCGCCATCGCTGTGCCGGGATGGCCGGCATTGGCCTTCTGCACGGCGTCCATCGANNCGACAGCGTGCGGATCGTGTCGATCGAGCGTTGTTCGATCTCCGTGGTCGCCAACAGTCCTCCTCGCGATCGCTTCACCGCGAGCGTAACGGCTGGAGGCTTGATGCGAGGTAGGGGTGCCTGCGGGGATGGCCCAGACCAAGCGGATCGTTCCGGTCGAGCGCAGGGCATAGTGGTGCCTAGGTTCAAGCCCGAACGGGGCGAGCCGCGCCGCGTCTGGGCCACCAGCCGGAGGTGCGGATACTTCGCATCAAGCCTCTTAGACTGCGGCCGCGCCGGCTCGGATCTCGTCCTTGAGCGCGCTCTCGGCCGCCTCGTCCTGGCCCTTCAGCACCGCGGCGACCACGTTGCCTCCCCGCAGGAAGCGGAGGACGGCGGCCTCGGATCGGAAGTCCCCGTCCAGGGCCGTGTCGTCATGGCCGTGCGTGTCGCCGAAGGCCTTAAAGACCTGGCCGAATTGCTCCGAGAAGAACGTCGAGACGGTGTCGTAGCGCGCCTCCTCACCGGCCAGGATCTTGCCGAGCGTGGTGCCGTGGTAGGCGGAGTTCGACCAGTGCTCGATCCGGCGGTGGCGCCGGTAGAGCGGGTCGTAGAACTCGGCGACGTCGCCGATCGCGTAGACACCGGGCTTCGAGGTCTCGAAGTACTCGTCGACGACGATGCCGCTGCGGACCTCAAGGCCGGCATCGGCGCCGAGCTCGACGTTCGGGACGACGCCGATTCCCGCGACCGTCAGGTCGGCGCCGGCCGGGACGTCCGATGCGCCGAGGCGAAGGTCGACCCCTTTCTCGCGAAAGAGCTCGTGCAGCGCCTCGGAGAGAGGCGGCGCCTGGAGCGGCGCGAAGACCATCGTGTCGCGCACGATCTGCGTCACCTCGACTCCCCTGTGCGTCAGCGACGCGGTCACCTCGCAGCCGATGAAGCCGCCGCCGATGACCACCGCCGTGCGCGAGGCCTCTGCGCGCTTGCGCAGCCCGAGTGCGCTGTCGAACGTGCGCAGCCAGATCGCGCCCTCGAGCTCGCGCGGCCGCGCGCCCGTTGCGATCACGATCGTCTCGGCCTTCACGTCGTCGAGCGACGAGATCGTTTCGCCGAGCCGAAGGTCGATCCCGTTCTCGGCGTACCAGTCGTAGGAATGCACGAGCCCGTCTTCGGGTTGCGCCTCGCCCCGCAGCACCTTCTTCGAGAGGGGCGGGCGGTGATAGGGCCCGTGTGGGTCCTGCGACCAGATCGTGATCTCGTCGGCGCCGCCCGACTCCCGATAGGCCTCGACGAGCTTTGCCGCGGCCAGGCCGCCGCCGACGAACCCGATCATCTCTCCTCCTCGATTCGCATCTGTCTCTGGTGTTCTACGCGACTTCTCCCAGCACGAGGCCGAGCTCGACGAGCGCGGCTCGGTGCTCGACGCTGCGATGTCGGGGACGGGCTTGAAGCGGACGGACGCGCAAAACCTGCTCGGTCGGTTTCTCTTTTCCGGCTGGGACGAGCACGAG
>QHBU01000205.1 GCA_003244045.1 Candidatus Aeolococcus gillhamiae
GCCGCGGGCGATCTCCTCGCAGCACATCGCGTACGTCTCGAAGTCGAGGCCGGAACCGCCGTACTGCTCGGGGATGGCGAAGCCGAAGAAGCCGAGCTCCTTCATCTTGGCGACGATCTGGGTGGGATATTCGTCGTCGTGGTCCAGCTGGTGGACGACGGGGATGATCTCGCGCTCGACGAAATCGCGGACCAGGCCGACGATCTCGCGCTGTTCGGGACGCACCTCGACACTCATGGCCGCGACTCTACGGCTGCGGTGCGTTGGCCGGGTCGGGGGCGCCGGCCGTCACCGCCGCGCAGCGGTCCGATGCGATGCGCACCGCCCGTGGATCGATGTCGGCGGCCACCACCTCACACCCGGCAAGGAGGGCGGCCACCGCAGATGAGCCGCTGCCCACGAAGGGGTCGCACACCATCATGCCCGGCTCGGCGCTGCCGGCGAGCATGCGGCTGAACAGCGCCACCGGCTTCTGGGTTGGATAGGCGCCGCGATGGATGCGCTTGATCGGCCACACGTCGGCAAGGTCGCGACGGGAGAGGCGCCGGTGACCCTTGGTGGCGAACACGATGGTCTCGTGACGGCGCCGGAAGTAGTGGCCCATGCCCAGGTTCACTTTGTCCCACACGATCAGATTCTTGACCGCGAAGACCTCGCGCATCAGGTGCCCGAGCGACAGCAGCGAGAAGCTGTCGAACATGACGTAGATGTGGCCGCCGTCGCGCATCACACGGTGGCACTCACGCAGGAAGGCCAGGAAGGTGTCCGGGTCGTCGCGGAACTCGGTGAACCAGCGCTGGTTGGCCGCGTCGCTGTAGCGCCCCACGATCCGTCCGTTGCCGAACGACATGTGCTGGTTCATGCCGCTGTAGGCCGGATCGGTGGTGACGACGTCGACGGATCCTTCGGGGAGCGACGCCAACAAGCGCATGCAGTCGGACTGCTCCACGCGCCACGGAGCTGCCAGCGGCTGTTCCAGCGCGGTCATGCCGCAACGCTACCAGCGAATCCGAGCTGCTGGCGGGCCTAGCCGAAAGCCGCTACAGTTGACTCGTTCCGCAGGCAACATGAGTGGAGGGCAGACCATGGCAGCGACTGTTGCGCTCCTGGCGCGTCCCACCGCCGTCGTTCCCGGTCCCGCCCGCTAACTCAGGCGGTTCGCGGTCGCCCTGTGCGACCGATCCCACGCGAGGCCGGGTGTTCCTTCACTCGGAGTTGCTCGTGCAGACAATCCCTTCGAACCTGTCCCGCCTGGGGTGGGACGCTTCCCACGCGGCCGCGTTGCGCGCGTCCGCCCACGCGTCCGCCGTTCCCGCCCGGGTTGCGCTCGTCTCGGCGCAGCGCCTCGTCGTCATCGGCGAGGACGACCTGCGCGAGGTCACCGTCTCCGGGGGTGTGCGCGCGGCGCCGCCCGAAGGCGGCATCACCACCGGCGACTGGGTGGCCGTCGCTGACGAGGTCGTGGTCGCGGTCCTGCCACGCCGCAGCGTCCTGCTGCGCCGCGCCGCCGGCGCCGCGGTGACCGCCCAGGCCGTCGCGGCCAACGTCGACACGGTGTTCATCGCGGTGCCACTGGGCATCCCGGTCGGCGTACGCCGGCTGGAGCGCAGCCTGGCCATCGCCTGGTCGAGCGGCGCGCGTCCGGTGGTTCTGCTCACCAAGGCCGACCTCAGCGCCGACCTTGCTGCCGACCTGGACGCCGCCGGTGCGGCCGCGGCGGCCGCGCAGGTCATCGCCGTCAGCGCCGCCGGTCTCGGGCTCGACGCAATGCGCGCGGTGCAGCTGCCCTCCCAGACCGGGGCCATCGTCGGCCCCAGCGGTGCCGGCAAGTCGACGCTGGTCAACGCGCTGCGCGGCAACGACCAGCTGGCCACCGCCGCGGTCCGCGCGGACGGGCGCGGACGGCACACCACCACGCACCGCGAGCTGCTCGAGCTGCCCGGCGGCGCGCTGCTCATCGACACGCCGGGCATGCGCGAGATGGGGGTGTGGGACGCGCAGGCAGGCATCGACGCGGTCTTCGGCGAGCTCACAGCAATCGCCGAGCGCTGCCGCTTCAACGACTGCGCCCACCAGGGTGAGCCCGGGTGTGCCGTGCAGGCGGCTGCCCAGGACGACCCGGGCATCCTCGACCGCCTGGCCTCGATGCACAAGCTGGAACGGGAGCAGCGCCACCTCGACGAGCAGGTCGATGTCCGCCTTCGCGCGGAGTCGCGCAGGCAGCATCGTCGCCGGGCGCGCGCCCTGCGCAACCAACCCCATCATTGATGGGGCCGTGGTCAGTGGGCGCGGCGGTAGGTCACCGTGATCACCCGGCGGGGTCGGCCCGAGGTGTTGGCCGTGCCGCTGTGCCAGAGGTGGGAGCTGAACACCAGGACGTCCCCGGCCGGGCCGGTGATGCACACCTCCTCGCGATGCCGGGCGTGCGGGTCGGAGAGGTTCTTCGGCGGGATCGACCCCGAACGGTGGCTGCCCGGGACCAGCCGGGGTGGCCCGTTGCCGGCGCTGACGTCGTCAAGGAAGAACATCGCCTGGACCTGCTGGTCGTGGCCGGGTGCGATCGGCCCCGCCCAGTCCACGTGCAGACCCTGCTGTGCGGTGGGCCCGACCGGGTTGCGCATCAGCGTGCCCACCACCAGCGGGTCGGGCCCGAGCAGCTCGGACACGGCCTCGAGGACCGCCGTGGACGCGGCCAGCGTCTGCGCCGGTTCGCCGATCACTCCCGCGTCGCGGATCCAGACCGTGCCGGCGCGGACGTCGACCCCCTCGGCGCCGGTCTCCACTGCGTTGTCCACAGCCGTCCGCAGGGTGGCCAGGGCGGCGGCGTCGAGCCCGCCGGGGATCACCGCGTAGCCGACAGTCCTGATCGAGGTCATGCCGGCGGCCAAGAGTAATCGTCACATCGGCCTGGGTGGATTTTTTCGCCAGTCACAGCCGGCCAGACACCTCCGACGTTTCCGTAACGGCTGCGCGAGGCGAGTAAAAGATGTAACAAACTATGCTACGTTTGCTCCGCCTGACGCGTTCAGGCAGTCACAAACCATCTGATCAAGGAGCAAGCAGACATGACCGGACCTCTCAAGGTGGCAGTCGCGGGATTTTCGGCCGCGCTGGTGATGGGAGCGTTCTCTGGCGCGGCCCTGGCCTCTTCTCAGGCGCACGGCGGGCCCACAAACGCCAAGCAGGTGAGTGCGTCGTGCTCGGCGTCCGGCAACAATCTGATCCAGGACATCTCGTTCACCACCAACCAGGGCACCTCGACCTCGCTGAGCGGTCACGTCGCCACTCCCGACCACGTCGTGGTCGCGTTCACAGTCCCGGCCGCCTGCACCCTCGATGAGGCCTCGATCGTCTCGTACCAGGCGCCCAGCGGCACCTTCGACGCCAATACGGCTTCGCAGCAGACGGTGTTCCGCTCCCAGAGCGGCACTAACCTGGCGGCCGGTCGCCACACCCTTGCCGTCGATGTTCCCGCCTGCTACTTCCAGGTGGACTTCGTCCGCGGAGCGGTCATCGCGCACCTCGGCCCGCAGGGGTCGAACAACTTCTACAACGCGCAGGGGCGCCTCATCGCCTCCGCCAATGGCGGCAGCAAGTCGTGCAGCGCCGGCGGCACGGGCGGCACCACCGACAGCGTCTGCGCCAGCTCCAGCCCGCAGCCGAGCGACGTCAGCTTCCTTCTCGGCGGCAGCAAGACGGTGAGCAACCTGCGCGGCCAGGCGGCCGCCGGCGAGATCGTCAAGGCGACCTTCACGGTCCCGGCCAACTGCTCGATGCAGCTCAGCCTGGCCTCGTACACCGCACCGCTGCCCTACTTCACGACGGCGAGCGCTCCGCAGCAGACGCTGTTCGACTCCCAGACCGGCACCTTCACAGGCGGCGTTCACTCGATGAGCATCACCCTGCCGACGTGCATGTACCAAGTCGACTTCGTACACGGCGCGGTGCTGAGCCACTTTGGGCCCGACTTCTACGAGGGCCGCCTCATCAGCGCCGACAACGGCGGCACCACCTCGTGCGGCGCGACCACAAGCACACCGACACCGACGCCTTCGCCGACGCCTTTGCCGAAGAACACTCCCACGCCGACCCCAACCCCCACGCACACCACCCCGGGCCCGGTGACCACCCCGACCCCCAGCGGCAGCGTGCTGGCGGTCAAGGCCACCCCGACTCCGGCGATGGCCGTGCTCGGCACCAGCACCTCCACCCCGGACACCGGCACCCACCTGGCGATCGGCACGGCCGCGCTGCTCGCGGTGACCGGCCTCCTCTTCCTCGGCCTCGCCAGGATCCGCCCCGAGGAGATCTAACCCAGCAACGACCACCGGAAGGGAATCAGAAGGGCCGGGAGCAAAGCGCTCGCGGCCTTTCTCCGTTCAACCGCCCTGACCGGCTACTACGAGAGGAGAGGGGACGGCAGGGGCGTAGAGAGACATCGCCGGAGCAGCGCAGAGACCCACTGGCGAAGCCAGGGGCTCTGCAGCGCCCGCGAAGGCTGCGAACGAAGCCCCTGCCGTCCCCTCTCCGACTCACACGGGGAGAGGGCAGACGGCTCCTATCCCGCGACCGCCTCAGCAGCCTCCTCACGCGGCGACGGTGTCAGCCCGGCGGCCCGGCCACGCAGCTCGAACTGCATGGCCATCTTCCGCGAGGCCTCGTCGATCATCTCGTCGCCGAGCATGACCGCGCCGCGACGCTCCACCTCCGTGGCGTGATGGTACGCCTCGAGGATCTGCACCGCCTTGTCGAAGTCCTCCTGGCTCGGTGTGAACACCTCGTTGGCGGGCTCGATCTGGCCGGGGTGGAGCACCCATTTGCCGTCGTAGCCGAGCGCCGCGGCCCGTCCCGCGGCTTCGCGGAAGCCCTCGATGTCACGGATGAGGAGGTAGGGGCCGTCGATCACCTGGATGCCCGCGGCCCGGGCGGCGACCGCCAGCTTGAAGAGCACGTAGTGAAAGATGTCGCCCGGGTAGTTGTAGCTGTTGGCGACGGTCAGCGACGGCAGCTGCATGTTCGCCGAGAAGTCGGCAGGCCCGTAGGTGATGGTCTCGATCCGCTTGCTGGCGAAGGCGATCTCCTCGGCATTCATGAGCCCGAGCGCGTCCTCCACCTGGGCCTCGATGCCGATGCTGCCCAGCTCGTAGCCGAGCGTCTGTTCGAGGCTGCCGAGCGCGCGGTCGACGAAGGCGATGTCACCGGCGTTCTGGACCTTCGGGACCATGATGCAGTCGAGCACGTCGCCGGCCCCGGTGACGATCTCGCGGATGTCGTCCAGCGCGAACTGGCTGCTCACCTGGTTGATGCGCACCACGCGCACCTTGCCCTGCCAGTCGTGGGTGCGCAGCGCCTCGACGACCTTGCCGCGCGCCGCCGGCTTTTCCAGCGGCGCGCAGGCGTCCTCGAGGTCGAGGAACACCTCGTCCGCGGCCGACGCCGCCGCCTTCTCCATCATCCTCGGGTTGCTGCCCGGGCAGGCGAGCACGGATCGGCGCAGACGCGTCGGCATGGCTCCTCCTCCTAGGCGCCGGTGGACGGCGCGTCGCCACCCTCGTCCGGCGTCGGGGAATTGTCGGGGTGGTCGTCGGGTGCCGGTGGCCGGGGGCGGTCGTCGTACGACTCGCTGGCGCCCGTGGACGGTGGGGCGCTGCCGAAGCCGGGCAGCTGGCCGGAGACATCCGGGGTGCCGTCCGGGCTCATCGGGAAGCCGAGACCGCTGAACAGCTTGGCCAGCTCGTCGGGGCCGCCGAGGTCCTCCTGGACGCGGTCCATCATGCGCATCAGCAGCTCCTGGATCTGGGGATCGCCGGCGAGCTTCTCCTGGACTCCGCCGAGCTGGCCGAGGAGATCCTTCACCGCCGCCTCCTGGGCCACCTGCATCAGCACCGGCTGGCTCGACGCGGCCACCACGGTCTGCGACTGCTCG
>QHBU01000206.1 GCA_003244045.1 Candidatus Aeolococcus gillhamiae
GCCACGTGGACCGGGAAACCGAGCGCCCCCACCAGCAGCGGGACGTGAATCACTCCGCCCCCGATGCCCAGGAAGCTGGAGATGAAACCGACCCCGACGCTGTAGACGACGCCGCGCCGGGTGCGAACGGAGTAACGGTAGGTCGTCCCACCCCGATCGGTGAGCAGTCTCGGTGTGCCGGCGGCGGGCCCGTGACCGCCGCGGTCGTCGCGACCACCGCCGCTGATCAGCCAGATGGCCAGGCCCCCGAGCAGGCAGGCCATGACCGCGTCGAAGAGCCGTCGGGGCGCGGCCCCGACCAGCAGGGCGCCGGCCACCGCCCCGGGCAGTGTTGCGACTGCGAAGGCGACGCCGGCGCGGTAGTCGATGCGCCGTTGACGCGCGTAGGCTGCGGATCCGGAGAGTGCATTGAAGAACACGACGACGAGGCTGATCGCCGTGATCGTCGCCGCGGTATCCCGCGGGTAGATCAGCAGCAGGATCGGCGTGAGGATGAAGCCGCCGCCCGCTCCCACCAGGGTCCCGAAGACGCCCACGGCAGCGCCGAGCGCCACCAGGATCACGACCGTCGTCGGCGACACGATCAGCGCGCTGGTGTCGCGTTGTCTGGAGGAGCGTGCGGCAAACGGATGCGCACCCGTAGCCCAGGATTGTTGTCGCGCAGTTCCACCGTACCGCCGAGAGCCCCAATGAGTGTTTGCGCCACGCTGAGTCCTAGGCCTGCGCCGCGACTGCTTCTCCCCGGCGTCAGGCGCACGAACGGTTCGAAGGCGCGCTCTCGGTCGCTGACAGGGATTCCCGCGCCGCCATCAGCGATCTCGACCACCGCCGCCCCCTTCTCCTGGTGCGTCTCCACCGCGACTGCCACTGCCGGTGCGGTGTGCGTCAGGGCGTTGTCGAGCACGGCGAGCAACGCCTGCTGGAGCTGGTCCGGATCGGCGCGAACCACTCCTGCGCCGCCCGCCCGCAGCGTCAACGGATGGTCGGTCTCGCGGGCCCGGGGGGAGGCGGCGTCGACCACCTGCCGGGTGACCACGTCGACGTCGACGACTTCGGTCCGCTGCGCCGGCAGAGCACCGCGCGCCCTCTGCAACAGACCCTCGGTCAGTCGTGCCATCCGCGCCAGTTCCTCGGTCACGGTTGTCAGCACCGCGTCCTCGGCGGCAATGGTGTGATCGGGGTGGCGGCGAACCACCTGCAGAGCGGCAGATGCGTGGGCCAGCGGGGTGCGGAGCTCGTGAGAGGCGGCGGCGATGAGCTGACGCTCACGGTCGAGCGCCGCTGCAATCGGCCCGATGGCGCGCCGGGTCAACAAGATGGCGGCACCCACCGAGAGCAGCGCCGCCACCCCCGCTGTCACCGCCGCAGCTAGGACCACTCGACGCTCGGCGGCTTCGACCGTGGCCAGACTCACCCCCGTCTGCAGCACCTCCTGGCGGCGGCCGGGCGCGGTGACGACGCGGGTGTCGATGAGCGCCGGTCCGGCCGGCGTCTGGACTCGATCGACTGCGACCGCGCTGCCGGTCCGCGCCCTGGCGGCGTCGGCCATCAGGGCCGGAAGACCGGCGACCATCGCTGGGTCGAAGGTGGACCTCCCGTCGGTGCCCCAGACGATGTAGAAGGTCCCTGAGGTGGTGATGGCGTGTTCGGCCGCAAAGTCGGTATCGCCCGTGCCCTGAAGGTCACTCGCCGCGCGGCCGGCGTCCGCGCTGAGACGCGTGCGCGCGTCCTGCTCGAAGAGCTGCACCGCCACCGTGGCGATGGCCGCTGCAATCACCGCGGTGAGCGCGATGAGCACGACCAGGTTGCCGAGCAGGAGCCGGCGCCGCGCCAGCCTGATCACGACCCTCGCACCGTATAGCCCACCGAGCGGACGGTGTGGATGAGTGATGAACCACGGGTGTCGCCGATCTTGCGGCGCAGGTAATGGACGTACGTGTCGACAACGTTTGAGGCGGGCGCTACGTCGTACCCCCAAGCGTGGTTGAGGAGCTGTTGGCGGGTGAGCACCCAACCGGAGTGGCGCACGAGCACCTCGAGCAAGCGAAACTCCAGTGCGGAGAGGGAGAGTTCACGTCCGCCACGCCAGGCGCGGCGCGTCCCAGTCTCGATGACGAGGTCGGCGATGGTGAGGCGCTCCGGTTCCTGTGCGTGACGACGGAGCAGAGCGCGCATCCGGGCGAGCAGTTCTTCGAAGGCGAAGGGCTTGACCAGATAGTCGTCGGCGCCGGCATCGAGTCCGGCCACCCGGTCGGCGAGAGCATCGCGGGCGGTGAGCATGAGGATCGGCGCGATGAACCCGCCCTGACGGAGACGAGCGCAGACCTCGAGCCCGTTCAGCGCCGGGAGGGCGACGTCAAGCAGCACCAGCGCCGGCGGGTCGGCGAGGGCGGTCTCGAGAGCGACATCGCCCCGTGACTCGAGCCGTGGCTCGTAACCCTCCTCGCCGAGCACACGCGTGATCAGACGACCGAGGCCGATCTCGTCCTCGACAACGAGGACCGTACGTCCGATCGGCGTGGGGCGAGGGTCCGGATTTGCTTCCAATCTGACTCCAATCGTGAGCCAGTAGCCTGACAGGATGCCGCAGACCTACGGTCGCCGCCGCGCCAAGCAGCGGCGCAGCACCGCCCCCTCCGCCGCGGTCGCGCCAGTTGACCCGCGGGTCCGCTTCGGGGTGCTGCCGCTGCGGTTCTTCCTGGCGCTCACCTTCATCTATGCCGGGATCCAGAAGATCACCGACCCCAACTTCTTCAACCCCGACGGCAGCACCTACATCGGACGTCAGCTGAGCGGCTTTGCCAGGACGTCACCAATCGGCGGCCTGCTCGACTGGCTCGGTCAGAACCTCGCCGTGGAGGTGGGCCTGCTCATCATCGCGGCCGAACTGGCGGTCGGCTTCGGCGTGTTGCTGGGGTTGTGGACCCGGGCGTGTGCGCTCGGCGGCGCGGCGATCAGCCTGCTCCTTTTTCTCAGCGCAACCTGGCAGGTGCAGCCGTACTTCCTCGGCTCGGACAGCCTCTACACCGTGGCCTGGCTGACCGTCGCGCTGGTTGGCGATGGCGACGTCTGGGTACCGGTGCGGCGCTGGCTGGAGCGCTCCTGGGCGGAGGACGAGCCTCCGCGTCCAGCGGTGATCGACCCCAGCCGGCGGGCCTTCCTGCTCCGCCTCGGCGGTGGGGCTGTGGGGTTGGTCTGGCTCCTCGCCATCCTGCCCAGGAGCCGGGCAGCGGTCGCTGCGCTGTCCTCGGGAAGCGGGGCGACATCGGCGACGAGTTCGCCGCCGACCTCGGCGTCGGGCCCTTCCGGCAGCGCCTCGCCCGGCTCGTCCGCACCCGGGTCCCAGGCGCCGCAGGGGACGCGCATCGGCAGCCTCGCCGATCTGCAGTCGGCGGGCAGCCTCACCTACCAGGACCCGGCCAGCGGCGACCCCGCCGTGGTGGTGAGCACAGGCGGCCAGAGCGTGGTGGCCTACGACGCCGTCTGCACTCACGCCGGCTGCACGGTGCAGTACGACAGCGGCCAGCGCCTGCTCATCTGCCCGTGCCATGGAGCGGCCTTCGACCCCGCGCACGGGGCCCAAGTGGTCGGCGGCCCGGCGCCGTCACCGTTGGCCGCCCTCCGAGTGACCGTCGCCTCCGACGGCAGCGTCTACGCCGCATGAGCGTCGCATGAGGCCGCGCTTTTCATCCGCTGACGACGACGCTGGCCGCGTCCCGGGTGCCGGCGACCCGCTGATCGACGCGGTCACTCCGGGCTTCGCCGCGCTCGGGATCAGACCGTTCACACGGCGACGTCCGCGACATGTGCACGCCGGCAACGCGCGACTGGTGGCCCTCTCCGGCGCCGTCCTGCTGGTGCTATTGCCGCTCCCATATGCAACGGCGCTCTTCCTGGACGTGCTCTGGCGTGTCCACTACTTCAGCGCGCTACTGCTCATCCCCCTGCTCATTGTCAAGCTGGCCAGCACCGGCTGGCGCGCGCTCGGCTACTACCGCGGCGACCCCGGCTATCGCGCTGACGGCCCGCCGCATCTGATGGCGCGGCTCACCGCGCCCATCCTCGTCGCCGCGACGGCGGTCCTCTTCGGCAGCGGCATCGTCATGATGTTCGGAACTACGCGCTTTGGGCCATGGAGCACCATCCACAACGGTGGCGCGCTCATCTTCACCGGCGCGCTCGGCCTGCACCTGCTCGCCCACCTCTGGGACACTCCGGCCGAGGCTGCGGCCGATGTGGCTCCGGTCCTGTTCAGCGCACCCCCGCGCGCCGTCCCGGGATCGCGACGTCGGGTCGCTCTGACGGTGGCGGCGTTCGTCGTCGGTCTCACCGTCGCCGCCGTCGCCATCCCCGTCGAACAGTGGTTCCCGTCAGCGGCAGCGGGCGCGCATCACCGTGACGGATGACCTCTCGCGCGCATCAGTTGCGCGATGGTTGGCGAGATCGGTACACGGCCACGGCGGCGGCGACCACGCCGACCACGACGGCGGCACCAACGGTGCGCTCCCAATGCAGAGGCTGAGCCACCGCGGCGATGATCGCGGCGACAACGCACACGGCAACAACGATCCACGCCACAAGAACCAGTTTGCTCATGGGCGGCAGCCTACTCGATCGGCGTCACGACGCCGCCTCGCTGCGCACCGACGTCCGCTGTGTCGCATCGGTGCGGGTGTGTCGCCACAGCAGGAAGAGGAGAGGAAGCCCGATGAAGAGCATCGCCAGACACGTCCATTGCGACTGCTTCAGGCCCAGCCCCACGACGGGCTCGGACTGGCGCACGTAGAAGATGAGAAATTGACTGACCGCGTAGAGACCGAAGTACGTCAGCGCGAGCACGCCGTCGTGCACCTGTCGGCGGCGCAGCATCAGCAGGACGAAACCGATGGCGATTGCGCAGAGGGCCTCGTACGCACCGGCCGGCTGGTATGCAACGCCGAGGTGGTAGCCGGCCTGGAGGATGGCGTGGGGATTGGTGTACGCCGTCGCCCACGGCAGCGAGCTCGGCCCCCCGAGGATGTCGCCGTTGATGATGTTGCCGATACGACCGATCGGCTGGCCCACCACGGCGAAAAGAACCGCGGCGTCAAAAACGAGCCAGAAGCGGAGCCGTTCGCGCCAGCAGAGGAGGGCGATCGTCGCCACCCCGGCGAAGATGGCGCCGAAGAAGTCCATGCCTCCCTCCCACACCGCGATGATCCGCACCGGGTCGTGGAGGTACTGGCCGAGCGGTTGCTGGACGTCGTAGTAGAGGCGGGCGCCGAGCAGGCCGGCGACGATGACCCAGATGAGCAGGCGATCGCAGTCGCGCCGGCTGACCCCACGGGGGCGGAGATGGGGGAGGACGCCGAAGCGGAAGCCAGCGAGAAAGGCGAGCGCGTACATCACCCCGTACCAATGCACCGGCAGCGGGCCGAGGTGGAGCACCGGGTCGACACTGATGCGGATCACGCCCAGAGCGGCCACGATGGCCATCATCGCAGCCGCGTGACGGGGCGGCCCGTAACGCCGAGCAGCCTGTACGGTGGGCGGCATGACGCTCGGTGACCTCGGGAGCAGCATCCACGGCCTCACCGGTCACTCCGCGGTCCTGGACGGCCTGCTGCGCCTCGTTGCTGACTACTTCGTCTACGGCGTGGTGGTCGTCCTGGCGTTGCTCTGGTTCCATCGCGACGGCCTCCGCGCGGGGCTGGGCTTCGCCCTCGGCGCGCTGCTGGCGCTGGGCATCGGCGCCCTGCTCGGCACGCTCTGGCTGGAGCAGCGGCCCTTTGTCGCCGATCACTTCGCCCCGCTCATCGCCCACGGCGCGGATGGCTCCTTCCCATCCGACCACCTCCTCGTCCTCGGCGCCCTGACCGGCGCCTGCTGGACGCGCGCCCGTCCCCTTGCGCTGGTTGCTCTCGGCCTGTCGGTTCTGGTGGCGGTGGCGAGGGTCTTCGTTGGGATGCACTACCCGATCGACGTTGTCGCCGGCTTCATCATCGGAGGGATGTGCGGAGTCATCGGCTGGTTCGCCTGCCGTCCCATCCTGCCCATCCTCGAGCGCCTCGACCGCCAGCTCCGCCGCCGCGGCGTGCGTCCGGTGTTGTTCGGCAACGGGTCACCGGGAGCGCCGTCCGCCCGAGACTGGGTGTTCCCGCGGTGACCGACAGGAGGTCTCGGTCCCCCGCAGCGGGGACGCGGCCTGGCTCCGGGGCGGTGGTGGATCGCCTCCCTGGTGGCACTGATCTGTCTGACCCTCGTCGAGTTCTCCGCCTACCGGAGGCTCGTCGTCGTGCTGATCGCCTGCGCGGCCCTGCCGGTGCTCTTCGCCCGCACTCGCCACCAGCTCTGGGTGAGTCGGCTCTGCTGGGGCGTGGCCGTGATGATGACGACCAGCAGCCTGATCTTCGCGCCGGGGCGCGAATCCCGACCGAGCTTCTGGGTCACCCTGGCGCTCGCCGCCGTGGTGGTCGCGGCGGTGGCGAGGTTCTTTCCGGACGACCGGCGATCCACCGAGTAACCCTTGGCGTCCCCGGTCGCGGCAGTTCGCCTGCTACCGGACGGCCGCTCTCACGCGGACGGCCCGGGCACGGGGTCAAGGGTGACCGACGTGAGCAACCGTGCAAAGCCCGCCGTGAACACCGCGCGGTGCTGGGCGGTGATGGCGTAGGCCTCATAGCCGGGTCGGCCGGAGACCCAGCCCACTCCCTCACGACCCATGACGTAAGCCGCGGTCGCGTAGGCGTCCGCACGAGCGAGACTTGGTCCGACCACCGTCATGCTGAGCAACCCCGACGACGGCCGCCCGCTCCGCGGATCAACGATGTGGTGGCCGCGCTCGTACGCGCCCGAGGTGGCGACGGCGCAATCGGTGGCGGTGATCACCGCCGCGACCTTGTCGAGTTCCTCTGGATGCACGATCCCGACGCGCCAGCCACGGCCCGGCTGCGCCCCGCCGCGGCCCACAACGTCGCCGCCGGCGTTCAGATAGAAATTGCGAGCGCCGGCTCCCTCGAGCATCGCCGCGGCGCGATCGACGGACCATCCCTTGACGAGCGCTGACGGGTCGAAGGGCGGTCCGTGGCGTCGTCCCCACACCTCGAAGATCCCCTCCGACTCGCGGTGGACGTCGTCACAGAGGGCGAGCACCTCGCGGACGTCGTCGCTGCTCTCGCCGACCCCGAGAGCGCCGCGGCCGAGGCGGCTGACCTCACTGTCCTCGCGGTAGGTGCTGAATCGGGCGTCGACCTCGTGAAACCAGCCGAAGACGCCGTCGACAGCCGCGTCGGCAATCCCGGGATCACGCAGGTGGAGACTGACGACGGTTCCCATGACGTGCTCGACGCGCACCATGCTGACCCTGCCTCAGCCCTGGGTCTGCTGCAAGTCGGACCTGCACCGGCGCTCACCGCAACCCGGTGTGAGTCGGCCACTACAAGTGCGCCTGGTCAAGCGCGGACTGGACAGATTGCGCGTACGAGTCACTGGTGAAGGTGGCGCCGGAGAGGATATCGATCTGGGCACTCTGTGCCTGGACGACCTCGTCATGCAGGAGCGGGCCGGCCTGCTGACTGATCTCGGCGGATCGCTGTCGGTCGGAGGGCAGCGTCAGCGCCTGGACGTCGGTGATCTTCCCCGCGGCGATGATCACCGTGACCTGCACGTCGCCGTATTGATTGGGAATGTCATGAAGAGGGCCCCCCTGGTGAGAACGTGTGGGTTCTCGTAAGGAACCAATCACCACGGAGGGCCCAGGACAATGGTGCACGTTGGACTCGACTTGAGTCGACGTCGTCTGGATGTGTGCGTACTCGGCGAGAACGGCGACAAGCTCACGGTGACAACCGCGCCGCCCGACCGTGACGGGCTTGGGGTGCTGGCGCGGAAGATCGCCGGGTTTGGCGAGCCCGTGAACGCTGCCATCGAATCGATGAACGGTGCTCGCTACATCCACGACACGCTCGAGCTGCTCGGCTGGGATGTGGAGATCGCCGACGCGCAGAAGGTGAAGGGGCTCGCGCCCTTGGCGTGCAAGACCGATCGGATCGATGCCTGGGTCCTTGCGGAACTGTCTCGGCGCGACCTGGTGCCGGCGATCTGGCTCCCCGATCCCGGCGTGCGGGCCGAGCGAGAGCGGGCTCGATATCGGCTCCACCTAGTGCGACACCGCACGATGTTCAAGAACCGCGTGCACGCCACGCTCATCGCCTTCGGCAAGCCGTGTCCGGTCTCAGATCTCTTCGGTGTGAGCGGGCGCGATCTGCTCCGCAAACTGGATCTGCCGGAGCCGTGGAGCACCAACGTCATCCGGGCGCTGCAGCAGATCGACCAGCTCGAGGCCGAGATCGACACCTGCGCGGTCGAGTTGCGACAGCTTGGTGCCGATCATCGCTATGTCCCACTGCTGACAACCGTCCCCGGGATCAGCTGGGTGCTCGGCTACACCATCGCATCAGAGATCGGTGACATCTCCCGTTTCAGCTCGCCCAAGAAACTCTGTGGTTACACCGGGTTGTGCCCGCGCGTGTACCAGTCCGGCGGCAAAGATCACCGCGGGCCGCTGGCGAAGAACGGGCCCAAGTACCTGCGCTGGGCGCTCATCGAGGCAACAGTCCATGCCGCCCGGCATCCCGCCTACAGAGAGCACTACGAGCGCACCGCCGCACGGCTCGGCAAGCAGCGAGGCAAGAAGGTCGCTCGCGTCGAGGTCGCCCGCAAGCTCGCTGAAGCGATTTGGCACATGTGCACCAACGACCGTCCGTTCACTCCGGCAAGGTCCCACGTGAATGCTCTGGTCGCGTAGACGACCCTGATAGGAGATGGACCAGCTGGGGTGCTCCGTCCGGACGTGGGTCGCGATGTTCGCCCAGGGAGGTGTCAACGAAGGGTGTCACATGGGGGACCGCGGGGGAGGTGGCATCCGCCGCGTCGCGACCTGCCCGGCGCGATGGTCTGGCCGCGGCGACCCCGCACCGGCTAGACCATCGGTGCGGCGACGGGGTCGTCAATTGTCAGTTGCGCTCAATCCCGACGTCGCGAAACCTCCGTACTGTGGTGGCGTTCAGCAGTAGTGCGGACATTGAGGTGAAAGTGACCAGCGATGTATTGACTCCATTCGCCGTCGCGGTAGGGTTGGTGGTCTATCTCGTCGCGTTCGGTTTTGGCGTGGCCTTGGTGGTCCGCGGCGGGTATCGATGGGCACGCACATCGACATCGTCCTCCGCGATCGCGATGGGTGCCGGCGTGCTCGGGGGCCTCGTTGGGCTCCTCGGCGGTTGGGTCATAGCGGATGTCAGGGTCGCGTGGAGAGCTCGCGGCCGCTTGCTATGGCTGCTGGCCTCTGCGGCCTGGGCGATCGCGGCATGCGTGAGCGGAGCAGTCGCTCTCGACGTGAGTGGTACCTCTCAACCGAATCAAAGCACCTGGGTGGCGATTCTTGAGTGGTCGCCTGCGTTCCCGCTGGTAGTCACGTTCGGCGTGATTGTCGGGATCTCGCTGTGGCGCCGTCGGCTTGCGTGGGACAGCGCCGCCGTTCCGCAGAGTCTGCTGTGGTCGAGTCTCGCCCTGGCGTGCCTTGTCGCACCAAAACCAAACTAGCGGAGACGGCAGGCGACGCCCTGGCTGGCCCGGGCGCGTAGCCCACCGAGCCCTGCGGACTACCAGTCCGCTCCGAGGCAGCTTGCGTTCGTTGCGCATCCTCGGCAGGCCGAGGCGGTAGCTAGAGCAGCTTGTAGCTGAAGGCCGGAGAGTGTAGGGCAGGAATCAGCGCGAGGCTGACGACGACAATTCCAATGATCAAGGAGATAACCATTGCTCTTACGGCGGCTTGCCGCCAGGTACGCGCCGGCTGAAAGGCCACCCGGCACACCAGAAGTGTCCACTGCCAGGGATGGAACGCTGCTCCGCCGTGTTCTCTGCCCACGATTACTGTGTACCACCTCGGTGCCCTGATATCAAGGATGGCGAACACCCGATAGTGGGTCAGTTTGATCGACGACGACCGTTGAACCGGATAGCGGCGTAGATCACGCCGTTAGCGCCGGGCCGACATCGGCCTGCTTCCGTGTGCCGTACGGACCTGATCCACCGCCGCAGTAGGTGACTTCGATGGCGGTGCCTTCGGGACTGAAGTCGGGTGGGTGGGCGCGCGGTCAGCCAGGGTAAGTCCGCGTTTCGCGGGCCAGGACCGAAGGTGGAGGAGGGACTAGCGAAGAGCGTAGGCAGCTTCCACGACAGCGCCTCGCCGCGCTTCGGGAGTGGAGCCCTCTGTCCCCAGGACCGCTAGGTCCGGTGGGAACAGCCAACGCTCGCCAAACGGGGCCATGACCCATTGCACACGGACGTTGACGCCTGCGGCTTTCATCGTCCTGTAGCGCGCCCGCAGCGCACGTGGCTTCTCGGACCGGTAGCCGGCCATGTGTTGCTCGCCCTGAGTCATCTTCCAGCTCTGTCCCACCGGTAGGTATGCATCGAACCGCGGATGGGCTCGGGCAGCCAAGTGACCGGCGTACGGGTGAAGCCCTGCCCACTCTTGAATTCTCAGACGCAGATCGGCCTCGGAGATTCCATTCGCGCGCCACAGCCAGAACCAGAAATTGAGTGTCTCATCGATATCCTCGCTCCAAACGAATGGCGCCGACGCAGCACGCATGTCTCAAGGGTAGGCGCTGCATCTCCCGGCCGCGCAAGGGGCGTCGGTGGTGGAGAACGCCCGTCCGCTCCGCGTACCCGGACCGGACCCTGGCCGGCCGGGCGCAAGCTCTTCGCCGCCCGAGCCTCCGTGGCCTGACTGGCATGACAGTCGAAGCTGGTGTGAGGTCATCGAATTAGGTAGCCGACGCGACTCCGTAGCTCCCCCAACTCCCGTCTGGCCCGATGTGGCCGCTCTCACGCGTAGCACGGCACTCCCTCCGCTCCGGCCGGCGTTGCCGGCACTCCGCTACGCTCGCGCCGTGCTCTGACCGCGTGCGTCCACATTCGGACCACACGGAGGGTCAGAGATGACCACGACAGTCTCGTCGGCAGCCGTCGCAGCGGAGGTGGCCGTCATCCCGCTCGCTGACATCCATCGGGGCGGCAACGTGCGCCAGGAACTCGGTGACCTCGAGTCCCTGGCGGAATCCATTCGTCAGCACGGCGTGCTCACGGCGGTCCTCGTCGAGCGCCGGCAGGACGGAGGCTTCGAGCTCGTCGCCGGCTACCGACGAGTCGCAGCTGCGGAGGCTGCCGGACTCGAGCTCATCCCCGCCGTCGTGCGGGACCCGGTGCCCGGGGTCCAGCGGGTCAGCGATCAGCTCGCCGAGAACGCGGACCGCTGCGCGCTCACCGAGCTCGACGTCGCCGGCGCCATACAGCAGATGCTCGACCTCGGAGCCTCGACGGATGCTGTGGCGACGCGCTTCGCCACGAGCACGGACACCATCGACCGCTGGCGGGCGGTGCTGGCGTTGCCCGCACCGCTGCTCGCGCTGGTCCGTGACGGCACCATCGCCGTTGGCGATGTCGCCGACCTCGGCGAGCTTGGTGAGGATGAGGAGTTCGTCGCGGCAGTCGTTGCTGAGGTACGGGGAGGAACCACGCCGCAGTGGGCCGTTTCTCGCGTTCGGCAGCAGCGTGCTCTCACCGCCGCCGTGGCGACGGCGCAGGCCAAGCTGGAGAAGGAGGCGTGTCCCGTCGTAGCCGCGCCGCGCTACGACACGGTGACTGGCAACTCGAAGATGCAGCGTCTGGGTGATGGCGTCAAGGTGACGCTACGGCAGCACCGCAAGCAGCCCTGCCACGCGGCCTTCATCACCGGCCGTGGCGAGGTGGCGTACGTCATCGATCGCGGTCGCCACGCCGGGGAGGCCGGCAGCGGCGTCCTCGATCTCAAGGCGGAGCGCGCCGCCAAGCGGGCCGTTGTCAAGGAGTTGCGCGACGCCCAGCCGGTGCGAGCGGCGGCATTGAAGGCGGCGATCGCCAACGGTGCCTTTGCAACGGACGAGGCGGTCCGCCACATCCTCACCACCGCTCTCTGGGACGCGCGCATGGAGGAGCTCGAGGATGCCTGCGGCCTCCTCGAGCTGACCATCCCGGAGGAAGGCTGGGGCGTGAGCCGGCCGCTTGGCGTCCTCCTGGGGCACGCCGGCAATGACCTGGGGCAGCTGACCACCGTGGTGCTGGCCGTGCAGCTCGCCCGCGGTGAGCGGCGACTGGCAACCCAGCCGCCGCGGACGAGCGACCCCCACGTGGCCAACTTGTACGGAGCGCTGCTGGACAGCACGGGAATCCACGAGCTGAGCGAGGCGGAGCGGGCGCTCATCGCCGAGCGCGGCCTCAGTCAATGGAGCGAGTGCCGTCACCTGCTGCCCGGAGCGGTGGCGGTCACCGAGGAGGAGACGGCGGAAGCCAGGTAGCCAACGGTCTTCGACGGGGACGGCTGCCGCCGCAGTGGTGATGGCCGTCCTCTGCGAGGGAGGGCCGCCGGGCCTGCACAGAGGCGTCCTCCGGACGGTGAGGTCTTGATCGCTGTCGTGGCATTCGAGCAGCGCGCGGCCTCCGCTACAACCCCCAAGGCAAGTCGCCTGCGGCGAGGGGTTTCCGCTCCGGCCTCGTACGCGCTGCTTCCCGAAGGCCACGCGATCAACCTCACCGGAGGACACATCCATGGCCCGGAAGCCCGCCCTCGCAGCCGACGTCCAAGCGGACGTCACCGACACCCCGTCGAAGTCCCGGTCGTACGGGGTCAACCATTTCTAGGTTATCTGGAATCAAGGTAGTAGTAGTCGTTGGGAGGAGGGGGCGCGGGGGGTGCGCCGGG
>QHBU01000207.1 GCA_003244045.1 Candidatus Aeolococcus gillhamiae
CGAAGCGGATCCGCGCCGCCCAGCTACCCGGAGGGATCGACCTCGACTTCGACAGCGTCGAGTTCGCTCGCCACTGGGACAAAGGCTGGATCGCTGGCATGGGGGTGCTCGGCTTCAAGGTCGGGAGCCGGGAGCGGGTGGATGAGATCTTCGCCGATCTGACCGGCGCCGGCTACCGCGGCCAGCAGGGACCCTACGACGCCTTCTGGGGAACTCGTTACGCCGTCGTCGAGGACCCCGACGGGAATGCGGTGGGGATCACGAGTCCCGTCGATCCCGAACGGCGCAGCGATCCCGGTTTCCCGTGAACCCTCACGCACCGAGCGCAGATCGATCCGGTCAATCCGCGTCGAGCCGTTTCATTGACTCGTCAGCCGTGACGACCAAGCCAGTCGAGCGGGTTCGCCGGATCTGCCTGTCGTTTCCCGAGGCCTACGAAGAACAGACCTGGGGCGAGGCCACCTTCCGGGTGCGAAAGAAGATCTTCTGCATGGCGGCAGGCCACGACCCAGCCACCCCGTCGGTGTCGCTCAAGGCGACCCGAGAAGAACAGCAGGCGCTGCTCGCTCAGGGAAAGCCCTTCTTCTTCCCGGCCTACGTCGGTGCCAAGGGCTGGATCGGGGTGGACCTGTCCAGCGCCAGCATCGACTGGGCCGAGCTCGAGGAGCTCATCACCGAGGCCTACCGGCTCACCGCCCCCAAGAAGCTGTCCGGCCAGATCCCCTGAAGCCTCCGCTCCAAGGGACTTCCCCGCACGGCGCAACGACCGGATGCCTCGCGTCGAGGTCATACGGTGAGCTGCCCGACCGCGCCGGTCGGCTGGCGCGTTGTTCTGCGGTGAGCCTGGTCGCTCCCTCGCCGATGTTGCGAGACCCAACCTCGCCGGATTCGCAAACGCGGAGGTGGTCACGACCCACTTCGAGGACTTCGAACTGCGGCGTGGCGCACCACGTCGGCGGAGAACCGCTCGGCGCAGTGGTCTGAGCAGAAATACCACCGGGATCCTCCGTGACGAAGTGACGCCGGTGCCTGGGCCGTCTCGACCTGCATGCCACACACCGGGTCCTTCGTGTACCTGCCGCTTGCACCTAGCCGCTCACGATTGCGGTACGTCCAGTACAGGACGGCGAAGAGGGCCAGGAACACGATGTTGAGGTAGGTGGTGTAATTCCACGAGAAATGGGCGGGCGCCACCGAGGTAGGCCGGGTTGAGGGCACCAGCCCGCCGGCTCCGAGGATCTCCCCGGTGATGAGGCCGGCCGTTGACATGAGGGCCCAGAACACGGCCAGCATTCGCAGCGTCAGGCGGATTCCGTAGTAGCGGCGGTAGATCATGAGAAGCGGGAAGGCGATGAGGTCGGCAAAGATGAACGAGACCACACCGCCGAAGGAGATGCCGCCCTTCCATAGCGCGGCCGCCAGCGGCACGTTGCCGATGGAGCAGACGAAGCTGATGATGGCGATGAACGGCCCGACGATGACGTTCTCGATGCTGGCCCAGGCGCCGTGACCGCTCACGAATACCGTCTGCCAGACCGAGGTGGGTACTAAGACCGTCAGGAACCCGGCAACCGTGTAGCCGATGACCAGCTCGCGCCGCAGCATTGTGAGGTCCGACATCGTGTACGTCGCGGCGTCGGCCCAGTCGGCTTTGGAACGCAGGCGAAGCGATAGATCTCTGCGCGACAGCTCGGGGTCCTGGCCAGCGCCGTGTTGGTGTTCGGGGAGGTCCGTCCCGAGGCGCTGTCTGGCCGCCGACACCCGCGGACCGCGCAGGCACAGGGCGCCGAGCGTCGCAAGCAGCGTGATCATGATCACGCCGCCCACGAACTCGCCGACGGCGAACTGCCAACCCATGAGCACGATGAGCACGATGCCGAGCTCGAGGACGAGGTTGGTCGAGGCGAACATGAAGACCATGGCTGCGATGTAATCGGCACCCTTGACGAAAAGAGACTTGGCCATGGCCGAGGCCGCGTAGGAGCAGGACGAGGAGACCATCCCATAGCCGGACGCGCGCATCACTGCAGCGGGCCGGTGGTTGCCCAGCTTCTGTTGCATGGCATCGCGGCTGCTGAACGCTTGGACCGCTCCCGAGAGCCCGAACCCGAGGACAAGGGGCCACAGGGTCTCCCAGAACAT
>QHBU01000208.1 GCA_003244045.1 Candidatus Aeolococcus gillhamiae
CCGCCCGAGGTGGCCCGCCGACTGAAGGAGCGGTACTCCTCATGACCACCTTCGATCGTCACACCGAGCGGGCCGCCGAGGCCGGTGACACCGAGCTGATGCTGCGCCGGGTCCTCGACCTGGTGAACGCCGCCCCCAAGATGCCCCTGTCGTCCACCGTGCGGCTGGAGAAGGACGAGGTGGTCGAGCTCCTGGAGGAGGCCGTGGAGCGCCTGCCCGACGAGCTGCGCCAGGCTCGGTGGCTGCTGAAGGAGCGTGAGGAGTACCTGGCCAAGGTGCAGAGGGAGGCCGACGACATCCTGGCTGCCGCCCGCGACCGAGCCGAGCGGATCGTCCAGCGCACCGAGCTGGTCAGGGAATCTCAACGCCTGTCCCGGCGCATCCTCGACGAGGCCAACGAGGAAGCCCGCCGCCTCCGCCACGAGGCCGAGGACTATTGCGACCAAAAGCTGGCCAGCTTCGAGATCCAGCTCCAACGCATCATGAAGACCGTCCACGGCGGCCGGGAGAAGTTGCAGATCGCGCCTCTTGCCACCCCCGGCGCCCCCGCCGGCGCCGGCATCGTGGACGCGGAGATGGACAGCGGGGAGGTCTTCTTCGATCAGGACCAGGGCTGATGGCACCGTTCGTCGTCACCGTTGCCGACCTGCTCCACCGCCCTGGGGCGCACCGGCGGGAGCAGGTGAGCGGCCCGCTCGACGGCCGGGGCGTGATAGGCAATTCGGTCCCCCGGGATTGCGAGGTGATGGTCGACGCCCTCCTCGAATGGGTCTGCGACGGCATCCTGGCCACGGGCACTGCCGTGGCTCCCTGGAGGGGAGAGTGCCGGCGGTGCCTGGCCCCGGTGGGCGGCGAGCTGGTGGTGGAGTTCCGGGAGCTGTTCGAACAGTCTCCCCGCGAGGGGGAGAGCTACCCACTGCGTGGAGACCACATCGACCTGGCGCCCCTCGCCCGCGAGGCCGTCTTGTGCGCCCTGCCGCTGGCTCCGCTGTGCGCCGACGACTGTGCCGGTCTGTGCCCCACCTGCGGGATCGACCTGAACAACGGGGCGTGCACCTGCGCCGACACCCCAGTCGATCCCCGTTGGGCTGTCCTGGACCTGCTTCGGAGCGATCTGGGTCCTTCCTGAGGGCCCACTAGGCTGGCGGCAGAACCCGTCGCAGCATGCGACTGTGGCAAGAATGTGGAAGGCGATCCGACGTGGCCGTACCCAAGAAGAAGACATCCAAGGCCAAGAGCCGGAGCCGGCGGGCGTCGGCGTGGCGGCTCGGACCACCCCCGCGCAGCGACTGCCCCCAGTGCCATCAGGCCAAGTTGCCCCACGTGGTGTGCTCCAACTGCGGGTGGTACGGCGGCCGCCAAGCCATAGAGGTGGACTGACGTCGCCCGGGGCGGCGCAGCGATGACCGTTCCTGCGTTGCCATGACACTGCCCATCGCCCTCGACGCCATGGGCACCGACCGTGGCCCGGGCGAGGTGGTCGCTGCCGCCCGCCAGGCTCGTGACGACCACGGTATCGAGGTGGTGCTGGTGGGTCATCCCGACGCCCTCGGAGACACCGACGGCATCGAGGTGCTGGCTGCCACCCAGGTGGTCGACATGGGCGACGACCCGGCC
>QHBU01000209.1 GCA_003244045.1 Candidatus Aeolococcus gillhamiae
GGGCCCGTCCCCGCGCCGGGTCACCCCGACCACCCTCGCGCCGACGCGCACGTCGATTCCTTCGGCCTCGAACGCGGCGCGCACCTCCTCGCCGGCGAAGGGCTCCTCGTGGGCGAGGAGGCGCTCGCCGCCCTCGAGGACAGTGACCCGGCTCCCCAGTCGTGCGAAGGCCTGGGCCATCTCCGCCCCGACCGCGCCGCCGCCGAGGACCAGGAGCCTCGGCGGGACCTTCTTCGCCGCGGTGACGCCCCTGTTGTCCCACGGCCTGGCATCGGCGAGCCCGTCTATCGGCGGCACCGCGGCGGTGGTCCCGGTGGCGATGACCACGGCCCGCCGGGCGGTGAGCTCGCGCTGGCTCGATTCGCCACGGGGTTCCACGACCACCCGGCGGGCGCCGGAGAGGCGCCCTTCCCCGCGAAGGAGGGTCACCCCCGCTCCCCTCAACCACTCCACCTGGCCGTCGTCGGTCCAGTTGCTGGTCATCTCGTCACGCCACGCCAGCACCGCCGCGACGTCGACGGGAACGGTGTCGACGCCGGGGGCCCGGGAAACCGCCGCTACCAGGTCTCCCGGGCGGACCAGGGTCTTGCTCGGGATGCACCCCCAGTAGCTGCACTCCCCCCCGACGAGCTCCTTCTCGATCAGCGCCACCGAGAGGCCGGCCGCCGCCACGCGCCCCGCCACGTTCTCCCCTGCCGGCCCGCCCCCTATGACCACAACGTCGAAGCTCGCCTCGGAAGGATCGTTCATGACACTCCTGCTCGCAGGTGGAATGGTGGAATGATTGCCCCATGAGATGGCAACCGGATCAGGTCTACCTCAACGGGATCGACTTCTTCAGCAAGGCCGTGGACCAGCTCGAAACGTCGGACTGGCAGCGACCCTCGCCGTGCGAGGGCTGGAAGGCGCTCGACGTGTTGGGCCACGTCGGCTCCGCCGTGCGCTTCGGGACGCTGCTGCTACGGGGCGAACAGCCCGCATGGAAGCCGAGCGACCCGCCCGGCGCTGCCGTCGAAGGCGACCCCGCCGCCTGGTGGAAGGCGAAGGTCGAGCCGGCCCTCGAGGCGGTCCGGGAAGCCGATCTCGAGGCGGTCGTGGACTCCCCGATGGGCCGGCGCAAGGTCTCTGAAGGCCTGAGCTTTCCTGCGCTGGACCTTTGGGTCCACGCCTGGGATCTCGCGCGCTGCAGGGGTGCCGAGCTCGAGATCCCAGCGGAGGCGATCGAGTTCGCTCACCTGGTCATCGATCCGATCCCAGCCGACCAGGTGCGCAGCCCGCGCGTCTTCGGCGCCGAGCAGGAAGCGCCGGACGGGGCCACGCCAACCGAGGCTTTCATAGCCTGGACGGGCCGCGACCCGCGCTGGGCCCCTAACGGCTGACGCCTCGGGCCGGTACCGCTAGGCGGAGCTGGCCGTCGGGGTCTCTGCCAGTCCTTGCTCTACCAGGAGGCGGATGGCGGTGCGGCTCTCGCCGTCGATCTCGATGTCGGCGAAGGTCGGCCGGCAGGTGAGGTCCCATCCCGAAGGTGCGAGGTAATCGCGGGCGATGGCGATGGCCTTGACCGCCTGGTTGAGGGCGCCGGCGCCCACCACCTGCACCTCCACCGCCCCCGCCGAGCGCACCACGCCGGCCAGCGCGCCGGCGACCGCATTGGGGTTGGACCTGCTCGACACCTTGAGGAGCTCGGACACCTCGGCCATCTTCTGCCACCTCGTTGGGTTGGACGACACCGAAGCACTTCGCCGCAGCGAGCGTGTTCTCCTCCCGCATCTCGGACAAAACGGGGCAAATCGGGCGAGGGGCCCGTACCCTTCAGTCCTGGAGGCTGATCGGCTCGTCGTCGGCCGGATCGGCGCCGAAGGGAACCTCGGTCCTGGGGGCGTCGCCTTCGGTGCCGGTGCCGGTGCCGGCGCCGACGCTGGCGCCGATCCCGACCTGACGACGTACCCGCTCGTCGATCTCGATCATCACCTCGACGTTGTCGGCGAGGAAGGCTTTGGCGTTCTCGCGGCCCTGGCCCAGCTGCTCACCTTCGTAGGTGTACCAGGCCCCGGCCTTCTTGACGATCCCCAAGTCGACGGCCACGTCTATCAACGTGCCCTCCCGGCTGATCCCCTTGCCGTACATGATGTCGAACTCTGACTGCTTGAACGGTGGCGCGCAGTTCGAGATCACGACGTCGTTAGCCACGAAGGTGTGGTGTTCGTCGACCTCGATGTCGTAGATGTCACGCCACTCCGGCGGGTGAATAGCCACTACCCGGTCGTACCAAAGGTCTTCAGCCAGGACGTCAGCCAAGAAGCTGCTGTCCAGGGCATCGGCCAAGCGCTGAATGCGATCTCGCCGCAGCCGGCTGCGCCCCAGAACTTGGCGAAGTCCGCCAACGGGGCTTCCTGCTCCCTCCCCCACCATCGACGCCGCCAGCGTGGGACTCACGCCACATCCTCGGAGGTAGGCCAGCACGGGCTCGGTCTGGTTCGCGGGGAGGTATCCGCGCTGGGAGCCACGACGCCTGCCGGAGGCGCTCTCAGCCGACTCGTCACCC
Source organism: Candidatus Aeolococcus gillhamiae (assembly GCA_003244045.1). GTDB lineage: Bacteria > Chloroflexota > Dormibacteria > Aeolococcales > Aeolococcaceae > Aeolococcus > Aeolococcus gillhamiae. The sequence goes on from QHBU01000209.1 coordinate 2,546, forward strand.
GACTGGCGCGGCCGGGCCACCCGGTCACCGGTTGTCAGCTCGCCGGCTTCCTTCCAGCCCGATTCCGTGAGGATTCGATGATCCGGGGTTACCCAAAGGATCGTGCCGTCGCGCAACGCGATGCCAATGACCTCGGCTTCGCCCTGGTCGAACCGCTGGACGATCGGGCGGACGTGCAGTTGCCCGGCCTTATCGGCAGCGACCACGGCGTTGCCGGCACCGCTGTTGACAATGTCCTCGATTGCATGGGTCAGCCCGGTGGTGGGATCGAAGACCTTCGTGCCGGCGGCAACGCACTTGTTCTTGACCACCTTGACCCGCGTGCGGTTGCCGGTCACCTCGGCACCGTCCTTGATCGACTCGATGCGCCGGATGTCCAACCGGATCGAGGAGTAGAACTTGAGCGCCCGGCCACCAGGGGTGGTCTCGGGGCTGTTGTGGACCACCACCCCGTCCACCAGATAGTTGTGGCTGCCTTCCACTTCGATGTCGAAGCGGTGCATGCTGCGAGTCTTGGGCTTTGGACCGATCTTGACCACCGGCAGGGGCATCAGCTCGTGTCGCATTGGGGCGAACGCCGGCTCGACGCCAAAGCGTCCCCGGAAGCGAGGCTGGAGCTTGTAGTCCATGCTCGGATGCACGAACGGCGCCACCAACGCCTGGAACTTCGCGGTCTCCTCCTTGGGCAGAATGATGACCACCCTTTGGCCGGCGCCCGACCGACGGAGCCGACCGGCGATCCCCCAGACGTCAGCCAGGTAAGCCAGGAGCCGTTCCCGGCTGGTCGCCTCGAGCGCCTCGACGCAGATCTCTATGCGGCCACTGCCGTCCCGAGTCCGCGCTTGGAGGCCCTTCGCTCGCTCGGTGTAGCAACCGTCGTCCATGTACCAGATCGCCAGGGAGAGCGGCGTCAGCTGCTTGAGATAGTCGTCGCTCAGTACCTTCTTGCCCTCGACATAGGTTGCTCGGCGGAGCTCGGCCAGCTCAGGAAGCGGCTGGAAGTCGTAGAACACGGCTCGCTTGGGATTGGTCGAGCGACTACAGATCAGGTTCGAGAACAGCGACGCCTTCCAGTCGGCGTACACGCTTTGGTGGACCCCGTGCCCGAACCGGAAACGGGCACCGTGGCCGCTCTTGGTCGGCGACAAGGCTCCGTCGCCGAGCAGGCCGCCGAGGATCACCTGCCACTGCAAGTCCGAAAGGTAATGGGGCACGGCCTGCAGAACCCGGTCACCCACCATGAGGTCACCGGCTTGCCTCCACCCGGCCGGAGTCCGTACCTGATGGTTGGCTGTGCAGCCGAACTGAGCCCGACCGTTGCCCCCTGGGCGAGCAACTGTCACCTGCAAGAACTCGTCCGTCTTGCCGTTGTCGAACCAGTTGACGACTCTCCTGGGAACCACCCGACCGAGGTCGGCGTCGTAGGACAGCACCTCGACGGGCATCCGTTGGTTGACGATCTTGCCGATCTTCTCCTGTGTCCCGTCGGCAAGAGTCACCCGCGTGCCGTAGCTCATGCAGCCGAACAACACTCCTATCTTCTCTCGCAGCTGGTTGATGAAGACGGCGATGGTGTCGGAGCGGTTCAGGTTGGCGGTCAGCTTGCGCAGCGCTTGGGACATGAGCCGGGCCTGCAGGCCCATGTGGCTGTCGCC
>QHBU01000210.1 GCA_003244045.1 Candidatus Aeolococcus gillhamiae
AGCAGCCGGCCGAAGTCCAGGCCCTCGGCGAGGTAGTTGCGGGCCGGGTCGAGATGCTCGAAGTCGGCGTGCATCAGCACGTCGAGCGTGCCGCCCGTCTCCCTGGTCTGAGCACGGGGGGTGGCGGGGACCGCGTTGCCGCCGCCGCCCGGGCAAGCGGTTGCCAGGAGCAGCACGACCGCCGCGCCGAAAGGGTTGGCCTGCATGTTGCCGTCGAAGTTCAGCAGCACGACCCCCACGAAGCCGACCCCCACGCCCAGCCATTCCAGACGGCCCGGGCGCTGGCCCCAGATGACGGCGAAGATCGCCGTCCAGACGGGGACCGTGGCCACGGCCAGGGCGGCGACGCCCGACGGGATCCATTGCTCGGCGAAGGTGACGCCGCCGTTGCCGCCCAGTAGCAGCAGGGCGCCGACCAGGCCGGCGCCCCGCCACTGCGCGCGCGTGGGATTGGGCGTGCCGCGCAGGCGCAGGATCGCGTAGAGCACGGCCCCGGCGATCAGGAACCGCGCGGCCGCCATCAGGAAGGGCGGGAACCCCTCTAGGGCGATGCGGATCGCCAGGTAGGTGGAGCCCCAAATCACGTAGACGATCAGCAGGGCCACGATAATGTCGAGCGGCGGACGGCTGCGGGCCAGGCTGCGGGGTAGGGCCGCCCGCCCGGCGCTAATGATCGACGACTTCTGCATCGCGCGCGGTCCTTTTGCTCGCGGGTCTCTCGAGTGCTGGTCGGGCCGATCCCCGCTCGGCCGCGAGTAACTGTCCCTTGCGATCGACCCCCCAGCGGTAGCCTCCGAGGCCGCCGCCCGCCGCCACGCCAACCGTGACCACGACGATCCTCGTACGTCGTCCGAGGCCCTGCTGGAATTGTGTCAAGAGCCGCACCGATGCTCGTCTTTTCCCTGCATGTAGCGGGAACGGCGGCAACCTAACACGCGCATTAGGCGCGGCGCGCAGGCCGCGTCCCATGCATGAAAAGCTGCAGCCGCTACTCAGGCCGGGCGATACCGATGACGCGCAGGTCGCGAGGTGCGCCGTCGGCGTGCAGCCGCTTCGCGCGTCCGGTCCGCAGCGCGGCGACCCGGTCGGCGTCCAGCTGGGCCAGCAGCATGTCGGAGGCGAGCACCCGATCCCCGTGGGCGGCATCGGTCACCCGGGCCGCCATGTTGACATCGACGCCCAGACAGTCGCCCCCCCCGCGGCAATCCCCAGTGCAGTCGCGCCCGCAGCCGCGCAAGACGGCCCCCGACGTCGATCTCTCTCACGGCGGCGTGCCCGCGTCAACCGCCCGGACCGCATCGAGGGCGGTGAGGAAGGACGCCATCACCCCGTCGTCCAGGCGTTTGACGATTAGGCCGCGCCCGTGGACGATCGCCGTCTCGACGCTCGAGCCCACCTCAGGCAGCCGCTCGAGCGCCGGTTCGTCGGCCGCCTGAAAGCGCCCACGACGAGAAGCCAACCAGGTCGGCGAACAGGACCGCCAGCTGCAGATCGCCGCGACCGGTCGCCGGGTTCCATTGGGTCTCATGTGGCCGATGAGGCCGGAGTGGCGGGAGCAGGATTCGAACCTGCGAAGGCTGAGCCAATGGATTTACAGTCCATCCCCTTTGACCGCTCGGGAATCCCGCCGAAGGGGCGCTGAGTCTAGCGTCGCTGCCCTTGAGTGCAGGGGCTCGCCGGGGGTCGATCTCCCACGCCGCGTACTTCGGTCCACCGGCCGGATGATGTTTTCGCCGCCCACCTCGCCGATGGCATGAACCATCGCCGTCCGTCGCCGACGAGTACGAACCGCCAGTCCTACCGAGTCGGATCCAAGCGCTTGACCAGGCCGCTCCAGCGACGAGGTCGAAGTCGGGGCTGTGGAACACCGGCATGAAGACGCCGGCGTCCTGTGCGCCCAGCCAGAGCATCGCTGACCGCTCGCCCTTATCGCCCTGTCGTCGCGGGTTTCGCCTGACCTTCTCGACAAGCCGAACATACGTTCGAGCCCGGACGGAAGGTCTCTGCTAGGAGGCGTCCCTCAAGCGCTGCGCCTCGGGCAACGCCTCGAGCTTCTTCAACGTGTGGTTCTCGATCTGGCGGATGCG